>NZ_SOGO01000014.1:0-80239 GCF_004403415.1 Cryobacterium sandaracinum
TGCGGATCGCATGGCGCACGGTCGGGGCGATCATCACCCGGGTGTGGGCTGACACGGAAAAGCTCCATGATCCCTTCGCCGGGCTCACCCGGATCGGGATCGATGAGGTTTCCTTCAAGCGCGGCCGGAAGTTCTTGACTGTGGTCGTCGACCACGATTCGGGGCGTCTGGTCTGGGCCGCACCCGGCCAGGATAAGGCCACCCTGGGCACGTTCTTCGATGCGCTCGGCGCGGAACGATCAGCTCTGATCACGCATGTTTCCGCGGATGGGGCTGCGTGGATCGCGTCGGTCGTCGCAGCACGCTGCCCGAACGCAGTCCGCTGCGCGGACCCGTTCCACGTCGTGAAGTGGGCCACGGAAGCCCTCGATGAAGTTCGCAAGGCCGCCTGGACCGAGGCCCGCAAACAGGCCCGCCTAAACGAGTCCCGCACGGTTGGCCGGCCCGTGCACGACGCCCCGGCCCGGCCTCACAGCGAGCACGCGAAGTTGATGATGAACTCCCGCTACGCGCTCTGGAAAAACCCCGAAAACCTCACCGAGAAACAACAGATCAAGCTGGCCTGGGTCGTTCACACCAACCCGGCCCTGGGCCGGGCCTACTACCTCAAAGAAGGCCTCCGGCTGGTCTTCAAGCTGCCCCGCGACGAAGCCGCCGAGGCCCTGGACAAGTGGGTCGGATGGGCCCGCCGCAGCCGAATCCCATCGTTCGTGAAACTCCAACGCTCCATCGTCAAGCACCGGGCCGCGATCCTTGCATCGATCGAGCACGGCCTCTCCAACGGCCGCATCGAATCCGTCAACACCAAGATCCGACTACTCACCCGCATCGCCTTCGGCTTCAAATCACCCGATGCCCTCATCGCCCTCGCCATGCTCAGCCTCGGCGGCCACAAACCCGCACTCCCCGGCCGGGATTAACCCACAGAAGCAGCAGGGGAGCCACTTATCCCGTCATTTATTCTAAGTCCCGCAAAGGCTACGGCTCCAGGTTGGATGATGACGCTCACACGACAGGCTCTCAAGAGCTCTCGACTGGGATGCCCGCCCGCGCCGGATTGATTGACTCGGAGCTGCTGGGTCAGTGGTCCATGGTTCGATGTAGTCACGGGGACTCAAGATCGAGCCCGCCAGATGCGGGGGCGCAATGTCAGGTTTGCCATTCACGAAGTACCACTGGAATCGTCTGGATAAGGGCGCCACGGTGGTTGTGACGTTGACGACAGCGGCCAATGTCCGCCTGATGGACAGTTCGAACTTCACCTCTTACAAGAACGGCCGAGCGCACAAGCATTTCGGGGGCCTGGTCAAGACGTCTCCTTTCCGTCTCACCGTCCCTCGCAGCGGCAGCTGGTACCTGACTGTCGATCTGATGGGTTTGAAAGCAACAAAAGTGCGATCGTCGGTCGCTGTCGAACCTCCCGCTCTTCATGTCGCCAAGTCATCGCCGCCCCAGTCGCTCAGCGGCATTCGGCACGAGCGTCCGCCAGTGGTCCCTGACGATGATGGTGAGACCTGGGATGTGTTCGTCTCGCACGCAAGCGAAGATAAGGCTTCGGTTGCTGAGCCGTTAGCGATCGCCCTCAGAGAGCGAGGGTTGAAGGTGTGGCTGGACAAAACTGAGCTGCGAATAGGTGACAGCCTGCGGAGAAAAATCGATTACGGACTCGCGCATAGCGCGTTCGGCATCGTTGTGCTGTCGAGCTCATTCTTTGCAAAAGGATGGCCGCAATACGAGCTCGACGGCATAATCGGGCTCAGCGTGAATGGGGACCAACGTATGTTGCCCATTTGGCATGAGATATCTCGTGACGAGATCGCGAAGTTGTCGCCGTCTCTGGTGGACAAGATCGCTCGCAACACCGCCGTCGATACCATCGCCGAGATTGCCGAAGAGATCTTTGCTGTTGTGAGCGAAGCCACTACCACCACAACGCCGTTATGAGCGCTCTACATTAGAGCGTCTCGGCATTCTGGCTGTCCTTCAACCCCTGAGGTACAAGACACCGACTCCGCTCCGGCTCCGGCTCCGGCTCCGGCTCGATACGCAGAGCAGCATCACAGAGCGCCGCCACAGAGCGCCAAGAGTCACCGCCAAGATCCGCCCAGCAGATAATGTGGCGATGGGGATTAGCGAGAGTCGCTCGGCATTGGAGCTAGAGCACACTCGCTAGGAGCGAGGGGGGTTGCAAGCCTTCACTGTTTGTCTCTATCTGAGCAACGCTAGACAGGAGAAGGTGTGAACAAATATCCAGCGGGATCCCAGTGGCGCAAATGGGACCTTCACGTCCACGTTCCGGGGACAAAACTGAACGACGCCTACGAGAAAAACTTAGGCCTCCCCGATTTCGACAGGTTCGCGGACAATCTTGAAAACTCAGATGTCAGCGTTATTGGGATCACCGATTACTTCTCCGCCGACCAGTCGCTCGCCTTCATCCAGCACTTCAAGGAACGGTTCCCGGATTCTGAGAAGTTATTGCTTGTGAACGTGGAGCTTCGCCTAAATGAGACCGTCAACCGCGACGTGCAAATGGTCGACTTCCATGTCATATTCCGAGACTCCATCGCCGGCGCCAAAATCAGCGAGTTCCTCTCGCGCCTCACAACACAGCTCACCGATAGGCAAGGGCGGCAAAAACCCTGCTCTGAACTAGCAGGCAACGACTTCAATACCGCAACGGTGACTCGAGCCCACATCAAGCAAGCTTTTCGAGATACTTTCGGGGAAAAAGCCGAAGTCTCGGACTATCTGATTTTCGTTGCACCCGCGAACAACAATGGTTTCCGCGCGCAATCAGGTCAGCAGCGCAAGGCAAACATTGCCGACGAGATCGACAAAGACATCCACGCCGTCTTCGGCAAGGGACCAGAAAATTCGAGCCACTTTCTACTGAGAGATCGCTACGAGGATACGTCCCAGCCCTCCCAGCCCAAGCCCGTCTTTGGCGGATGTGACGCCCACAGCTTTGCGGATCTCGAAGCATGGCTCGGTAACACCCTGAGGGATAAGAGCACGAGACAGGTGGCGACCTGGGTCAAGGCGGACCCGACTTTTGCGGGCCTGCAACAGACGCTCATTGAGCCGGCAGAACGAGTTGCACTGCAAGCCGCCGAACCAGACCAGAAGGAGCCGTACAAGGTCATCTCAAAAGTGCGGTTTTCGGGTACCGATGAATTTCCTCACGAAGTGTCGTTCAACCGTAATCTGAACGCAATTATTGGTAGCAGATCGTCCGGCAAATCGGCACTTCTCGCCTATATGGCTCACGCCGTCGACCCCGCTGAAACTTTGCGTCTGCAAGTCGAGGCTCACGGCCTTCGCGATGCCAAGGAGGCGGGACCTGCTGCCGGCTTGACTTGGGCGGAGGTTGCTGGCGTGGCATGCAAGGTCGAGTGGGCTTCGGGTGAGGACACAATCGGAAAAGTCATCTACATCCCACAAAATGCGCTCTACAAACTAAGCGAACAACCC
This sequence comes from Cryobacterium sandaracinum, assembly GCF_004403415.1. Taxonomy (NCBI): domain Bacteria; kingdom Bacillati; phylum Actinomycetota; class Actinomycetes; order Micrococcales; family Microbacteriaceae; genus Cryobacterium; species Cryobacterium sandaracinum. The sequence goes on from NZ_SOGO01000014.1 coordinate 3,475, forward strand.
GAGGAGATCACCAAGAAGATTGCGCCAGCGCTCTTTCGGATCTACCCCCTCGTGAAAACCGCCTTTGACAATTCGGCCATCAGAGTTGCCGCCGCGAACTCCGACATCAGGAGCGCGGTCGGTGAGTGGTTCGGACTCGCCGACCGGATAGATGAGCGAGAACAAGAAGTCAAAGACCTAGGCGACAAGGCCGCCATCGCGACGGAACGAGATCGGCTGCAAGGCGAGATTGATCGGATCAAGACCGCAGCCCGACTCTCTGACGACGAAGTCCGCAAGTATCAGGCAGTGGCTGAACAACTCGACGGCATGGAGACCCGCGTCAAAGAGGTTGCTGTTGAGCTTGACCAGTTGGGCTCGTATGTTGCACCAGCGGAGGGCCTCAACGTCGCCTCAATCCTGCCGCAGGCCGTTCAAGCCACAGTCACACTGCGCCCGTCGTCTGCAGAAGTGCCGGAATCTGTTGCCGTGAATCTCGATGAGCTCAAGGCCAACGTGCTGAGAGATCTTGTCTCCAGCGTCGAGGCGACCTTAGTCAAGGCGGTGAACGACCTTGATGACGAAGAAGAATCGCTCCGTGCCGAAATTGAGACGATCAGAAGTACTAACGCAGACCTCATCGAGAAGCACGAAGCGAATGCAGAACTTTCAGGCGTGGTCGAAGACCACAAGAAGCAAGTAACTATCCTGGCAAATATCGCCAAGGGCGAGAAGGCCCGCGACCAGCTCATCATCGAGCAAGTGGCGGCCGCGGCCAAAGCGTCCAAAGGTGTCGCCGATCGCGCCGAGGCGCTTTCGGCTTTGGTAGAAATCTTCAGTGACGAAGAGCGCCTGCTAACAGATCTCACTTTCGGCATAGAAACCGACATCACGACCAACACCGTTGAGCACGCCTCGATCGGATTCAACCAGCGAAGCACCAATGCGTACATCAAGAGCAAGGGCGACTCCGTCGCATACGAATCCGCCCACGCTGACCCGGCCAAGTTCTTGCAAGCCCTTCGAAGCGGAGAGGTTGCACTGAATAAGAGCTACGAGCCGAGCGCAGTCGCGGCAGATGTGTTGACCGTCTCCTCAGAAGTTCGCTTTTCAGCTGAACTGGACTCCGACCGAATCGGCGGCTTCAGGCGATCCTCAATGACACCGGGCAAGCAAGCTCTATTTGCCCTCACCTTAATCCTGAACGAGTCGCAAGAGCCATGGCCTCTTCTCATTGACCAGCCTGAGGACGATCTTGACAGCCGATCGATCTACGACACCATCGTTCCCTACTTGGTCGACGGCAAGAAGGAGAGGCAGATCATCATGGTCAGCCACAATGCCAACCTAGTCATCGGCGCCGACTCGGAGCAGATCATTGTCGCCAACCGGCACGGCGACGACCGAAAGAACAAGAATGCTCAGACCTTCGAGTACTTCACTGGCGCTCTCGAGCATTCTCAGCCGTTGAATGCATCAAGTCCCACCGCTCTTGGAAGATTTGGCGTCCGGGAACACGCCTGCGAAGTTCTCGACGGCGGAGAGGAAGCATTTCAGAAGCGGCGCAATAAGTACAAAATTCAGTGATCTATTGAGCTCTTCGAGGGCGGGACCTCGGCGCGATTGACTGGAACCATTACCGAGCAAGACATCACCAACCAGGTAGCGCGTTACGTAGATGCGTACACGACGAGCATCACGAATAACGCTGTGTTTCCGCGCCGTGCTGAACCTGTTCTGAAGTAACTCGCGAACGATCGTTACAGTACGGCACACTCCCTGGCTGAATACTCACCCTGGCGTCGGATATCCGACGAGTCCACAAGCCCCCGTTGGTCCCACTTGTTCGGGGGTCTGTCGGACTGGTCTCCCGGCTGCTAGACAGAAGTGCGCCTGAATGGATGGGCGCTTGGGGGAATTGACGTGGGGCGACATGGGGCATGGTCCTAGAGACTGGAACCCGCCGGGATATTGGGACGCACCGGCGGCCAACACAATCACACGCCCTCGCAGTAGGTACGTTGCGACCCAGCCGCGCGCCCGGTCGAGCAATTTGACTGGCTTGCTGGCGGTCGCTTTAGGCCTCTTCGCCACTCTCTTGCCTCTCGCGCATCCGGACGTCAGCACAGGGTTCCGCGGATTCGCATTCACAACTGCCGGCATCACAGCGATCTCACTCGCCATTCGAGCAACGCAGCTCCGACGGGAAGGACGAGCGACGAGCCGGCTACTGCCCGCACTCGGCGGCACTCTCGGTGTCGCCGGGACACTGCTGTCCATTTGGAGCCTGGCGTTCTTCTACGCACCAAACGCCGTACCCCCCATGCCGAGCCTGGCGTCGCTGACCGCTCTGACCCAGCCCATGGCCACCGCGCCTGATGTTCTCCCACAGGCAAACCCGGCAGCACCGACACTTCAAGTAGTTCCAGACGCCCCCGCTACGACGCCGCTGGCCACCGCGCCACGTTCTCCGGAAGAAACCCGTGCAGCCATGCAAATGGCAGCCGGCACGATCTCCTTTGTCCTCAAGAATCTAAAAACGCCTGGACAACCATGGCCGACTGAACTCCTCATCAACGCGGACAACATGGTCTCGACACCAGAGGGCCAGGCGCTCTTTCAAATCCCTGTGGGCACAACAGGCGGATACGCACGGAGCACTAGTGGTGAGAATTACCGCCTCACGATCACCGACGACTCCTCCGGTGCCGGCGTAACCTTCGATTCCGCAACTGGCCTCATGACCAACAACTGACCCCACGATGAACAATGCAACCGCGGGAAGCGCCATCCCTACAACTCCGCGACAAGCGCCAGCCCGGTGCACATCGACGCCTGGTCAGCATGCGCCAATCACACGAAGCCGTTCTTATCAACAACGACGGACGGTTCCGAACGCACTTCTCCAAAAACGAAATGAGTAACCGGCAGATGTCCTCCTACCCGCAGCAGCAGATCATCTATCAGCAGGTCATCAAGGCGCCCACCAACGGCATGGCGATCACCTCACTTGTTCTCGGCATAGTCGCCATCATCACTGGGATCTGGATACCCATCCCGATCCTCGGGCTGTTCATGATGTTCTTGGCCTTCCTGCCTGCAGTGCTCGCTGTGATCTTCGGCCACGTTGGATTGCGAAACGCAACCCGCCTCGGCGGCATCGGACGCGGCGCCTCACTCACAGGGCTCATCCTGGGGTACATCACGCTCGGTATCTCCGTGATCACGACTTTCCTGTGGATAGTCACCGCAGCGGCGGCATCAAGTTCAGGCCAATAGCCACCCGGGCCCGTCCCGCCATCGTCCACCCCCGTCAGTGTCAGGGAACCTCCAAGAGCCTTGCCAGCGAGTGTCAAGGAATGAAGAAACCGACGCTATCTGACGGCAGTCCTGCTCTCTGACCGGACGTCCAGCTGGGGTGTACCCCAGCTGAGCAAACCCTGCCCCCGAGCCAGCGGCTCCTGCACTCGCTACGGCGTAGGCTCTCCGCTCGTCTTCTGCTCCTGCCAAGCATCAGTTGGAGAAGTCGCGCTGTCTACGCTCTCACCCGCTCCCCCGAACTCCTCAGGCAGCGGCGTATCGCCTGGAGCCGACCACGCTCGTGCTTCGTTCCGAAAGACAGTCTCGGTAACAACAACATCTTCCGTGTACAGCTCCTCAGGCAGATCCAGCAGCCCTGCCTTCCGCATGTTACGGGTGACATTCAACGTCGCGATCGTAAGCACCATGATGAAACAGACGATTGGTGCTGCCGCCTTGAACCGCTCCTTCACGCCATGCATCTTCGTTGAGGCGAGACGGTCCAAATCGTTATGAACTACATCCCCATATATGTACGCGAACGCCAATTCGGTGTCACTCAGGAACTCGCTCTTGTTGCCATCAGCATCCTCGATCTGCGTGCTGGCCCCGAGAATGTCCTTTCCCTTTGGCTGTATCCGATCCCAATCTAAGCGAATCGCAGCGAGGGCATTCCGCAGTTTTGCATCAGGGCTGTCCTTCGCAAAGTACCCAAGAGCGTTGAGGACTTTTATGTAGTGAACGCTATCTTCCTGCAAGAGCAAGGGACGCACACGTGCAGCTGCGGACTCGACCTGTTCCTCCGGAGGGAGAACCTGAATGAGGTATCCCTGATTCTCGGCAGCGACGAATTGGTACGTCATCTCCATTGTGGAGAGCTTGTGAAGGAATACCTTGTCAGCGGCAAGGGAATGAGCCTCGACCCGCCTTGCTCGCAAAACGAACGCAGATATAACAGCGCTGTGACGTTCTTCAACTTGCTGCTTGCGGGCATCGTCCATACGCTCATTCTTCCCGACTCGACTGACGCTCCCGTGCTGAGTATCGCTCGGTCCGTAAACTGAGCGGGTGACTTCCGGGGATGTAAAAACAGGCGTTGAGCTCTCACGCCAAAAAGCTCGTATCTTTGCCGATAAATGGGCGACGGTGACCAATGAGAAGCAATTCGCACAGTCTTTCTGGAGCGACTTTTTCCACCAGATCATCGGCGTTGAAGACCTGTTGGCAACGGGCGTGGACTTCGAATTCCCCATCAAGAACGTTGCTACTGGCACGACGAATTTCATCGACGTCCTGTGGGGCGGCGTAGTTCTGATTGAACACAAATCCGCAGGAAAGTCTTTGGACGGAGCGGAGGTGCAGGCACGTCAGTACATGGTGTCGCTCATCCCTCATCTGCGACCTCCCGTTCTCATCGTCTCCGACTTTGCGAACATTCGCATCATTGACGTTTTGCTTGGCACCAGCGTGCAGTTCCCGCTCACAGACCTACCGAAGCACCTCGACCACCTTGATTCGATCTTCAAGGTCTACGGGTCAAAGGCCACCGCACAAGAGATCGACGCAGACATCAAAGCCGTCAACCTGATGGCAGACCTTTACGTCGAATTCGAGAAGAACGGTTACGAAGGACATGCCGCCAGCGTGTTCATGGTTCGTATCCTCTTCTTGAACTTCGGTGACGACACCCGCATGTGGAAGAAGGGACTCTTCGCTGATTTCTTGGCTGAGTCCGCTGATTCTGGAGCTGGTTTGGGCGGCAGCATTCAGGAGCTATTCCAGCTTCTGAATACCCACAAAGACAAGAGACCGCACAACTTGCCTTCCTCCATCTCAGAATTCCCTTACGTAAACGGAGGGCTGTTCAAAGAAGTCATTCCTGTCTTCTCCTTCAACGCTGAGATGCGAACAGCACTGATTGCGTCAAGCTCTTATGACTGGTCGAAAATCAGCCCCGCCATCTTCGGGGCCATGTTTCAAACCATCAAGAGCAAAGAAGATCGCCGTGCGTTGGGTGAGCATTACACCTCGCAACAGAACATCCTGAAAGTTATCCGCCCGCTCTTCCTTGACGAATATCTGGAACGACTTCGGAAGGTCTGGGATGACCGGGCAGGACTTAGGAAGCTCCGCAAAGACTTGGGAACGAAAAACTACCTGGACCCTGCCGCTGGTTCGGGTAACTTCCTTCTCGTTGCTTACAAACGGCTGAGGGACATAGAACACAAGATCATCGCCCGCCTTATTGAGCTTGAAGGCAAAGTCACCACAGGACGCGACGGCGAGGAGCTGCAAGTCGGTCTGGATGGCTTGGGAACCATTGGTCTTACCGTCAGCCTTGAGCAGTTCCACGCCATCGAGTTTGAGCAGTGGAGTTCGCAGATTGCTTCGGTTGCGATGTACCTCGCTGAGCATCAGGCGAATCAGGAGCTGGACGAGCTGACAGGCGCCGCTCCGACGATCTTCCCGCTCTCCCACGCTGCAACAATTCGTCAAGGTAACGCTCTACGGATTGACTGGGCTGAAGTGTGCCCAATGAACGACGACACGATCATTATGGGAAACCCTCCCTTCTATGGGTCGTCTTGGCTGAGTGCAGACCAGAAAGACGATCAGGCATTGGTGTGGGCGAAGACTCGCAGTGCTGGAATTCTGGACTATGTAGCGAGCTGGTACTTGATTGCAGCTCGCCACATGGAGAACACAAAAGCACGTGCCGCTTTTGTCTCCACAAGCTCAATCACGCAAGGGCAGCAGCCACCAGTGATTTGGGGTGCCTTGAACCAGCTTGGGATGGGCATAGATTTTGCTCATCGCACTTTCGCTTGGAACAACGAGGGAGGCAAGGTTGCCGCCGTCCACTGCGTGATCGTAGGAATTTCAGCGAACCCGAAGCCGCCATTGCGTCCTCTTTGGTCATACCCGAGCCTCAAAGCTGAACCAGTCCTCGTGCGGGTGCGGAATATCAACGCCTATTTGCTTGACGCCACGGATGCTCTCGTAACCAGTCGCAGCAAGCCGATTCAGTCCGAAGTTCAGTCGATGACCAATGGCAACAAGCCCGTGGACGGTGGGCTGCTATCAAACATTTCCCCTGAAGAGGCAGAAGAGATTCGTGCTGCTGACCTGACCGCAGCCAAATACCTCCGACGAGTAATCGGCAGTGCAGAACTCATCAACGGGACGCTTCGTTTTGGTCTCTGGCTGAAGGACGCCGATCCCGCCGATTTACTCTCTTCCCCTGTGTTGAAAGACCGAATTGAGCGTGTCCGTGAGATGCGACTCGCTTCAACGAAACTGGATACACAGAAGTCGGCAACCCGAGCTTGGGAATGGCAGCAGGCTCTCCGTCAGCCCTCAACTGAATACCTTGCTGTTCCACTCGTCTCATCTCAGGAGCGAGAGTATGTACCGATGGCGGTGATGCCCGCTGAGGTGGTGCCGAACAACAAACTCCTCTACATCCCGAACGCCTCACTTGAGACTTTCGGAATCATGACCAGCAGCGTCTTCAACATTTGGAACCGAGCTATATCAGGTCGTTTGAAGTCCGACTTCTCGCTCTCAGCTGAGGTCACTTACAACAACTTCCCATTCCCCGATCTGAGCAACGAAGCGACCTTGAAGAAAGTTCAGTCGGCAGCTGAGGGCGTTCTTGCAGCACGAGAACAGTTCCCAACAAGTTCGCTCGCAGTGCTGTACAACCGAAGCGTTATGCCCAGTGACCTTCGCAAGGCTCACACCTCGCTGGACAAGGCAGTGCTGAACGCCTACGGCCTGAAAGCCAACGCAACCGACGCTGGGGTGCTGGAACTTCTCTTTGGCATGTATGCAGACCTAACTCAGGGCTTGCTCGCACCTGAGAAGAAAACGAAACGACGTGGAGCTTCACCCACGGAAGACCTGAACTCATACGTCCTGAATCACTGAGCGTGTCGGCCGAGGTCGATATGGTCAGTTCGTGACGAATGAACCATGGACACCAGCTTCTGTTGCCACTCGTAGTAGCCGGCCTGGGCAGGCGAACGCGCTGCGGAACATGCCATTACTGGCCACCGATTCCAGGCGTGCGTTGATTGGAGCAGGACCTCCCGGCTTCGCCCAACCTGGCTTCAATCCCCACGATGCCAAATCCAGGTCGCGCTGAACGGTTTCGTCGTGGTTCCACTCGCCCACGATGGGTGCCGGATCCGTGGGGGCAACACTGTACGAGGGCTGCCAGTCAGTGGCATTGTCGCCGGTGGCGTCGAAGACGCTCAGCAGCTCGTCGGCGGAGCTGGGGACCACGAATCTGCCGCACATGCTGTTGAAGCTACCGCTCCCCCGACCTCACCAGCAATGGAATCAACCCGTCGACCTTCTGCGCATCGCCAAGACGAAGGGCGTCAGACGAGTCGAACGACACCGCACTCCGGGCAGCACCAGTAGGGGCCGTCAGCGGTGCCCTCGATCACCATGCGTACCATGCATCGTTCGCAGTTCGGCACACCAAGGTCGTCCATGTCGGCCACACTACGCCGGGCACCGCCCCGGACACCCTCGATGAATCCGGTCCGTCACCGGGCAGGGCCACCTCTCGACACGGTTCGGCCAGAATCTCCGACACCGCTCCCCCGCGCCCGTGGGGCTCAATCCTGTTGACCAGGTCGCCCGAACGACAGTGCCACTCGAGCACGAACCGTCCCGGTGGGCGGCCTCGGGATGGGGCAGTGCTCGCAGTCGGGTGGCACGCCCCGGTCATCCGTGCTCCGGACTGCACCGACCTGCAGGGAGGGTTTCACGCCCTTGTCCCTTTTCGAAGTCGTCTGCACAACGACCCCTGTGTTTTCGGGGGTTGTGCAGCCGAGTGTGACGTCTGACTTTTCCGTACTCCTCTGCACGAGTGTCGCTTTTGTTCGTACTCGCCTGCACAAGCAGGAGGTAAGAGGGGGCGGACGCCGAATAGGCCAGGGGGTGGTCCGGATGCGATTGCAGTCCTTGCGCCGAGACGGGCGACGACTCCAGAGACCATCTGAGCGACGCGGCCTCGGCGGACAGTCACCGAGTCAGTTGTGCACGCGAGTAGGAACGTTTGTGAAGACGACTTCGAAAAATGACAGTTCCACTGTCATCTTCCGTTCACGCTTGCACAAGGGGTCGCGTGTTTTCGGGGTTGTGCAGGCGAGAGTTGAGCACTGGTATTTCCGTTCACCCCTGCACGGAGGAGGTGACGGGGATCAAGTTGAACATGCCAGACCGTTCGAGAGACCCAACAGAGCCGAACGGACCTCGTCAGTTCATCTCCGAACCACTTGTGCAGGCGTGAACGGACATCTGTGCAATCGTGAACGGAAAATGACAGGTGGTCCTTGTCGACGAGCTCCGCACCGTCGCGGACCCGGACGCAGCCGAGGCACAGATCGAGGCCGTCACCTCTGACGCGGCCGAGCAGGTCGCCACGGCGGCCGCGCGCGCCAACCGCGCCGAGACCGCCACCCGCAAGGCCGAGGCCGAGCGCGCCGAAGCCGACGCGGCAGCCGAGGAATCAGCGGCCCTGGTCGACGAGCTCCGCACGACCCTGGCCGCGCTCGAGCAGCGTGCCGCCACCCTCGAGGGCGATCTGGTCACTGCGGGCGAGGACAATGCACGGGCGACCGCCGAGATCACCGCCCTCACAGACCAGGTGGCCGCTCTGAGCATTGAGAACGCGGCCACGACCGTACAGCTCACCGAGGCCCGGGAGCTCGTCACGGCGGCCACTGAGGCCAAGGACGAGGCCCTGGCCTCCGCGCGCGACGCGATCGCGCAGGCCGCCGCCGCGGCCAGCCGCTCGGAGCGGGCCGAGACGGATGCTGCGAGCACCCGGGACCTGCTCGATCAGGCCCGGACGGAGCGCGAGAGCGCCCGGGCGGAAGCGCTCGTGCTTACCGGGCGCCTGGCCACAGTCAGCAGTGAACGAGACAGTGCCACGGCCGAGGCCGGCAGGGAGCGTTCCTACGCCGAGCAGCGCGTCACCGACGTGCGGGCCGCCCTCGAGCACCAACTCACCCAGCTACGCGCCGACCTGGACCAGGCACGCACCAGTGAACGCGAACAGCGCACCCGCGCCGAAGCGCAGGCGCCACGCCCCAAGCAGAAGTAGAACGCCGGCCCACTCCCCGTCTCGGCCAGAGGCGTACTGGGCGTGTTCCTGTCCGCCTGCGGCGCCGTCCCTCACGCCGAGCTACGGGCGGGGAGTCCACCCTAGCTCAGTGGTCGTCCAGCGGGGAGCGGCGAGCTATCACCCTGGTATCTCTCCCCTGCGTTGTGTGAGAGTTCACGACGTTCTACCTCTGCCAAAATGGCTCGCTCCACGAAGTCTGACCAGCTCTTATCGCCTTCGATGTGGCTCGTCGCCCGGTACGTTGCACGGGCCCGATCACGTGTGGCTACTGACAGATAGGTGGTCATCCGCGCAGTCGTGTCGACCACAACGGTTGCCGACTTCTTGGCTGGTGTGCGCGAGGGCTTTGCAGCGGGAGAGGCAACGGTTTTGGGCTGCTCACTGGTTTCCGGTTTTGGTTCAGGGCGATTTCGGGCCTGGAGCCGGCTCAGGTCATGAGCCCCGGCGCGTGGCGTGAGGCCGCCGATCTGTCGGTTGGGGGTTTCGTCGCTCATGCGAGGGCCTCCTGGTTCTCTGCTGCCGTAATCCTGGCCACGACTTCTTGGGTGATTGCCTGCAGGTCGTCAGCGACCGACGATGCTGTGCGTGGTGCAAATGTTTGTGCCTGCGCGTCACCCCGCCGGATCTCGTACCATTTCGGCCCCTTGCGGACTTGTGCGTCGAGTTCGTGCACCAGAAGTCCCCGTTCTCGGGTGGCCTGGGCGGTCGCTTCGCTGTGGCGAACCGTGGCAGTGAAGACGACGTTGTTGTCGGCGTTGAAGAGCTCTGCGATGTGTTCGCGTGCTTCGCGCTGGACGACGTGGGCAGAGGTCCCGACGTCTACCAGGACCACGCCGAGGAGGTCGAGGGTGGGGTTCACTCCGAGGACCGCGTCGAGTCGCGCTGCGACGGCACCAAGTCCTTTGCGGCTTGATTTATCACTTTTGACGGGGACGAGTGCCCATCGCGCGGCCGCAACGGCCGCTGTCTGGAGCGTTTCATCGCCTGGTGGGCAGTCGATGAGGATCATGTCGTAGTCGCCCGCAATGGGCTCCAGCAGATGAGCGACGGCAAGCTTGGCCCCATCTGGGTCCTTGTTCGCTTTGGCAGCGAGACCGGCCGTGGCCTGGTCGAGGGCCGGACCTCCAGCGAATACGTCAAGGTTTGGTCGAACTTCGCGAATGGGGGCCGCTCCCCCACCGAACATGAGTGCCTGAGCCAGTGCGCGGCCGGTGTCGTCCCGGTCGTCGTCTGTGTAGCCGAGATCCTCGGCCAGGTTGCCCTGGGGGTCGAGATCTACCAGGAGTACGCGGTAGCCGTTGTTAGCGAGCATGCCGCCGATGTTGGCGGTGAGTGTGGTCTTGAGGACGCCACCCTTGCCGTTGATGACGGCGATGACCCGTTCCAACGCGGTGCGATTGAGTGCCGGAGGCATCGTTCTCGTTTCTCTTGTCGTCATTAGTGACATTACAGCTAATGCTGTCATTAATGGCATAAGCATCATTGCTGCTTATGCTGTCTTTGCTGCTTTTACTGTCTTTACAGGTATTAATTGTATTAGCGCTATTACCTACAATGCCTGTATTACAAACAATAGCAGCATTACAAGCAATGACAGCGGACAGTCCAGCTATCCCGAGCTTTGCGGCGTGCTTGGGGCGGTGAGTACAGGCGCTTCGGCGTCGCTCTACGCTGCGGAGGCTTCCGTTACCGCGCCCGGTGGGGGAGTGTGAGGGGAACACCCCTCACCGGCCGGCCCGCCCGGGGCCAGCCGGTGCTTGCGGCTAGATGTTGCGGAGCATGCTCACCACGGTGGGGAACGGCGACAGGCTCTCAACGAGGGCGTCGACGGTCCCGGCGTCGGGCTTCTGCGCGAAAGACTCCTGGATCCGGGCGTACTGGGCGTCGGTGAGGCCGACGGTCTCACCGTCTCCGGTGACGCTGACGGCGACGGCAGTGCCGAAGATGACAGTGCGGCGGCCGAGGCGGTGTGCGAGCAAGGTCGCGGGCAGGTTCAGGGTTGACCCGTTGATGAGTCCTTCATCATCGATGAAGAGGTCGATGTCGTCCTCCAGACCGACGACGTCAAACATCCGGCAGCCGATGGCGGCGACGATGTCCGCCCCGATGCTGGCCGCGTCCACGTCCAGGGTGGTGATGGTTTCGGTCGGGTTGATCTTGACGCTGCGGATGCTGGTGGTCATGGGGTTCTCTCTCCAAGGTTGGTGAGGTGCGCGGGGTCCCGAGCTTTCTCGTGGGCAGTGGTTGAGTTGTCGTCCACCGTTTTTCTGCCCTTGGTGGCAAGAGAAATCGATTGAGAGCGGGAGTGCCGGAGTGCCCGCACTCTCGTGCGAAATAAGGGAGCCCGCGACCGCGTGCGAGAGTGCGGGTGACGCAGGCACGGAGCGAACTACGATGATTGGCCACCAAGGGAAGAAATGTTTTGAAAGAGTCAGGCCGGCGCAGCCGGCTCCGTGTGGGTCCGGCCTCCGGGCCGGATTCACCTGGTGGGGGAGTGTGAGGGGGCACCGTCCCCCTCACGGCGGCCGGCCCCTCGGCGGGCCGGCCTACGCGGCGGCTATTCGGGCCGCTGGTGCTGCTGGATCTCCGCATACGGGGCGGTATCGGTCCAGGTGTAGCCGGTGCTGACACTGACCGTCTTGGGGTTGGCGCGGACGACTTCGCGCCACTGGCCGCGGATCTTCACCCGGTCACCCTTCTTGACGGTGCTGCGGTCGTAGCCGGTGACTGTTCCGCTCTCGATCTGGGCGGCGCGCACGGCTTCCCAGTACGCGATCTGGTCGCGCTTTTCGGCGAGGATGGGTGCGAGGTGGTCTGCTCGGGCCTGCTTCTGGGCGTCGGTGGCGTCGATGTAGCCTTGTGCGTCGTCGTAGCGCGGGGCGATGATGCGTCGTTCTAACTTGCGGAGCTCGGCCCCCAGAGTGTCGATGCGGTTAGCCACCGTGACGGGCCGGTAGCGGGCGTCGGTGGTGTGCGTGGCCGCGTCGGCCCTTGCCTGGGCGTGGGTGGCGTCGGCGCTGGCTGCAACTGATTTACGCATGGCGTTATCTGCTTTGGCGATCGCGTTGCGGTGGCGTCCTTCGGAGTGGTGGCCAATCTTGATCGGTTCTCCTCCTTCGGGCAGGCGGTCAAGCGCGCTCCGGGCGCGCGTCCACGCGTCGTCGCTTGCGGTTGCCTTGCGGTCGGCTGTGGCGGCCAGGGCGTCGACCCGGTCGGCCTGACGTTCGATCTTTCCGGCCTCGACCTCGGCGGTCGTGCGTCGCGTGCTGTCGATGTCTGTTTCGACCTCGAATCCGGCCGCTTCCAAGGCCTCCTGGGTGCGGGTGATGGTGTGGAGATGGGGGAGGCGGTCGCGGGACTGGGGGACGAACCAGGCGCTGATGCTGCGCCCCCAACGCCAACCGACGGTCTTGAGGACGTCTGCGGTTCCGTCGCCTTTACTGGTGCCGTCGATCATGGTTCCGGCGGCGTGGCTGTGGGTGATGATGAGCATGATTTCTGTTTCCTCGATTAGGCGAAGCTGTCGGCGTAGCGGGTCGCGGTGCAGGTTTCTCCGGGCTGGGTATCTACGGCCCCTTCCGAGGTGCACCCGCTGCAGGCGCACCCGTCCGCGTAGCGCTCCCGCGGGTAGGTGTTCTCGTACCGGTAATCGGACTCGACCATGGAATCTCTTCTCTTCGTGAACAACTGTTTTTTTGGCCTGTCTGGCAAGAGAAATCGAGAGCGACCGGGAGTGCCGAAGTGCCCGCAGTGCCGGGCGAAATAAGCCCGCAGGGCGCGTCCGGCACTGCGGGTGACGCAGGCACGCAAGGGAGCTACGATGATTGGCCAGATAGGACAAAAATGCTCAACAAGCAGTGCCGCACAGCGGCTCCATATCGCTTCTGACGGCTTGGCCGTCGCGGTTTCGGAGTGATATCACTCTGATATTCCGTGGCGGGGGAGTGCGAGGGGGATTTCCCCCCCTCGCCGGCCAGCTCGGGAGCTGGCTGGCTGCCCGGTCTAGAGTGCGGCGGCTTCCTCAGCGTTCGTGACGAGCTGTGCACCGAATTCGCGAATCAGGCGGTGGCATCCGGCACTGGTCGGGGACGTGACCGGGCCGGGGACGGCGCCTACGGGGCGGGCGATTGTGAAGGCGTGGGTTGCGATGTTCAACGATCCCGATCGGTAGCCAGCTTCTGTGACGACAGTTGAGCGGGCGGCGGCCGCGATCAACCGGTTTCGCATCAGGAACCGGTACCGGGTGGGGCTCTGTCCGAAGCTGATTTCGGAAGCTACCGCGCCCGTCTCAGCAATCCGGGTGAGCAGAGCGTCGTGGCCCGTGGGGTAGTACCGGTCGAGTCCGCCTGCAAGGTACGCGACGGTGCGCCCGCCGCTAGCCAGCGCTGCCCGGTGAGCCATTCCGTCTACCCCGTACGCTGCACCGGAAATGATCACGTGGCCCCGGCTGACCAGGCCCGCGGTGATCTCCATGGTGACGTGTTCGCCGTAACCGCTGGAGGCTCGAGCCCCGACGACGGCTGTGTTCAGGGGGTCGGCCAGGATCTCGGTGGCGCCTCGGACCCAGAGCGCATAGGGGGCGGCGGAGCCGAGGTCGTTGAAACCGGCGGGCCAGTGCGGGTGGGCGGGGGTGATCAGTTCTGCCGACCCGGTGTCTGCGGCCGCGAAAGCTGCGGCGATGTTGCCCGCACTCGCGCGAGGTCGGGTGCGCGCGCGGAGTGTGGCCAGGTCGAGTCCTGCCGCGTCGCCGGTGCCGTGCAGGACCACGTTCAGGGCTTCTTCCGCGCCCAGGGCGGCGATGAGGTTGCCGGTGTCCCTGTCTCCGGGCTCGCTGATGATGGTCCAGATTCCGCGCGCAGCTGCGTCGGTAGTGAATCGCTGGATGGTGGGAACGTGGGTGCTGATGCTGGCGAGCGTGTTCATGGGTTCTCTCTCCCTCGTGGACAACTGTTTTTTTGGCCTGTCTGGCAAGAGAAATCGAGAGCGACCGGGAGTGCCGAAGTGCCCGCAGTGCCGGGCGAAATAAGCCCGCAGGGCGCGTCCGGCACTGCGGGTGACGCAGGCACGCAAGGGAGCTACGATGATTGGCCAGATAGGACAAAAATGCTCAACAAGCAGTGCCGCACAGCGGCTCCATATCGCTTCTGAAGGCTTGGCCGTCGCGGTTTCGGAGTGATATCACTCTGATATTCCGCTAGGGGAGTGCGAGGGGAATTCCTCACTGCCAAGTGCGATGCTGACCCAGCACAGGTTCTGGAGATGACGGCGCAGGTCAGGACGGCCCTAGGAGGTAATCTTCCTATCTAGGGTGGATATATGAGCCCTTCGTTAGTGCCGAGCACCACGTATCTGCAGAAGCTTCAGGCCGAAACGGCCCGCAGGATACAGAGCTATGAGTCGGTGCCGTCGCCGTTCTCCGGGGCCCCGGACGAGCTCGCAAGCGCCGTCGAAGCCCAGGTAGAGGCACTCGCCCGGGACCTGAACGACGTTGTTCACACCCTGCACGCCGACCCGGAGACCGCCTTCGCCGAGCATCGAAGCGCCGCTTATCTGGTGGAGCTGCTCGGTCGCCACGGGATAAGCGCACAGCTCGGCGTGCACGGGGTAGACACCGCAATTCGTGCCGAGATCGGGTCGGACTGCGGCCCGGCAATCGCGATTCTCAGCGAGTACGACGCCTTGCCCGACGTGGGGCACGGTTGCGGGCACAACGTGATCGCCGCCGCCGGCGTCGGCGCCTTCCTCGCGTTGGCTAACACGCTCAAGGAGAATCCCGACGCATTCAGAGGCCGGGTGGTGTTCCTCGGTACTCCCGCCGAGGAAGGTTTCTCCGGCAAAGAAGTGATGGCCAGGCACGGCGCCTTCGACGGCCTCGACGCCGCGATCATGGTGCACCCCTATGGCTACGACCTCGCCGACCAGGTGTGGCTCGGCCGCCGCGTGCTAACCGTGACGTTCACGGGCGTCGCGGCGCACGCATCCGCTCAACCTTTTATGGGACGCAACGCTCTCGACGCCGCAACCCTGGCGTACCAGGCCGTTGGCCTGTTGCGTCAACAGTTACCGCCGGTAGACCGCGTGCACGCCGTAATCAGTGAGGGGGGAACACGGCCGAGCATCATTCCAGAGCGCGCGGTACTCAAGCTCTACGCCCGATCCAAGTTTGCGGACACGCTCAAAGACCTCAGCGTGCGGCTGGACGACATCGCGCGCGGCGCAGCATTGATGACTGGAACGAGTGTCGAGATCGACTGGGACGAGCACGCCCCCACCCTTCCGGTGCGCACGAACGGTGTGCTCACCGGTCGCTGGGTCGCCGCCCAGCAGCGCCGTGGGCGCCAGCCACTCCCGCTTAGCGTGGTGTCGGAAACCATCGCAGCGTCCACTGACTTCGGCAACGTAAGCCATCGCATCCCCGGTATTCACCCACTCATCAAGATTGCGGCACCAGACGTTGCCCTGCACACCCGCGAATTCGCGGCGGCCGCCGCAACGGATGCCGCGGAGTCAGGCGCCCTCGACGGTGCCTGCGGGCTCGCCCTCACCGCCCTTGATTTTCTCTGCGACGCCGGATTGCGCCGCAGCATGGCTCAAGAGTTCGCGGAGCAGGGCGGCGCGATCGATGTGCCGCACTTCTTCGACTGATTCCTAACTCCGTTTCCTGTCTGACAGCGCACGATCTAACTCCTGACACACCGATCGTTTTGTTCGATCCGACGCAAGGTAGGCTCCATGTCTTCAGCACAGTCCCTCACCCGGCGCACCGTCGTGATTGATCGTGTTCTCGGTGGAATCGAACGCGTCGGTAACAAGCTGCCCGACCCGTTCATGCTCTTCCTTCTGCTGTTCGCAATCACGGCGGTGGCGTCGACCGCGATGGCCTGGGCGAACGTCACGGTGCAGTTGCCCGGAACCGACGAGATCACGGTGATCACGGGTTTCTTCACCGCCGAAGGGCTCACCTGGTTCACCCAGAACATTGGGGTCAACTACTTGGGTTTTCCGCCGTTGGCGACAGTGCTGCCCATCCTGCTCGCGGTCGGTGTTGCCGAGAAGTCCGGCCTGCTCGCCGCGCTGATCCGTAAGGCCTTCGGCTCGGCACCACGCTGGTCGCTGCCCTACGCCGTGGCATTCGTGGGAGTCGTAGGGTCGATCATGTCTGATGCGGCCTTTGTGGTCATCCCCCCGCTTGCCGCCCTGGTGTTTAAGGCTGCTGGCCGGCACCCCGTGGCCGGGCTGCTCGGCGGGTTTGCTGCGGTGGGCGCCGGCTACTCAACCTCGCTGTTTGTAACGAGCCTCGACGCGCTGTTCGCCGGGATCACGACGTCGGTCACACAGAACCTGCCGAACGCCGGTTCCGTCGTGACCCCGGTATCGAACTACTTCTTCAACGTGGTCTCCGCGCTCGTACTCATCGCACTCGCCGGCTTCATCATCGACAAAATTCTGGAACCGCGTTTGGGGCGGCAGCAGATTGCGCGCGACGAGATCACTGACGACGACGTGTTGGTTCCCTCCGTGATGAACACGCGGCTCACGCACACCGAGAACCGCGGCCTGTTCTGGTCGTTCGTGGCCGGCATCGTGGTCGCCGGAGTGATTCTGGTTGGCGTGCTCCTGCCGGAATCCTCCTGGCGAAACGAAGACGGCGAGTTTCTGCCGCGCTCACCCCTGTTGAGTTCGATCGTGTTCATCGTTTTCGTTATGTTCGTGATTCCAGGACTGGTGTACGGCAAGATCACCGGAACCATCGCCAGGGGCAGCGACGTGCCTCGCGTGATGGGGCAGGCCATCAAGGACATGAGCGGATTTCTCGTGCTTGCATTCATCCTCGGCCAGTTCGTCGCCCTGTTTAATTTCTCCGGAATCGGAAGCTGGCTCGCCGTTGCAGGAGCCGGGGGCCTTGAGTCCATCGGCCTCACCGGATATCCGGCCGTCGTCGCCTTCGTACTGCTTGCCTCGCTGCTAAACCTCTTCATCATTTCGGGTTCGGCCATGTGGACGCTGATGGCCGCCGTGTTCGTGCCGCTGTTCGTATTACTTGGCTACGAACCTGCATTCATCCAGGGTGCGTTCCGGGTGGGAGATTCGGCCACCCAGGTACTCACACCCCTCAACCCGTACATGATCGTGCTACTTACGATGCTGCGTAGGTACGAGCCACAGGCGGGCCTTGGCACCGTGATCGCCCGTATGCTGCCCTTCGCAGTCACGTTCTGGATCGCTTGGGTAGCCGTGCTGAGCGTCTTCTACTTCTTCGACCTACCGATGGGCCCGGGCAACGGCATCATGATCCCGCAGTAGTAACTGCGCAAGACCGGAGGAATACCCCGCACGGGGGCCTCCTTAAGTTCAGTGCAACCCGAAGGGATTTTTATGACTTCCAGCCAGACCACGATCTATGCCCTGCACGAGAACCCTGAATGGTTTCCGCCATTTGCCCGGGCCTTTGAAGCAGAGGGTATGGAGGTGAAGGAATGGCTGCTCACCGACGGCGTTCTCGACCTGGATTCGGTACCGCCGGAGGGAATCTTCTGGTCGCGCATCAGCGCATCCGCTCACACACGCGACCACGGAAAGTCGAAAGACTACGCGCGCGCCGTGTTGGCTTGGCTCGAGGCCCACGGCCGCCGCACGGTGAATGGCCGGCGCGTTCTCGAGCTCGAGATGAGCAAGGCGCGGTGGGCCGTGAGCAAATTCTCGATGCCGCACACGACTTTCCCACCCCGTTTATGACCAAGCACAACCAGGGCGGCAAGGGCCTCGGCGTTCGCAAGTTCACGAGTCACGAAGAGCTCGCCGCGTACGTTGCCTCTTCCGAGTTCGAGGAGCCGCAAGATGGCATCACACTCATTCAGGAATATATCCAGGCTGCGGAACCGTTCATCACCCGGGTTGAGATCGTGGGCGGCGAGTTCATCTACGCCGTCAAAGCCGACACCGCACGCGGCGGCTTCCAGCTGTGCCCGGCGGATGCCTGCGCCATCGACCCGATCACGCGCGAGCTGATCATGCCTCCCGGCGCCACCATCGCACCCGTAGCCGGTCAGCAACTGTTCAGCCTGCGCGAAGACTTCGACCACTCGATTATCGAGAAATACCTCGAGTTCGCGCGCCGCACCGGGTTGGAAGTCTGCGGCATCGAGTTCATCGAAGCCGAAGATGGCCGAGTGCTCACCTACGACGTGAACACCAATACGAACTACAACGCGGTTGTTGAGGCCGAAGCCCCTCGTTCGGCTCCACGTGCCCTGGCTCGGTACCTCAAAAAACTCGCAGCCTGAAATACGTGGCGCCGGCCCCGGTACCAGCTCACGAAACGGATAAAACTCTCGTTGGCGCGGTGGTTAGCCGTGGAGGCTAAAACCACCGATGCAGCGTTGGGATGAAGATACCGACATCTTTTGCGACGCCGGCGAGAGGGATCTATTGGCGAAGAATTTCTTCGCCGGAGAAGTACGCAGACTTTTACGACTCAGTCGGGAAGTACTGGTTGCCCTCAACCAGGATGGTCGTATCCGACTTTGCCACCACGACATCATTTCAAACTGCGTGATACATGGCCGACTGAGCGTTGTGTGCGGGCTGACCCGCAACTGCGCCGAGTGTAGGCGGCTTACCTGGCCCAGTTCCCTAACCGGGAACACATCACGGCGCACAACCAGGGACATGAGCATGATCTCGGGCATGCGCCATAGTGCCCGGTCAGATGTCGCTGGCGATCTCAAACATGGAGATTTGGGGGATACTGGCCAGCAATGAGCCCAGGTCGGTCGCACCCGCACCCGCACGCCAGTGACGATATGCCGCGTCAGCTTCGGCCGACGCCCACCGCTCCAGCAAGATCATGTGGGCGGGATCATCGCAATCAAGCAACACATCAACACCCAGACACCCCTCAAATGCACGGGTCCCGACCAAAATGTCTCGCAGCATGGCCTCCGCCCCGAGAACGGCCTCTGGTTTTAGGCGAAGGTCAAGAAGAACTATCAGGGCCATGAAAACTCCAATTCACATCAGGGTAGAAGGTCGGGCGTAGTGCTTAGAAATTGAGGATCTGGTAGCCCTCGACTACGAGATTGCGGATACTGGCGTCGCCGTTGTACTCCCAGCGGCCACCCACCGGCCTCGACCGCGTCCCGTGGGATGCGACACAGAATGCGCACGCGACCCGGATGTTGTCGTGTAGGGCAACGGCGAGAGGGTTCATCCTATGCTTGGGGTCTGAGATGGCGGCGAGAGATTCAACACCCAAACCGTCACAAACAACCACGACGTCATCGCCGGCGTCCGTGAATTCACGAGCAGTCTTAAGGCCGCGATATACGCGTGAGCTGTCGGAGCCGATGGACTCATAAATGACGACAGTGATCTTACAAAGTCGACCAGCCCGGCAGTCTCTGAGTTTAGGACGCAAATTCCCAAGTACCAGGCCGTTGCGTATACTCGTCTCCAGCGACACGGGGTGCCGACTGCATGACGGTCGGCTGAGATGACACCCGTTGAACCTGATCTAGTTCGAACTAGCGAAGGGATGTCACGGAGAATTACGTGCACCGCATTGGTGCCGGATCTGGTCCTTTCGCCTTACCCAAGGTGAAGAAAATCATGCAAATAGCAGAGCAGATTGTCCTGGTCACCGGCGGCGCACGCGGCCTGGGCAAAAGCATCGTGAACGCTTTCGCGGCGCAGGGCGCCCGGGTGGTCATCAACTATCGCAACAGCGCCGCAGCGGCGGAAACCCTGGCTGCCGGCTATGGGCCTGAACATGCTCTTGCCGTACGGGCCGACGTCACCGAACCGGCCCAGGTCGCGGCAATGCTCACGCAGGCTCAGGCACATTTTGGCTCCACCGTGACAACGGTGGTCAATAACGCGTTGGCCGATTTCAGCTTCAACGGCGATGCCCGCTCCGGCGCTGCCGTCATCAGCTGGAACGAGTTCGAGGCGCAGTTCTCCGGCAGTGTCCGCGGTGCCCTGAACACGACCCAGCAGGCACTGGCCGGCATGCGCGAGGCCGGGTTCGGCCGCATCATCAACATCGGCACCAACCTTTTCCAAAACCCGGTGGTGCCTTACCACGACTACACTGCCGCCAAGGCAGCCATGCTCTCCCTGACCCGCACCCTTGCCTCGGAGCTCGGCCTGCACAACATCGCCGTGAACATGGTCTCCGGCGGGCTGCTGCGCACCACGGATGCCAGCGCGGCCACCCCCGAGGACGTGTTTGACTTCATCGCCGCCTCCACCCCGCTACGCAAGGTGACAACCCCGGCCGAATTTGCGGATGCGGTACTTTTTTTCGCCTCCCCCTGGGCGCGGTCGGTCACCGGGCAGAACCTGATAGTCGACGGCGGCTTGGTGATGAACTAGGGCCGCGCCGGTCATGTCTGCCCCGCGCCAGCTTCACTTCAATGCGTTCCTCATGGGTTGTGGCCACCACGGCGCCGCTTGGCGGCGGCCGCAGTCGCCCATCGAGCAGTTGGGAGACATCAGTTTCTACGAACGGCTCGCCCGAAGCGCTGAACGTGGCCTCTTTGACGCCGTTTTCTTCGCCGACGGGCATGCCGTCGGCGATGTGAGTACCGGCCCGCGGTGGTTTCTTGAGCCGCTGACGGCGATGGCAGCGATGGCGCGGGCGACGAGCCGGATCGGGCTGGTCAGCACCGTCTCGGCGACCTTTTACACCCCTTTCCACGCTGCGCGCATGCTTGCATCCCTGGATCACATCAGTAAAGGGCGCATCGGCTGGAACGTGGTGACCTCCATGTTTGACGCCGAAGCCCGCAACCATGGAATGGACATGCTGCCCTCCCGCGATCAGCGCTATAGCCGGGCGGCCGAGTTCATCGAGGTGGCGCTGAAATTGTGGGATTCGTGGGAGGACGATGCTCTGATCCTGGACCGCGGAGGTCTCTATGCTGACCCGGCCCGGGTGCGAGCGATCGGCCACTCCGGTGAACACTTCCGGGTGGATGGCCCGCTGACGGTGCCGCGCCCGCCGCAAGGTCGACCGGTGCTGTTTCAGGCCGGCGCCTCCGTCCCTGGCCGGGAGCTGGCCGCCCGTTATGCCGAAGGTATCTATGCGGTGGCATATGACCTCGCCAGCGGGCAGGAGTACTACCAGGATGTGAAACGGCGCATTGCCGTAGCCAAACGCGATCCGGATGCGGTGTTGATCATGCCCGGTCTCGTCACTTATGTGGGGTCCACACAGGCGCAGGCGCGTGCGAAGCAGGCGGAGGTCGATGCCCTCCTGCCGACCGAGCAGTCGCTCGCGCAGCTGGGAACGTTCGTGCAACAGGATTGCAGCAATTGGGATTTGGATGTGCCGGTGCCGGCGCTGCCGTCGCTGGCCGGCTTCACTGGGCCGCAGGGTCGGTATGCGACCATCCTACGAATTATCGAGGCTGAGCAGCCCACGGTAAGGCAGTTGCTGGGCCGGCTCGCCGCCGGCGGTGGGCATTGCACCATGGTCGGAACGCCGGAGCAGATCGCCGACCAAATCGAGTTGTGGTTTCGTTCCGGTGCCGCGGACGGCTTCAATGTGATGCCGCCGCTGCTGCCGGAATCATTGGATGAGTTCGTGGACCGGGTGATCCCTGTGTTGCAACGGCGCGGTCTGTTCCGCACCTGCTATACCGCGGATACCTTGCGTGGGCACCTGGGGCTGGAACGCCCCACGGTCGGCGCTGCGGTTTAGGGTCCTCTGGGCGGGAGGGTTTCCTTGTGCAGGGTCGCCAGGAGCGTGCGTTCGTATCCAGCGAACTCTGCCGAGGTGGTCATCGACAGCTCGCGCGGCCGGAGCAAGTCGATGGTCAGGTTCAGCCGCACGGATGCCGGCCGCGCGCTGAGAACGACTACCCGGTCGGCGAGGTAAATCGCCTCACGGATGTCGTGGGTGATCAGCACCGCAGTCCAGGCGTTCTGAGACCACACCCCCTGCAACCAGGACTGCATGTCGGTGCGGGTGAGGGAGTCCAGGGCCCCGAACGGTTCGTCCAGCAACAGGACATCTCTGCCCTGCACCACGGTGCGCAGCAAGGCCGCGCGCTGGCGCATGCCCCCGGAGAGTTCGTAAGGATGTGCATCTTCAAAACCGGACAGGCCGAAGGCCGCGAAAAAACTGCCCGCCCGTGCTCGGGCGGTCTTCTTGGTTTCCCCCGCAACCTCGAGGCCGAGGGAAGTGTTCTCCAGAATGCTGCGCCACGGGAACAACAAATCCTTCTGCGGCATGTATGCGAAGTGTTTGTGTTGACCGGTGACGACATCCCCGTCGACCAAGACCTCGCCGGAATTGGCCGTCTCCAGGCCGGCCATGATGTTGAACATGGTGCTCTTCCCGCATCCGCTAGGACCGATCACGGCAACGAATTCGCCCGGCTGCGCCGAGAAGGCGATGTCGTCGAGAACCGACCTCACCTGCCCGCGGCCGAGCGGAAAAGACTTACCTATTCCGCGCAGTTCGATCTTCGGGGGAGTCGCCTCAGCCATGCCAGCTCCTGCGTTCCTTCGAATGCCAAGGGATGATTGCCCGTTCGGCGACGTAGGTCAACAGGAACAGGCACACGCTCACGAGCGCGGTCACCGCAACGGCAGCCAACACAAGATCGGTGCGAAACGAGTTCTTCATCATCGCCATATAAATGCCCAGGCCCCGCTCGGCGCCGACGTACTCGGCAAAAATGGCACCGGTGACGGCGTAGGCGATTCCGATTCGAAGTGCGGTGAAGAACGAGGGAAGCGCCGACGGAAGACGCACATACACGAACTGCTTCCACCGGTTGGCCCCCATGCTGCGCAGCAGATTGATCGCTTCTCGATCGGTGCGGTTGAAGCCGTCAATCAGGCCGACCGTGACTGGAAAGAATGTCACCAGGGCGATGACGATGGTTTTGGGCAGCATACCGAATCCGAACCAGATGACTATCAGCGGCGCGATCGCAATGATGGGTATGGCTTGGGATGCCACCAGCAGTGGCACCAGTGCTCGCCGCAGCCATGGCGAAAAGTCGATCAGGATCGCCAGCGTCCAAGCGACGGTCAGAGAGACGGCGAAGCCGAGAAACGTCTCCTGCAGGGTGGGGAGCGTATTGTCCCAGATCGTGGTGCGGGCCTCCCAGCCCTGCTGAAGAATGCGCTGCGGGGAGGGCAGGATCGCCGGCTGCACTCCGGCTGCCATCACCGCCACCTGCCAGGTGATCACGAGCGCGACGAGGATCGCGGCGGGAGGTGCTAGCGCCGAGAATGCCGTCGTGCGGGGCGCTGTAGCCCGCTTCACGGTGATGCTATTTTTCATTGAGGTAGTGCTCGGTGAACAGTGTTGATGTGTCCAGCGCCGTGGTGAGTGGTTTGCCGTCTTCGTCGGCCAAGAGGCCGGCACGGTAGAGGAAATCGGCCAGCTGCTGCCAGGTCTCTGCCGTTTGGGTGCCTACTTTACCGTTGGCATCTTTGAGGTAGGAAGCACTCAGCTTTTTCTGGCTTTGGTAAACGAGTTCCGTGTTTTCGAAGGCACCGGGGTTGGCGTCGATCAAAATCTTCGCCGCGGCATCCGGACGATCGGCGGCGTACTGGTACCCCTTCTGCAGGGCCTGGACGAACTGAGCAGTGGCGGCAGGGTGTTTGGCAGTCCAGGCCCGGTTTGCCTCGACGATCACCGAGTACTGGTCCGGTAGGCCATAGTCGTGCAGAGCGAAGAACTTCATCGGGGTGCCACGAAGAGCGGCATCGATGCCCTCCCAGGTGGTGAATGCCGAGGTGAAATCAACTTTGCCGGCATAGAGGGCCTCATAGGCGGAGGTGCCCAGCGTGATTTTCCTGAACTCGCCCGTTCCGCCGTCGTTCTTGATGACATCCGACGCCTCGGTGGGAAAGGTTGCGCTGGGGTCTGCCAGGCCGAGGGTCTTGCCGTCGAGGTCCTTCGGGCTGCGAATGTCGTCGCGGCTGGCCAGGACCCCGATCGCCGTCGCGTCGTGCTGCAGCACCGACATCACTGAGATGTTGCGCACACCCGCTGCCGCCGCGAAGGTGGCCGTGTCCTGAAAGCTGATACCGAAGTCAGCTGAGCCGGCGTTGATGAGTGCGTCGGTGGATGACTGGCTGTATGGGAGCACCTTCACCTCAAGCCCCGCCTGCGTGAAGTAGCCCTTCTCAAGAGCGACATACAGTCCGGTGTGATTGGTATTCGGTGTCCAGTCCAAGGCGAAGGCCACCGGAGTCAACGCGGTTGACGAAGCGGTGCCAGTCGCCGAGCCTGAGGCGCAGCCACTTAGAACTGTCGCTGCGGCAAGAACGAGCGCACCTACCGTTATCCACGGCGAGGGCGTACTTTTGAGTAGGGATAGTTGCACTGTCGTGCCCTCCTTGATTGCAGGAATATCAGGGCACGGGATGTGAGAAAATTGCCTCCCTGCGCTGGCATGATCCAGATCAGGTTCGACGGTCGAAGATTGATAATCTTCCTCTCAGCCCGGCTCACCGGACTCCCGTGTTCAAGACGAGTGTAACCAAGAAGCAGCCAAGCCTGGGCGAACAACGTGTTGGTTCACACTCAATGAGTGCGTACCAAGTCATCGAACATCACCATTACGACTCCGCCGAGGTCGCCGCCGGATCCCCACTCTCGGCGCGCGCTTGCAGACAATCACAACCAGAAAAAAGGGCCAGAACATGGCTAAACGCAGCCTCTGACACAGGGTGCTATGTTATTTTTCGTCTACACGGGAGCCCTTTTGCAGGGGCTGAGAGGAAGCTGAGGCAGCTTCGACCGTTGAACCTACCGGGTAATGCCGGCAAAGGAAGTGAAGTTGATGCGTTACGCCCACCCCAGCACCGCCTCTGCCCCCGCCCGACTGCCGCCGTCCGCACTGCCAGGCATGCGCCGCGCCATACGGGGCGGGATCTTCGGCAACTATGTGGACCAATTCGACATCTTCCTGCCCGTCATCGCCCTGACGCCGGCAGCGGCGCATCTCTTCGGGTCGGAAAACCTGGTCAACAACGCCGGGCTGGTCTTTGTCGCGACGCTGTTCGGGCGGCCGATAGGAGCAGCGATCTTCGGTCCGATCTCCGACCGCATCGGCCGCACGGCGACGACCAAGGTCGCACTCACCGGTGTGGCGCTGACGACACTGCTGATCGCACTGGTTCCCAGCCACGCCGTGTTCGGTGGCGGATCGCTCCTGTTGATCCTGGCGCTGCGTTTTCTCGGCGGAATTTTTCTTGGCGGTGAATATACCTCGGCTGTTCCGTTGGCGATGGAATGGTCCGAGCCTGAACGGCGAGGGCTTGTCAGCGGGCTGATCATGTGGATGTCTCCCTGGGCCAACGCCACCATCGCCGGCCTGGTGTTCGTACTCCACGGCACGCTCGACGCCGCCAGCTACAACGTATGGGGCTGGCGCATCCCATTCCTGCTCGGCGCCGTGCTCGCTTTTGGAATGCTCGCCTATTATCGTGCCCGGGTTCAGGATTCCCCGACGTGGACCCACCCCCCACGCCGCACGAACCCGCTGAAGGAAATTCTCATCGGCGAACACCGCCGAGCGCTGTGGCAGGTATTCATTCTGATGAGCGGCATGTGGTTGCTGACTTACATGGCCATCCCGGTGCTGACTGGGCAACTTGGCGTCGATGCTGACCTGGGCGCACAAACCATATCGTTCGCGATGATGTGCGGCACCGCCGCAAGCGCCGTCACCATGGCAGGTTGCGGGCACCTGTCGACGTTCACCGGCCGACGCGCTTTCTTCATCGGCTTCGGCCTGATCGCAGCGGTACTAGGGCCGGTAATCTTCCTGGCGATCTTCGCTGCCGCCGGCACCACGGTTCTGGTGCTGCTGGTCGTGGCGCTGCAGATCGTCACGGTTTCCGGCTACGGCCCGGTCGGCGCCTACCTAGCCGAACGCTTCCCGACTGCCGTGCGCTCCAGCGGCTACGGGGTCGGTTACAGCCTTTCCATCGTCATTCCAGCCCTCTACCCGTACTATCTGCCGGCCCTGCAGAATGTGCTCGGCGCCCACGGTGCCGTCGCGGCGCTGCTCGCACTGGCTGGAGTGCTCGTGCTAACCGGCGCGCTGGCCGGCCCCGAAACAGTGCGGGTCAGCCTTGGGTCGGCCCGCCTGCCCACAACCGATGAAAGTGGTGGATAGGACCACGCCCGGTACCGACCTCGAGTTCGTCGGCGTGTTCCAGACTCTCCTGCAACCAGGACTTGGTCATCGATAATGCGGCGCTCCAATCCCCGAGCCGGGCCTGCAATGTCGCCATCGCCGACGACATTGAACATCCGGTTCCGTGGGTATTGGTGGTGTCCACCCGATCGGCTGCAACCTCAATCATCTGCCGGCCGGCGGGAAGCTGTCCGGTGGCATCCACCAGCGCGTCCGGGCACACGGCACCCTCCAGATGGCCGCCCTTGACCAGCACAATGACGTTATGCGCCGCTGAGAGTCGCGTGCCCTGCTCGAGTGCGTGCGGCCAGGTCGAAGCGGTCGGCTCTCCCAACAGCACCCCTAATTCCGCCAGGTTCGGTGTGACCAAGTCGACCCGGCTGAGCAGCCGGATCATGGCGCTTTCTGCAGCCGGCTCGAGCAGCCGGTCGCCGCTGGTGGCAACCATCACCGGGTCAAGCACCACCACCGGCGGTTTCACCTTCTCCAACCAGTCATCGACGGCCTGAACGATCTCGGCATTGCCGAGCATCCCGATCTTGACCGCATCGATAGTGACGTCGTCGCTGACGGCATCGAGCTGCTCGCGAAGGAAGGCCACCGGCGGAATATGCACCGACCTCACCCCGTGGGTGTTCTGGGCAACCAGTGCGGTAACGACGGCCATCCCGTAGCCGCCCTGCGCGGCGATGCTCTTCAAGTCCGCCTGGATGCCGGCCCCACCGGTTGGATCAGTACCAGCGATGCTAAGAACTCGGGGTACTGTGCGCGCCAAGACGGGACGGATCATCGGTTCCACTCCTCCACAAAATCCTCGGCCACCCGTTTCGGGTCTGCCGCGGCACAGATCGCGGACACCACGGCAACACCTGCCGCCCGCGCCCGGCGCAGCTCGCCCACGTCGTCCAGCATGACTCCGCCAATGGCCACGCAAGGCAGGCCTGCCACGGCGGCGACCCCGGCGAAACCGTCCACGCCGATCGGCGCCGGATGGTTCACCTTCGTGGCCGTCGCCCGGATCACACCAACACCCAGGTAGTCGACCGTTCTATCCGGCAGGAGAGCCACCTGGCGGACGTGATCGACAGTATTGGCGGTCAACCCGATGATCGCGTCGTCGCCGACGATCATCCTCACTGCCGTAACCGGAAGGTCGCTTTGGCCGACGTGGACACCATGCACGCGGGCACCCGCAGCGCGGGCAGCCAGAAACACGTCGATCCGGTCGTTGATGAGAATAGCGGCCCGGCCACCGACAGCCTCGGATATGCGCAACACGAGCTGATAGAAGTCGGCAGCGGACGCATCTTTCTCCCGGATCTGCACCGTTTGGATGCCACCGTCTACCGCCGCCCGCACCGTCTCGACCACCCCGCGACTGCCACATAACGCCGTGTCGGTGACCAGATACACGCCTGGCGTGAAAGTCTCCCTACTGAACTCAGTCATGAAATTGCTATCGACGCCCGGATCGCGGACCCGTCAACGCTCGCCAATGCGTCAAGGAACGCGACGGCAAAACTGCCCGGACCGCCGGCGCCCACCGCCGCCCGTTCGGCCGCGATCGTATACACGGCCGTCGCGGCGGCAGTTGCAACAAGACGATCGTCGCCGACCGCGAGGAAAGCCGCGGTTACGGCGCCAAGCGCGCACCCTCCACCCGTGACTTGGGTGAGGTAGGGATGGCCGTTGCTCAGGCGGATGACATCGGTTCCGTCGGTGATCAAATCGGTGGCCCCAGAAATCGCGACGATGCAGCCGTACCGGTCGGCAAGTCGG
The DNA here is from genome assembly GCF_004403415.1 of Cryobacterium sandaracinum. NCBI lineage: Bacteria > Bacillati > Actinomycetota > Actinomycetes > Micrococcales > Microbacteriaceae > Cryobacterium > Cryobacterium sandaracinum. The sequence goes on from NZ_SOGO01000014.1 coordinate 31,846, forward strand.
ACAGCGGCATCCAACGCCTGCTCCGCGGTATCGACCGAGTCCACCCCCCGGCCACCGTGGCCTAGGCCGGCCAGGGCAATCACTTCGGAGGCGTTGCCGCGGATTGCAGTGGGCGCGTATGCCAGCAGATCGGCGGCCAGCCGGGTGCGCACCGAAAGGACGCCGACGGCCACCGGGTCGAGCACCCACGGCGTGCCGATCTCGTGCGCCGCCCGGGCCGCTTCCTGCATGCCTACACGCTGCTCCGCATGCGGAGTGCCCAAGTTCACCAGCGTGGCCGAAGCAATACGGGCGAACTGGTCGGCCTCGATGGGGATATCGGTCATCGCCGGCGCAGCCCCGATCGCCAGCAACGCGTTAGCGGTGAAGTTCGTCACCACCGCGTTGGTCAGGCACTGCACCAGAGGTGTTCTTTCCCGCAACCGCGCCAGCAGCAGGCAAACATCATCCGCCGTGAAACGCCTCATTCAACGTCCTCGCTCAGATTTATTAACTGGGTGTGCCGGGAAGAGTTTGCGAACCGCAGCAGGAAACCATCAACCCTCAGCAGGGCACATTCGGCCCGTGCACAGTCTAGAACACTGCAAAACGGCCGCCCCTTCATAGAGTGGAGACTGCGCTGGCCGCACCGATCATCGCCGTCTCCCCGCTGCGGAAGTTCCTATCAGCTCCACCCGCGGCGGGGCAAAATTCGACTCCAATAGCCTGGCCCGCATACAACTGCTGCGCTTGCTAGCGGCCCCACACCTCGTCCAGTGCGGGCTCTCACCGCTCGAACCTGCCCGCCTACTGGTGGATCTTGAACACCCGAGCGCCCGGCAGTCTAAGATGCCACTCGTCGATCACATCCTAATCGGCGAGCGACTCCATGCAATCTGGGGTCAACTCACGACCGGACGACGTCTGGTCGCGGTCGATGGGACCTGCTTGGACCTGCCTGACACGCGTCCACTCATTTCAGGTGGGCAATGCAAGCTTGCGTGCAGTGAATCGCATCACTCGACCGCCGAAGGTGTACCTCAGCCCGTTAGCATCGAGTCTGACTTGTCCGAGAACAGGTTCAAAGGCCCCGCGTTCGATGAGCCGATGTGGGGAGCGATCGGTCGAATGCACCCACGAAGCGGCTCGAGAAGCAGTGAGGTCATAACCGGTGAAAATGCCGCCGGGCCGGAGCACACGTGCAACCTCTGCGATTGCCTTCTCCCAGTCGACAACGTGGTGCAGCATCAGGAAACTTACAACGAAATCAAAAGTTTCGTCATCGAAGGGAAGCTGTGTGACGTCGGCTTGGCGCGCCGCCACGTGTGGATACTTTGCAAGACGTTTTCGTGCGACGCCAACCATCACGGGGTCGTAATCGGTCGTCGTCAGGCGCAGTGACGGATTTGCCCGCGCTAACCTGTCGGCCGTCGCACCACTACCCCCTCCGATCTCAAGAACGTCACCGGTGAACGAAACACCCTGTGTCGCCCACAAGACAACTCGGCCCGCCGCCAGACGCCATGGTGCACTGCGGCAGAACGCACCTTCGAGAGCAGACATTGTCGGCATGACCACCAGCCTCCCTGACGCACACTATTGCACCGTTACGTCCTCACTGAAGTTATCAAATGCCTTACCGTCCGGATCAACGGCCCAGCAGTCTATGAAGACCACACCGAAACGAAACGAGTCGCCGCAACTTTCACTGGCCTCATTCTCCTTGACAAATTCCGCCGGCAGCCGCGCGGCCGGTGTGCAGCCACCCGCCGTATACCGCCGATTGGCGACAAGCAAGGCCTACGTGACGCTGTCGCCGCCGCTGGCTTCGCGGCGCACCACTCGGAGAGCCGTGCCAGGCAGGTAGCCGTGAATCCCACCACCGGCCTGCGGCGCGCGTGGAATCTTCATGGAGATTTCGGTACGCGAACCCCTCCCTCCATTCGCTGACGTATCGAGGATCGCGACCAGGTCAAACCACTCCCGCTGCTGAGGCGGCAGCAACCATTCTCGCCGGTCCCCTCCACCGTGCAGCCAAAGCCGGGATGCTCGACGTTTCCGAGAGGGACGCACTTGACGTCTTCACTGCGGAAAGCTGCGGGACTACCCTCATCCCCATTGCCATGCCACCACATGAACGCAGATTCCAGGTATCCCATCGCACTCGTAAAGCGGTTCCCTCATCTATCCCGAGCGACGCCGGACCAACGCTCGGGTCCGCTACCATCACTGCTGCCATGCAGCTTCGAACGTCTCTAGCCGACACAACCGTGCTCACCGCAACCAAGAGACAGCTTGTGGGAGACCTACCCACCCCTAATCACCACACCTCGAAACTCCACACACAAGGCCATCCAGACTCATCCATGCGCCCTGTCCAGCCAAAGAACACCGGTTTGTAACCTCCGAAGCTGCACCTAGCGGTTAGGCGGCGTTTCCGAGATACTGCCAACGATTCTGCGGGCTCAACACACCCAGATTCACCAGCTCACGCGCAGAACGATGATCACCACGCTGATCACTCGACCGCGGATACTTCGGCCACACCCGCTCACCCGGTGAGCTCGCTTCAAACAACGGCCGGCTCGACACATGCGGGCGCCGCGGCCGAGACCGGGGCGCTGACATCATGGTGCTTAGTTCGGCTTGCCACCACGCCCACACCTCTCGTTCGATCCGATAACGCTCCGCCCGAGCCAGGAGAGTTCCCAGCACGTTGAGCTGCAAGGCCGCCTGGTTCCGGAGATCCTGCTTCGACCTCGCCCACCCGTCACGGTGAACGACGAGGAGCTTGTGACACCGGAGGCGACTGAGGATCGTGGCCGTGTGCCGGGCGGTAACGCCCAGGAGACGAGCAGCGGCATCAATGGTGAGGGACGGGTGCTGACGCAGCAGGGCGTAGAGCTTGCCAGCAAGGTGTCCCAAGCCGCGGCGGGTGAAGAGGTCGTGGCGTTGGTCGGTGAGTTGTTCCTCGAGTAAAGCAACGAGATGGGTGCGGGTGTTGAAGAGCTCAGCTGCAGAACGTCCTATCGACGACGGGATTTCCTGCGGGGGGCGGGGGTTATTTAATGGTTGTGACCGGACTGTACTGGGAGCTGTGGAGAACGTGGAGGCTAGGCGCCATTCGGCGGCGTTGCCGTCGTCGCTCGCACTGACCCGTTCGATGTAACCGGCAGCAGCGAGGGCGGTCAGGGCGTCGGCTGCGGTGGTGCGGCCGAGGCCGCCCATCGGGCCCAGGTCCCGGATGGCGGCGGCGACGGTGCGTTTGCCGGTCTGCAGGGTGAGGTAGGCCAGGGCGCGGAGAATGGTCTGCTGATTCGAGGACGCTTCGGTGCGGCCCCACCGTCCGGGACTGACCCGGAAGCGCGTAAGGAGGGCTTCGACGTCGGTCACGATGGCGTCCAACTCCGACAAGTCCTGCGGCTCCCGCACCGCCGGCAGTGGGCGCTGGAGCGCGGCGTACTGCTGGGCTTTGTCCCACTGCCGGCCCAACCGGGCACGGGCCTCCGCTGCGGTCCGGGGGCGGCGGTCGCCGCGACCGGTGTTCTTCGTCCGGAAGTGCTCCAGCCCGGGGGCCGTCTTGATGGCGTGCTCGACATCGACCAGCTGCCAGCCGGCGTTCGCGGCCGAGAGCAGGCACATGAACCCGGTCCAGCTCGGGTTGCTGCCGCCATCGATGGTGGCCATATGGGCGGTGCCGGCCACGCTGAGGGGCCGGTGCGCCTGGTGACGTGTGGCGATCGGGCCCGACGGGGGACTGTGTTCCGCTCGGAGGGAAGGCTTCCGCGCCTCGAGCACCGCGGCCAAGGCTGCCAAGTCGGCAATCGTGGTCGACGGGGTAATCAGGGTGTTCAGGTTGCCGCGGAGGACCGTGGAGTAGCTGCCGTCCCGGTGCGGAGACAAGGGCGGCCGCGCGGCACCAGTGACAGCGTTAAGGAGCATGCCGTGGTCCAAGCGGCGGAAGTTCGCCCGCGCTGCACTGGCCACCGGGGCGACAGCGAGTTTCGGGGCACCGCCGTGGAGGGCGAGCCAAATATGGCGGCCACCCGTCCCAGACGACTGGCACACGACATGCTCGATCGAGAGGGAATCCAGGGTGCGGGAGAGCACGTCGCACTCATCGACGGCTTCCTCCATCAGCTCGGCATCGACGCCGTGCTTATCTTTACCGTCGAAGTCAAAACACAGCACCCGGAACAACCCGGTCTCATCGGCCAGGTTCATCGCCCACGGCGTCGTGGGTTCGGCCGGCCCAACACGGTAGATCAGGGGGTAACTATTCTCGTCCACCCGCCCGTACGCGTCGCGCTTCATCACGCGCACCTGATCGCGCGGACTCATCCGGCGCGTCAAAGCCCACGCTGTCCACACTTCAGTGGACACGCCAGACACGCCGGACACAATTCCGGGTGCATTTCGGGGTACGTGCGCTATGCTCTGGGACATAGAGAAACCTCCCGTGAGGGCTGTTGATCTGGATTAGCTTGAACCTCGGGCCGGCAAGCACAGAGGGTTTGAGCTACGAAACTTGCAGTAGCCCGTCGCGAAAGCGACGGGCTCTTTCGTTTAAGCGGCTGGGATGAGCAACTCCTCTTTGGGGTCGCGAATGAGGTCGAGGACAGGCAGTTGGCCCTGTTCCGCGAGAGTTAGGCGCAGCAACGCTTCCAGGTAGATACCGGTGGACACGCCGCTTGCGGCTGCGGCTTGATTGACTTCCGCGCGGATCGCGGGGTCGACTCGTGTTTGGAACAACACCGTGGGGGTGTGGTCCCGACGAATCCTGCTTCCCTTTGCAACGGCCATGGAAACGATCTTGTCGTTAAACCCATTCAAGAGTGCGCGACGCGCGGGAGCGGCTTGATTAAAGTCTTGACTGTCCGAGGAACTCGCCAAGAGCGACGTAGAGCTCCGTGACGCGTTCTGGGATGACTGTATAGCGCACCCACTGGCCGCTTCTGGCTTCGCTGCGCGGGGGAGTGGACTCAATGAGTCCCGCAGTCTCAAGGGCAGCCAGGTGGTTTGACGCCGTCGGCGGGGCGATACTGAGCGCTGTTGCGACATCGGCGCGGGTGCATGGCCCGTTTTCGCGGATGTGCTTGAGGATTGCCACTCGAGCTCGATTTCCAAATGCGTCGATCGCGGCCTCCACGAGTTCATCGTGAGGGGGACGCACGTAGCGGGGCATCCTGCCATTCTGCCCGACCTCCGCCCTCTTCCATCGTTGACTCTGTCAACCCTAATCATTATATGATTAGCTTATGACGAAGTCGTGCACCACGCTGGCCCGATGCTCGTGCTCGAGGGGGGAGTGGTCAGCCCAGGACGAACTCGAGGACCTGCCCGAAGTCGCGGGTCACAAGATCTCGCCGCGCGGTGAATACCGTTGCCTGAGGCCGGCGCACGACCCCATCAGGGGCATCGTCCTCGATATAGCCCATACCCCGGAGATCGATCAGGGCCGCATGCACCGCGGGCCGACTCATGGTGTCGCCGATGACGTCGAACAACTCGGCGTAGCTGAGTGGCTTGCGGAGCAGGGCGCGGAGTACCAGGACGCGGGACGGCGCGGAAAACAACTCCTGGAACAACGCCACCCGTTCAGGGGCATGTCTCATCAAATTGTCGTCGCGGGCCATGCGCCCAATTCTGGCGTGGATCACCCCTCCCGCAGGCGCGCCACGATCGGAATCAAGTTAATGCAAATGCATCTATTTACCTTTGCGAATTGTAATGGTCCGCTGATGTCGGTGGCTGGCGTTAGGTTCGAAGCTTCATGCGATCCGCCCATTCGATCCATATTCCCGGCGTTTTAGGCGTTTATGACCACAAGCGCAGAGGGAACACGCCCCCCGTTCAGGTGAGGCCATGAGAAAAAAGACGAGAGACTAGTCAAGGTCTCGGGGGTTCCCTAATTCCCTATGCCAGTTAGTGGAAATTCGAGAGGACATACCGCCCATGAGTGACACCGGTCGCACCGCCCCCAGCGAGGTCTTTGGAGAGGCTGACCGCGCCGGGGACTACATCGAGGAAGACACCATCCACACGATCCCCACGCCCCCACGACGCAAGGCCACGAGCACCGCATCTGCTCTCGGCACCGTCCTCGATGAACCAGCCCAGGCGCCAGTCCCGGGGAAGGCTTCTGCCGTGAAGGAGGCCCCGTCGGTGCCTCCCGTGACGCCCACCGACCTGGCCAGCACCTCTGTCCTCTTTGGTGGCTCAGCCGCTGGCCTGGCTTCCGCGTCGAGCACTCCAACCAAGGCCACCACAGGGTTCCGTGGCGCTCTGGCCAGCCTGGGACTCCCGGTCGGCCCGGGCACCGCCGAGCTAGGGGAGCGACGCCGCACGGAGCTGCGGACTGCTCATGAGACCACGGTGCGGCAGGCGACCTGGACCCGTGCGGTCTCAGTCCTAGTGAACAACCCCAAGGGCGGAACGGGCAAGACTCCCACCGCCTTGCTCCTCGGGGGAGTGCTGGCCGCGATCCGCGGCGGGTCGGTTGCGATCCTCGAAGTCTCCGACGACCCCGGCGCCCTGAACTTCCGCGCCGAGGGCAACCCCCTCCTCGGCCTCGGCGAACTTGTCCGCGACGTCGACCACGTCCAAACCGCAGGGCGCCTCGCCGGATACACCGCCCCACAAACATCATTCGCATCCGTGATCGGATCCACCGGCCGCCGCGACCGCCTCACCGGCGAATCCGTCGTCGCCGTCTCCAACGTCATCGACGACTTCTACTCCATCCGTGTCATGGACTCCGGCAACGTCCCCACCTCCTCCGCATTCCGCGGCGCCGTGTCCGTCTCCGACGTCCTCGTGATCCCCGTGATGAACGCCGGCGACTCCGTCCTCGAAGCAATCCAACTCCTCGAAGAGCTCCGGGCAGAAGGCGGGCCCTCCGCCGAGCTTGCGAACCGGGCCATCGCCATCCGCCTCACCGACGGCCGCCCCGAGAACGACGCCGTCCGAGAAGAAGTCGCACGGCTCCTGAGCCAGGCCGGAGTGTCTGCCCTGCACGAGATTCCCTACGACGTACACATTGCCGAACGCGGACAACTCACCCTCAGCCGCCTCAACCCTGCAACCCGGGACGCGTTTGTGGCAGCAGCCGCGAGCGTGGTCCGGTACCTGCAAACCGCGGTCTCCGCCGCACCCACACAGAACCGGAAGGCCTAACCCCCATGCGCGACCTCCTGCTCCACGCGGCGATCGAGAACCCCCTCGACGGGATCCTGCCCGACTTCTCCTTCGGCGGCGCCGAATTCACCGCCCTCTGGCAAAAACTCATCGCCGCGCTCTGGGCCATCGGCATCCTCGTCTCCATCGGGTACCTGATCTTCGGAATCGTCGCCATGGCCGGAGCCTCCGGAGACACCAACCCCAACCCACAAGCCCACGCCCAAGGCCGACGCAAAGCAGTCTGGGCCGGCATCTCCCTCGCCGCCCTCGCCGGCCTCGCCATCATCGTCGGCGCCGTCCTCTCATTCGCCGGCTAACCCACACAACCAACGCGCACCCCAAGGAGTCCCACCATGCGAATGGTCACAGCATCCGGCCGTAGCCGCTGGCCCATCGTCATCGGGGCCGCCGTCCTCGTCGTCGTCATCAGCGGCGGCATCGCCTACACCGCCACCCGCCCCACCCCAACACCCAACGCCGCACCCAGCACCGCGACGGCCACCCCCACACCGATCCCTGCGGGCACCGCTGGCCCCGGAGGTATCGGGGACGACGTCGCACCCACCGGCTGCCTCGGCGGACAAGACCGCAACGTCAACATGGTCCTGACCGCCCAAACCGACGCCAAACACACGACCTACGGGGCCGTGGAAGTCGCCACAGCGGTCTACCGGTGGCTCTGGCAATACCCGAACCCACCGGCCTCGGAAAGCGACACCATCGGGTCTGAGGTCGTCTCCTCCACGGCGTCTGCCGCTTGGAAAGACGTGGCCGTCCAGTATGAGTCGGACGAGTGGAACACGATCATCGCTGACTACAAAGCAACCGGCGGGTCGTTCCATACTTCCAGCACCAATGGGTTGTGGCGCATCACGGAAGACTCGACCGCCGATCGTGTGAACGTTGAGTTGGCCCTTGGCTACGTGATTGATGGTGCGCTCAGCCCCACCAGGTCAACGGGTATCGGCCTCGTCTTGGTCTGGGAGGACGACGCATGGCGTATCGAGTCCGGCACATCCGTTGATCAGACGAAGCTAGCGGCCGGTGGCACGCGCTACACGGCAGGGTGCTGATGCAAGCAGTGGCTGTCCTCGCGGCAGCAGGCGAACCATGCGCTGGCGGCCTAATCGCTTGTGGTGTCGCAGACATAGCCAATGGCGTCGGTGGCGCTGTGAAGACTGTCGCGGGGGTGGCTGACTTCTGGTCCGACCCGGCCGGGAACTCCTTCAAACTGTTGCAAGGGGCGGCGAAGGGTCTCTCCGATACGGTGTTACCGGCGTTGACCCAGGCGACGCTTCCGGACCTGACGGCGGATTGGTTCATTCAGGCCTATCAGGTGTCGTTTGCCCTAGCGATCTTCGTGTTCGTGGCCCTGTTGATTCCGCAGATCGTGCGCACGGCGCGCGGTCATCAGTCCGGCCGTGAGCTGGGGGAGTCCCTCACCCTCTACGGGCCCGCGTTCATCCTGGGTGCCATGTTCGGTCCCGCACTCGGCGCGTTCCTGGTCAAGTTCTTCGGCGCCCTGTCTGACTCGTTGATCGAGTGGGGCATCACCAGCAACTCCGAAACCATCGTGGCCAAGTTCTCCACGATGCTCTCCGAGGAAGACGGATCGGGACTGGCCGGCGGCGCTGTCCTCGGCGTGATTCTGATGTTCTTCATGATCCTGGGCCTGCTCGTCGTGCTCTTGATGCTGATCGTTCAACTCATCACTCTGTACTTTTCCGGCGTCCTCTTCCCCCTCGGGTTCGTGTGGATCGTGGACCCGCAGAAGCGGAAGTTCGGGTCGAAGATCGCGTACCTGTGGTTCGGGGTCCTGGCGTCCCACCCGCTGCTGTTCTTCTTACTCGCGATCGCATACAGCATGATGAGCGCCCAGGTCGATGCGTTCTCCGACACCCCCAGCCTCGCCAAAACAGTCACCCTGGTCGTGTCGATCCTGGCGTTGTTCATGGCCGGCCTCGCCCCCGTCGCCCTGACGAAGTTCGCCCCCGTCATCCCCACCGGGGGCGGCGGAACAGCACCTGTGGGCCCGAACATCGGATCCCAGTCCATGCAGCAAGCCGACGCCAAATACAGCGACAACGGCCCCGAACGCTCCGGCGGCAGCAGCAGCTCCTACTTCGGCGGCAGCTCGCCGTCCGCGGGCAGCTCAAGCAGCGGTGGAGGCAGCAGCAGTTCCGGTGGCGCGTCGGCGGCCGATGAGGGTGAGGCGGCGACGTCGTCGATCTCTGAGGCCGCGTCCGTGGGCACCGCTGGCGGTGCCACGGTCGGTGCCGGCGCCGCTGCCGCAGGCGGCGGCGCGGTCGCTGCGGAGAGCGGCATGGCCACCGCCGGTGCAGCGGAGTCCGCGACCGGTGCGGGTGCTGCGATCGGGGTTCCCACGATGATCGCCGCCGGGGCGATGGCCGGGTTTGAGGCGACGAAGAAAGTCACCGATTCAGTGACCGACGCGGCCGTGTCACCGGTCGAGGACCACGACGAACATTATGGAAAGGACTCCGTCTAGTGAGTGACACCCCGGAGTCCCACATCCGTTACCTCGGCGGCGAGTCCGGCCACCGCGGCTTCTTTGGCGGCACCGCCTCCAAAACCCGGATGATCCTCCTCACCGTGTTCATCGCCGGCGGAATGGCCGGCATGGTCTCAGGGCTCGGCCTCCCCGCCCTGATCGTGGCCGTCGCCGGGGTGGGCATCACGATGCTGACTACCGCCCGCACCCACCGCGGCACGGTCCTGGAGCGGCGCCGGAAGCGAGCCCGCGCCCGGGCCCGGAAGCGCCTCGGCACGGACGAGTTCGTGCCCTACGAGGTCGGTGCGTGGGACCAGCTCCAAGAAGCCATCCTCCGCGGCACGAAAGCCGAGAAGCAGGTTGCGGAGCGGGCTGCGGTGAAGATGCGGGCGAACCCGGACGGCGCCGACGGCATGGGCTGGCTCCAATACGCCTCGAACATGCCCGGCATTGCTTGGCACGCCCCGATCGGTGAGCAACCGTACCTGTCCGTCGCGTTCTCCGTGTCCGGGCAGCTGCGGGGGATGGAAACCGCCGCCGCCCTCACCCGGGCGGCGAACGCGTGGGGCAAGTTCCTGGCCCGCCGCGCCGCACCCTCCTCCCTGATCCGGAACGTGCAAACCCTCACCCGGGTTCTGCCGCCGGACTCCGCACGGCAACAGCAGTGGGTGAAGACCCGCCTGGAACCCGTTCAGGAAACCTGGACGACGGCGCAGCGGGCGTCGTTTGAGGCGCAGAAGCTCTCCTACGACGAAGTGATCCGGAAATCCAGTGCCAACGCGATGGTGCAACGCCACTACGTGGTCGTGTCCTGGCCCCTCACCCAGCAATTCACCGACGCAGCCGCAAAATACGGGCCAGGGCGCGATGCCTGGCGGGCGCTGATGGCCGGGCAGATTCAGGCCACCGAACAGGGGCTGAACGAAGCACGGATGGGCGACGTGCAGGCCCTGACTGCGAAGCAGACCACGGCGCTGATGTTGCACCAGCAGAACCCGCATCTGCCCATCGACCTCACCCGGAATGTTGACCCGCTCCTTTCTGGGATCGCGTCCCGCGACGAGTTCTCCGCGCACATCGTCGACGGCGTCGACCCCACCTCCCTCGTCATGACCGAGGCCGGGCCGGTGTCGCCGCCGGTGACGTGGTGGCACCGCACCGCGGCCATCCACGGCGAGAACCTCGCCGTCGCCGGCCGCAGCCCCCTCTGGTCCCTCGACCTCCTCATCGGTAGGGAACTGACCTTCGTCCGGTCGGTGTCCTTCCACCTGCACCTGGTCCCGGCCGGGCAGGCAAAAGCGAAAGCGCGCGCCGACGTCGTCCGCGACCTTGCCGGGGTCCTCGCTGACCAGCAGAAGGGGCGCCTCATCTCTGACGACAGCACCACCCGCATGTCCGCTGCGCAGCGCCGCTCTGCGGACCTCGCCGCCGGTTCCCACCATCATGGCGTTGATTGGATCGGGTTCGTCACTGTTTCCGCCCCCACCCGGGCAGACCTCGGCCACGCCTCCCGGCAGCTCGAGGAAGCGTGCGCGACCGGCCTCGGCATCGAACACCTCGACTGGCAAGACTCCTTCCAATCCGCCGCCTCCGGCACCACCTGGCCCCTCGGCCGGGGCCTCCGCCCAGCAGGCGCAACCCTGGCAACCCGGGCCATCAACCGCCTCGCCGGCCGCACCGACAAGGAAGCCATCTCATGACCCCCACCAACCCCGCCACCCCCGCGGCTACCGGCACCGCGCACGGCAAACGCACCCCCACCAAGAAGCCCTGGTACGGGACAGTCCCCGGCCTGAAGATCTTCCTCACCCCAGTGTCCACGTCGCCCGTGCTCACGGGCGAGGAGGATGCCACTGGTCCTGCCGCTGCGGTTTCTGACGCACCTGTGTCGTCGCGGCGGCCGGTGGATGTGCCGCCGTTCGAGCGGCCCGGGTCCGTGTTGCGGGCCTCTTCTGGGGCTGCGGCGCGCGGCTGGTACGCGCCCCGCCTGGCCGGGGCCCCGTCAACGACCAGGCAGGCCGAGATCCTGAACACCGGCATCATTGGGGCACCGACCGGGATCGATGGGGTCGTCAATGGCACTGACACGCTCTCGTCGACGATGATCAGTCACGACGCCCCCACCGCGTACAACGCGACCCCGCGGAAGCTGACCTCACCCAACGTCCTCATCATCGGCACCGTCGGGTCCGGGAAGTCCTCGTTCACTAAAACGGTCATGGTGATGCGGCCCCTGCTGCTGAAGAATCACCGGGCTGTGGTGTTCGACAAGAAGGACGAGGGCGGCGAAGGCGAATACGCCGGCGTCACCCGCCGCATGGGCACCGAGCCCCTCCGCTTCGACCCCGACGGGACCGGCACCCGCTTCAACCTGATGGACCCCCTCATCGCCCGCGGCACCGGCCTCCAAGGGCAGATGCTGCTGATCAACGCTGTCGCCCGCATCGCCCGGGGCGACACCCCCGCCACGGAGTGGGAAGAGAAAGCCACCCGGTACGCCCTGCAACTATTGTTTGAGAAATTCCAGGACACCCGACGGGCCGCGACCACCACAGACCTGATGCCATTCCTCGGATTGGTGCCGACGGATCAAGGGTTGTCGGGGGAGGCGTCGGAGCGGTTCCACCAGGTGGGCCTGTCGATCCGGTTCGGCCTGCAGAATCTCCTCGAAACCTACGCCGGCATCTTCGACGGCGAAACCAGCCGGAGAGTCGACCTGTCCCACAAGCTGACCACGTTCGACATTTCGCAGCTCCCCGACGCCGGGCCCGCGATCCCGACGGTGATGGCGATCGGGAACATGTGGCTGATGGGGCGGCTGCGTGAGGAGCGCGGGTTTGTGACGAACGTGATCTACGAAGAGGGCTGGCACATGATCGGCGGCCCCTCCGCCCAACTGGTGAAATCCAACCAGAAACTCTCCCGCTCCCTCGGCATCTCCAACGTCTTCATCATGCACAAAGGCACCGACATCCCCCCAGACAGCCCCGGCTACACCGTCGTCCAAGAAGCCCAAACCGTGTACGCCTTCCGCCAAGACCGCCCCGAAGACGCCCGCTGGGCGCAAGAAACCTTCAACTTCGCCCCCGACACCGCCGCCACCCTCATGCAGTTGAATCCGGGGCATTGCGTGTTCAAGTACGGGTCCAACCCAGAAACCCACATCCGCCACATCCGCTCGGACTGGGAAGTGGAAGTCACCAACACCGACTCCGCCATGGCCGCCGGCAACGCCACCACCTAAACCCGTCATGCAGAAAGGCATACTCGGCACCGGGCTGGTGCTCCTGCTCGTGGTCCTCTTCACCGGGCTGCTCCTCGTCACCGGCGGCGGCCCCGGCACCGGGGCATGCGCGGCTGTCGCGGCGAACCCGCAGGGCGCCGCGGAACGGTCTGCGGTCGCCGGGTACCAGGGCGACCAGCTCGTCAATGCTGCCCTGATCATGAACGCCGGCCGGGCCGCGGGCGTCAACGTGCACGGGCAAACCATCGCCGTCATGACTGCCATGGGCGAATCCGCGCTCCGCAACCTCAGCTACGGCGACACTGTTGGACCCGACTCCCGCGGCCTGTTCCAGCAACGCGATACCTGGGGCACCCTTGCCGAACGCATGAACCCCACCCAAGCCGCCGGGTTCTTCTTCCAACGCCTCGTCACAGTCCCAAATTGGGAGACGCTGGCGCCCACCCAGGCGGCGCACGCCGTGCAGATCAACGCCGACCCGAACCACTACACGACCTACTACGACCAGGCGAAGGAGGTCGTGGCGGCTCTCACGACCGGGGACGCAGCGTGCGCGGCCGGGGTTGGGAGTGATGCGCGGGCGTTGGCGGCGGCCCTGGTGGTCAAGATCGACGCAGGCACAATCACCGGATTGTCTCCGGATCACCTGCGCGAGATCCGGTGGATCGCCGACGGCGAAACCCGCCCGAACTGCGGCATCGACACCCGCATCCTGCAAGTGATCACTATTGCTACGAATATGTTCGACACGGTCGGGCTCTCGGACATCAACCGGGCCTGCACCGGCCAAGTACTCGGCTCCGGCCTCTCCTCTCCGCACTCCGCGAACGATGGCGGGCACGCCGTCGACTTCTACTCCTTCGACCGGATGCCCACCACCGGTGCCGACGCGAACGCCCTGAAGCTCCTGAAGGCGCTCAGCCCAGTCATGCCGGCCGGGTCCGGCGCCGGCCAGAACCAGTGCCGCGCCGACGCCGGCGTGAGCCTGGACCTGTCGATGAAGCAATTCCGGGACGACTGCAACCACGTCCACATCGCCGTCGACCCCAACACCACCGACCCCATGAAACTCAGCAACTGATGCCCCACACCCAAGCGCACCGCGCCACCCAGACAGACCAACAGACCGTGTTCGTGTCGGCAAGGAGAACCAGATGATCGACTGGAAAGCCCGCATCATGACCGGCCTCCTCGCCCTCCTCGCCGCCCTGGCCTTGCTCGTGGCCGTGCACGTCGGCGCAATGATCACCCCCACCGGCACGACCTATCCCTGGAACCCCGCCGCCCTCGCGGGGGACTTCCTCTTCCGGGACGCACCCTGGCCGCCCGCAGCAACCTGGACGAGCGTGGCGGCCCTGGTCCTCGCCGTGGCCTTGTTCGCGTTCATCCTGGCCAAGCAGGCCCAGTGGGCGTCGACCAAGCGCAACAACGTGGCGCTGCGGCACATGGCCACGACCCGGCAGTCCGCCGTGCTGCGCGAGAAGCTGCGGGCCAAGGAAGCCGCGCAGCTGCACCCGGCCGCGGTGAACCTGCCGGCGGGGGAGCGGGTCGGCCGCCTCGTCGGACGGGGAAACCGGTGGATATTTCAGGGGTGGCGGGACCTGGGCGTGTACGTGTTCGGCACCGGCCGCGGCAAAACCTCTGCCCTCGTGATCCGGCACATGCTCGAAGCCCCCGGCGCCGCCATCATGACCTCCAACAAAGTCGACGGCGTCCGCGAAGCCCTCGCCGGGCGGGCCGGCCACGGCCAGGCATTCATCTTCGACCCCAACCGCATCTACCGCCGGGACCCGCAACCCGACTTCGTTTTCAACCCGCTCGACTACATCCGAAGCGCCGCGGACGCCCGGGAGCTCGCCGCGATCTTCGAAGCATCCACCCGGAAGGCCTCCGACCGGGGCGGCGATTCCCAGTTCGATACCGCCGGGCGGGACATGCTCGCGTACTTCTTCTACGCGGCCGCCCTCGAGCACGAACCTCTCACCCAGGTGTTCGCGTGGATCGCCCGGGCTGAGGGGTACGGCGTGCAGCAGATCCTCGCCCGCCACGGAAAAACCGGGCCCTCTTCTACCATCGAGGGCATCCTGAGCTGGCCGGACAAAACCAAGGGCAGCGTCTACGCCACCGCGCAGCGAATGGCGTCCGCCCTCGCCGACGACGACCTCCTCGCCTGGACCGACACGATCGGGATCCGCCGATTCGACCCGGCCGCGTTCATCACCAGCACCGACACCCTCGTGCTCCTCTCCAAAGACGGTGAAGGATCCGGCGGCGCCATCCTCACCGCCCTCATCCGCGCCATCTGCAAAACCGCCGAAACCGCTGCGCAGCGAAACGGCGGCCGGCTCCCGGTCCCGCTGGTGATGGAGCTCGACGAGTGCGCGAACATCGTCCGCTGGCCCGAACTGCCCTCCGTGTATTCCTTCTACGGATCGATGGGCATCATCCTCAACTCCTACTTCCAATCCCGCGCACAGGCGATCGACGCGTTCGGGAAAGACGGCTGGCAAACCCTCTGGGACGCCGCCGCCACCCGCGTCTTCGGCGGCGGATCCGGCGACGACGACTTCCTCCGCTCTCTGGCCGCCCTCATCGGCGAACACGACGAAATCACCTACGGCAGCTCCACCAGCAAAGACGGCCACCAATCCACCTCCACCAACACCCGCAAGGTCAACACCCTCGACATCGCCGCCCTCGGATCCCTCCCCGAATGGCGCGCCATCGTCTTCAGCTCCAAATGCCGCCCCGTCATGGTCAACACCGTCCCCTGGTTCCGCGACAAAACCCTCACCACCACCATCAACCGCACACCAACCAGGACACCGAACCCCAGGCCGGCACCGGTCGCGGTTCCCGACGACACCACTGCAGCGGAGGTCGCAGCTCATGGCTGAGTACGACGACGACTCGACCGGCCCTGAAGAGGACGCGGTCGACGTTCGCCAAATGTTCCTCGACTGGCTGACCGGTCACCTCGCCACCGTCGAGGTCGTCGGCACCAAACCCACACCGTGGTGCACCCAATGGTGGCTACACCCGGAGGTAGTCGCCAGGTTCAAGGCCCTCTGGCAAGCCAGCATGCAAGCCGACGCCAGCGTCATGGACGGCGACGCCGGCGCCGTGTCGTCCTGGTGGATCAACCACTGGGACCGCCACGCCGCGGTGATCTTCGACAAAAGCAACGGGCCTTTCCGCGACTGCGACCCCGACCAAGGACACCTCCACCGCCGCAAGGACACCACCGCCAGGATCGTGCCCGCGTCGATGCCGCCGGACGACGTGGAGCTGTAACTGAAGTGTTCGCCACGTCTTTTTAGAACGTGCCCCGACAGAAATTAATCATTAATCGACGATTCTTCACCGCAAAATGGAGCTGTTCGACGGGGCTCAGGACACTTAATGTACCGACTGCAACTAACGGAAGAATGCCCTCAAAGGAACGGTTATCGGGGCAACTCATCAGTGAGGTCGAAGTTCATTTGAACACGCCGGCCGTACCCAAGTCCTCGCTATTGCTCCGCTACTAACAGATCTCGAAGAAAATCAGAATCGGGATCACGCCCGATAAAGCCACAGCTCAAGTAGAAGGGGGCGTTCCATGGAACATCCGCGAACGTTCGCAGGGTGACCCGTTTGCATTCGCGCAGTCTTGATTCGCTCTTGACTGCTTCGACGAGCGCGCGCCCATGCCCGCGGTGCGCCGCGGACGGCCTGACCGATAGTTGCTCGAGATGACTGCTGCCAGGGACTTCGAGGACGTGTGCGAACCCGATCGCATCCGTTCCTGGGCTGTCGCTGGCTACGAGGATGAAGCCCTTCTGTTGTGACGGCTTCAAATATGAAGGAGCAGGCCGCCAGCCGTCTATCGAGAACACAGTCGCGAACAGCACGTCAGCTTCATTCTCGATCGTTTCAAGAAGTTCCAGATCGTCGGCCCTCGCTTGTCGAACAAAAGTCTTCAACATGACTCCGAGAATAGCTTGGCGAAGGGAACCTCCTGCGGTGTCGCCGCGGTGAGGAGTCTGACGATGCGCCTCTTCGATCCTCAGCCTTTGGTGGCCGGTGGGCGTGCTTTGGTGTGCAGGAACCTGTATGTAAGTCCGCTTGCTAGTCCGTAGCCAGCGAAAAGGATCCCGTTCCCCAGAGCGTCGAATTCAGCAGTGAACAAGGCGACTCCGAGCATTACCGTGAGGGCTGCAGCCACCGCCCAGTATTTGCCGTTTTTCATGTGATCGCTCCAATAGATGGTCGCCGCTTTCGGCCGCTCCGCAATGCTCCGGAAACCTGATTCTACGAGCATGCTCTAGTGCGAATCACTTGCTCAGGAGGCGCGCTCAGTCACCTGCGAAGCAGGCGTTCGGGGAACCTTCAGAGCACGACGCTCGCAGTGATGAGCGCAGCAGTGACGCCCGCCACGGCGACCAACAAGAGAATCGCACGATTGATTCTCCGGCGGCTGACGGTTCCCTTCCGAAACGATGATGCTGTAAGTCGGTCCAAGCCAGGCAGTAGCGCCTGAAGGGGTGGATCCTGCGGTGCCGGACGGATGGGTTCCCCGCCGGAGCGGCCATCATCTTCGATATGTGCCATGGCCCGATCGTACTCACGGCGGGCACGTGCATCCCGTAGGCCGACGTCTCCCTGAACTCGTTGGGCGAGTGGGGCGAGTGGCGGGGCTCCCAACGATGTTCCGCACGGGAACCGGCGACGGGCGGGGCTGAGCTGCAGGCCGGACGAGGTGAAACGTGCGGCCTTGAACGAATGCCTCAGCCCACGGCGGTGTGGTGCCGGAATCTGACGGTGCCGAAGATCGCCAACACGATGCCCGCGCTGAACGCAATCCCGCCCAAAGTCAGGAGCGCCTTCTCGGCTGCGAACATCTGGCTCAGTCGGAGATAGAGGTCGTTGTCGATGCTGCCGATGAGTGAGTCGACTTGTGAGTAGCGAATGAAGTATGAAAAAAGAGCGGTGAAAACGAATCCGATACCAAGTAGGACGAGTGCGCCCACGATCGCATAGACCCGCCGTGCCGAAGAGTTCTTCATTCCCTGACCGTCCCGGTGAGCGTGGCAGCACTGAGATAAGCGTGGGTCGTGGTGCTTGTCTGCTCTATGGCGCTGAGGTTAGCAAGAGGTCTTCGATTCGGCTGGGGCGTCGTCCCTGGCAGAAGAACGTGTCGCGGGAGACAGGACCGCGTCCGAAAGCGCCGGCAGGACTCTCAGAATGACCGCCTGGGTGCGTGGCGCTGCGCGGTGGGTGCGCATAATCGCGAACCATGCGCTCGGGTTGCCGCAGTATCACTCACGATGGCGGCCGTGCCCGTAAGCCGGACCTCGACGGACGCACATCCAGCACCAAATGGTCGAGGTCCCGAAGTTTCGGGGGAGTGGCGTTTGGGAACCCCTTGCGGATCGCGGGAACGATTGCGTCGTCTGTCGGGGCGAGACCTGCGAGACTCACCGCATGACAACCCAGACGAGTACTCAGAAACGACGCGCTGTGTCTCCGGTGCTCATCGGATTCGTGGGGATGATCATCGTTCCGTTCTGTATCGTTCTCGCGACCAACTCCTGGGGTGCTCCAGACGCAGCAGACTTCGTCCGGATGGCGTTCGGTACCGTAATCGCCTCCACCTTGGCGACGGTGGCGGCTTGGTGGCTGGCCTTCAACCGGATGAAAGCGGGTCGGAGTGACCGTTACTGGTTCTGGGGAGTGGCTGGTATCTTCACCTTCTCCGCAGTCGGCAGCATCACCGGCGCAGCCGAGACCCTGCTGACGCGATTGACTAATCTCTAGGTCGCCGATCCGCGGCCGGGCAATTAGCCTCCATCGGGAACAGAATGCGGGCCGCTACTCTGGGGCGATGAGTACAGACGACACGGTCTCGGTTCGCGGGATCCAGGCATCAGATTTCGCCGAGTGGGCTGGACTGTATCGGGAATATCGAGCGTTTTACGCACTTTCCCCTGATGAAAGCATTGTTGAACGTGTGTGGACTTGGATCAACGACGGCGCGCATGAAGTCAATGCCTTCGTTGCCAGTTCCGGGGATCGCCTCGTGGGACTCGCGCACTATCGACGATTTGCCCGCCCCTCCACTGGCAGCGTGGGAATCTTCCTCGACGATCTGTTCACGTCCCCGAACACTCGCGGTTCCGGCGTCGGGCGGGCGCTACTCAGCGAACTCTCCTCATTGGCCGACGGTGAGGGCAGCTCAGTCGTCCGCTGGATCACGGCGGAGGACAACACTCGTGCCCGGCGCCTTTATGACTCGACCGCCACTTCGACGAAATGGGTGACATACGATCTGCGGCCGGGATCGCTCTGAACGCCTGATAGCCGAACGGTTGACGGGAAGGCTGAGGAGTTCCGACGGTGGATCGCAGAACGTGCGCTTGGAGCGCCGCGGTTCAGTCGCGTAGTGGTGATCCGACGACGTTGAAGCGAAACCCGCCAAAAGCGCCGGACAGAAGCGGCCTTGCGGTCGCTATAGATGCTTGGACCTCGGGCAAGGCGAGCGAAGCTTGATGCGCTTCGGCGCTGTCCCATAGTTCCACGACGAACACCGTGTCGAGGTCATCGTCGCTGACCCCTACCTCATAAGCCAGGCAGCCGATCTGTTTGAGGGTGTCGCTGCGCTGAGTCAGATGAGCGACCAGCTCATCACGTTTACCGGGGACTACACCGAGTGTTCCCACGTTTGCGAAAGTCATGGCATAACCCTACCCAGCGTCCGGGACTGCCCCGAGTTCAGTTGACTCAAAGGGTTAGTGGTTTCAGGCGGCCTTGAGGGCAACGTTTATTGTCTCAAACTCGATCGGGGTGAGCTTACCGAGGCGGCGTTGCCGGCGCTTTCGGTGGTAGGTGCGCTCGATCCAGACCACCATCGCCAGGCGCAGTTCGTCCCGGGTTGACCACCGCTGACGATCGAGGACGTTCTTCTGTAGCAGGGCGCAGAACGACTCCATCGCGGCGTTGTCGCCGCATGCGCCGACGCGGCCCATCGACCCGGTGATGCCGTTGTTCTTCAGCACCCGCAGGAACGCGTTGGAGCGGAACTGGGAGCCTCGGTCGGAGTGCAGGATCGTGCCGTCGATGGTGCGCTGGCCGATCGCGTTCCGGGCGGCGGCGACGGCGACGGCCAGGGACGCCTTCATCCTGGAGTCGATCGAGTAGCCGACGATCTTGTTCGAGTAGACGTCTTTGATCGCGCAGAGGTAGATCTTGCCCTCGTCGGTGCGGTGTTCGGTGATGTCGGTGAGCCAGAGCTGGTTCGGGCGTGTCGCGGTGAATTTCCGTTTGACGTGGTCGTCGTGGACGGGCGGGCCGGCCTTGCGTGTGAGGGCGCGTTTCTTCGCGAACACGGACCAGAGCCGTTGCTGCGAGCACAGCCGCCAGACCCGGTTCTCACCCGCGGTGAGGCCGGCCTGGCCGAGCTCGTCGGAGATGAACCGGTAGCCGAAGGCGGGGTCGTCTCGGTGAATATCCCAGGCGGCGTTGGTGAGGTGGGCGTCGTCCCAGTCGCGCTGGGAGACGGGGGCGCGTTTCCACTGGTAGAACGCTTGTTTGGAGAAGCGCAACACCCGGCAGGTCACCGTGACGGGGACACCGTCGACGGCCAGTTCAAGGACCAGCGGGTAGATCATTTTGGGTTGACGTCCCGGGACAGATACGCGACAGCACGGCGCATGACCTCGGCTTCCTGCTCGAGCAGCCGGATGCGTTTCTTGGCATCCCGCAGTTCCTCGGACTCCTTCTCGGTCACGCCCGGCTTGACGCCTTCCTCGACGTCGGCTTTCTTCAGCCAATTCGCCAGGCAGGACTCCGAGATCCCGAAGTCTTTCGCGATCTGATTCAGCGCGGCTTCGTGCTTCCGGGCGACCGCGACAACATCGCGGCGGGACTCGGGTGGATAGGGCTTGGGCATGATGACATCTTTCCAGCGAAGACGAATCTTCACAGGTTAGGAGTCAACCAAACCGGGGGCAGTCCCAACCGACCAAGGCCTTCGCTGGCCTTCAAGAATCAGAATTCACGCCAATTCTTTCCGGAACCAGTGGTTCGCGTATGGGTCCGTGTTGTGTGGCGCTCCTTCGACGTAGCCAAGGGACGCGTACAGGCTTCGCGCTTCAACGAGGTCCGTTCGTGTGTCCAACCGCAATGCATCGAGTCCTAGTTCGCGGGATTTGCGTTCTAGTTCCTTCATGAGCAGGCGACCCACGCCCTTACCCCGCGCCGCCGGTTCCACGAAGACTCTGGTCACCTCGCCGATGTCGCCGGGGCGCACCCGCATTCCTGCACAGCCGAGAACGGTCGCTCCTTGACGGGCCAGCAGAAGGAGGCCGAGTGGTGCGACCAGATCGTCACTGGGGTATCCGGCCTGGGCGTCCAGGGTCTCCTCGCAAGAGGCGGGTCGCCCGTGGTAGCGACCCACAATGTCCTCGTAGTACCGAAGCGACACGTCCTTGGCTTCAGCGGACGTCGGTGATGTCGCAGAGACGACGATCGGCATCGTTGGAGTCATGCGTTCCACAGTACTTCTCGAGCCACCGGCCAAGTCGGAGTGAGCCCGCTCCTTCGGTGGCATCGCCCCCCGAGATCCCGATCTTCGGGGGAGTGGCGTTTGGGAACAATATCGGCCGGGTGCTTTTGCAATTCATGAGGCGGTGAAGGCCTCCCCGTTTCTCGGGAGCCAGTTGCCACCGTTGACCTGAGGGCGCTCAAAGACGATCGGCCTGCCGCGCGCCGTCGGCCAGGTCGTCGAGTCCGTGACTTGCACGTGCACGTGAGGCTGCGTGCTGTTGCCCGAGTTCCCGCATGATCCGATGTTCTCGCCGACCATGACCACTGATCCAACTGCGGCGCTCACCGATCCGCGCTGGAGATGGGCGATGAGCACAAAAGGCCCGGCCGGCTCAAGCGCGATGACCACGTGGTTGCCCGCGATCGCGCGCACGCCCTCTCGAACTCGGCGCGCTTGGGAGAGCGCGTAAGGAATCAAGGCCACTTGCGAGCGCCGGGCCTCGTGATCAAGCTCACCGTCGACCGCGGCAACGACAGTGCCCGATGCCGGCGCCAGGATCGGGGCGCCGTATCCGACAAAGTCCTCGGGGGGCTCCGTCGCTAGCACGGAGCGCCAACCGTGCTTTGCCGAATGGCCTCGTTCGTCGATGGCGATGAAGTCGATTGCGAATGTCGTGCCGAATAGATGGGTGCCATGGCTGGGAACACGGTTCGACGGACTGTTCTCTGCGATCCACCGGCCCTGGAACGGAAATCGCAGCACAACGGGGGGAGTGCGCAACGTGCCAGCACCTCCGGCCGCACATAGTGATGAGGCTCGTTCGAGCGACACGCTCAGTGTAACGAGAGGCACAAGTCAACCTAGCCCAACTAGATCGGTCCAGGTTGAGGCGGGCCGCCCGCAAGCCGGACCCTCATGGGCACAGAGCCCAGGCCAGTGGTGGCGTGAATGAGCTGTGCATGCGAGTGCGGAATTTGTGCAGCCGAGGACGGAAGTCGGCAACCATCGCCCCGAGTCCACCTTGGGGCCGCAGTGTCGCGTAGGCCCCGCCCGCACGGGATTCGCCTTCTGGTCCGTCTTTACAGAACGCAATTGCTTGTAAAGCGTACTCAGGTTATACTTTCCAAGTATGAGCGTTGTTGTTGAACCGATCCTTGAGGAACTGGCTGCCGGCCAGTGGGGTCTATTCACCACAGCTCAGGCGCGGGCAAGGGGTGTGAGTCGCGCCAATCTCTCGCATCGGGAACGAGATGGGCGACTCGAGCGACTCGCCCACGGCGTGTACCGGCTCGGGGGAGTGCCGGTCGCTCCTCTGAATGATCTGCGCGCTGCCTGGATGTCGACCGAACCCATGGTGCTGGCGTGGGATCGGGTGAGTACCCCGGGAGTTGTGGTGGGCGGGGCGGCCGCGGCAGCTGTTCATGAGTGCGGCGATATCAATCCAGTCCCGTATCGCCTGATCACCAGCGAACGGCGCCAAACGCAACGAACCGACATTGTCTACAGCCGGCGCCAGCTGGATTCCCGCGACGTTGTGGTTGTCGGGGGCCTCCCGGTGACGAGCATCGAACGAACGGTCGCCGACCTGGTCGACGAGGTCGGCGACCTGTCCCTGGTCGGCGACGTGCTGGCCGACGCGACCCGGGGTGAACGAGCGGTCGATCTCGAACACCTCGGCCTTCTGCTGACCCCGTTCGCCGCACGATACGGCCACGCTCGAGGCGATGGCCCAGCTCTGCTGGAACAACTCCGCCGGAGCGCGGGGATCGACGATATCGCCGCAGCGCGTGCGCTCGTGCAGCGGCCGGCTATTGGCGCTGCCCTCGAGGGAATCGTCAGCCAGGCAGTGCGGGAGCAGCTGAGGACCATCGTCGCCGGGCTACAGCCCCAGCTGGCGGGGAGTGTCGAGCTGGGCGAACACATCGAGCGGATGATCGCACCGGTACTCGTGGAGCAGAGTCGCCTCGTGTCCGAAATCACAGACACCGTGCTCGCCCCACTACTTGCGCGCCAGCGTGAACAGATGGCTCACATCACCAAATCCATCGCAGCGCAGATATCGGCATCGCTACCAAACATCACCACTCCCACGATCGCCTTCCAAGTCGCAACTGGGAACTCGTCGGCTCCTACAGTCGGCGCGACAGAAGACCTCAGCATAGAAGGGGAAGAACAATGACCGTCAGCGACCCGTACCCAGATGGGCGTGCGGTGCTTTCCGCGATCACGGAGAAGGCTCGCGCGGCGTACCGAAGCGGCGTCGGGTCTTCCGTCCAGAGCCTCATCGAACTGGCTGTCTTCGATCGCTTTCTCTGCCGGGTGTTCTCTCTGGACGATTGCCCCTTCGCACTCAAAGGAGGCACGAGCATGCTTGCTCGGCTTCCCCAATCGCGGAGCACGACCGATGTGGACCTCGAGACGGCGGAGATGAGTATCGACGCCGCCATCGCCCAACTCGCCTCAGCCGCGAGCATCGACCTGGGCGATCATTTCGAGTTCCGCTATGTCAGCCACCGCGACAGCGGCGGCCCCAATCAGCCCGAGCTCCACGCCGCGGCCATCACATTCAGCGTCACCGTTCGAGGCGCCGGCACCCGGAACCCCCTCAGAGTCGACCTGGCCATCCACAAGCGCACCCCTGCCGCACCCCTGGACATCATTACTCCAGCATTCAGGCTCGACATGTCGCGCCTGGGACCGGCCGTGGTCTACCAGGCCATCGCGGTCGAGGACCAGATCGCCGACAAGGTGTGCGCGACCGTATCGACCTACGGCGGCCAGGCCTCCACCCGAACGAAAGATCTCGTCGATCTGGCCATCCTCACGAAGACGATGCGAATCGATGCACGCCAACTCCGCATCAGCGTCCACACCGAAGCGCACCAGCGTGGCTTGCCGCCGTTTACTGCGCTCCACGTGCCACGCTCCATGACCGACGGATACCGCACAGTTGCCAAGACCGTTCCTGTCTTGAGCGACGTCCTCGACCATGAAGCTGCGCGCTCCCTGGTCAACGCGATGCTGCGGCCGGCCCTCAGCGCCGAAATCGAGGACGGCGCCTGGGACCCATCACAACAACAGTGGATCCGCCCGAGCTGACCGGTGCGAGACCCGCGACAGGGCCACGAACTTGCCCTCAGTAGGCGCGGCGAAATCCTCCACAGGCAATACGCGAGTACCGTTACGAGGCGGAGTCCCCCACTCCAACGATTAGCCCCGGTACTCATGCTCGTCTGCCCCAGGCGATACATGCCGGGGCTTTTTCGTACTCCACAGTTCGGCCACCCAATAAGGGATAGGCAGCCGCTGGCAGGCCGGGCCTTTTTAAAGAGCAGAGAGGTTCACGCCTTCCCACGATCGGCAGGAATGTAGGGGCGGCCAAACTCACAAGACTCACAAGCTGCTCGCTCCGCAGCCCCTTTCGAGAGTGCGGTTCTTGATCGTGATCTGGTTGAGCAAAACGTTACGGGCCAATCGTTTTTCACAGCGGCCGTGGCGTACCAGTCGCGGGCTTCGATGCCGTCGAGCTGGTCCAGGCAGACCATGTTGTGGCTACCCGCCAATTTCCCAGCAGCCTGCTGAGAAATTGGCGTCTCGGCAGTCCATGCGCCCGCGAACTTGCGCGTGTACTGAAGGTTGCCGGTGGGAATCTGGTCATGTGCGGGAATTCGATTCGCAGATCCCATACGCCCATGCAGACGGGGGTCTCGGCGTCCGGTCAGGACGTGAGCACCGTCACGTCAAGCGCGGGCGTAGCGCGACGCGAGTTGGCGCAGGGTGGCTTCGATGCCGGCGGCGTTCTTCCGAGGAACGCCGAGCAATTCGAAGACTTTGCCCTGCACGGCTGGGACGGTGCTGTAGTCGAACGTCTCAGTGACGCGCGTGGACGTGGGCGTGAGTGGCGTGAGTTCCCAGCGCCACCGGTGGCCCGCTGGGTGACGCCATTCCAGAAGCCGACCATCTTCGATGCGCGTGACCGTGCTGGTAATGCGATACGGGATGCCGAACTGCTTCATCGCTACCGAGAATTGTGCGCCCTGGCTGAGCCGCTGCGGACCCGACACCGTGTCGCGGACGGTGCCCGAGCCATCCAACTCACCGTGACGGTGCGGATCAGC
This sequence comes from Cryobacterium sandaracinum, assembly GCF_004403415.1. Taxonomy (NCBI): domain Bacteria; kingdom Bacillati; phylum Actinomycetota; class Actinomycetes; order Micrococcales; family Microbacteriaceae; genus Cryobacterium; species Cryobacterium sandaracinum. Next base: position 57,405 of record NZ_SOGO01000014.1, read on the forward strand.
CACCAACGCGAAGACGTCGTCAGCCGAAGCCGACACCTCGACAGTGCGCGCGACTCGGCGCGGACCTTGCTCAACCTGTTCGACCGTCATGCTGCCTAGCCTAGGCCGCGGCTACGGAGGACCGCGCCGCGGCCACGACCTGTCGGGAACGTCCCTCCGAAAGCGGTTCGGCCGGCGCCGCATCACCTGGTTCCGGGTTCATACCCATAAACCATGCCCTGGCAACGTCAGCCGAATGAACCGAACAGAGGATCTCAAGCACCTGAAATGTGTCAGCCGGGCCATGGAATGAGGCTTAGGACAGCGTCGAACTGAGCAGCAGACTCGTCTCGCTGTTAACGACGCCCTCGACGGAGCGAATCTGGCCGAGTAGCCGGTCGAAGTTGCTCAGCGTGTCGGTCCGGATCTCGGCTACCAGGTCCCAGTCGCCGTTCGTGGTGTGTAGCGCCCGGACTTCGGGAAAGCCGCGAAGTTGGCTGATCGCCCGATCTGTTGAGCGCCCCTCGACCTCGATGAGCGCGATCGCCCGGATCGAGTCGGGATCCCGCTCTTCGCGAACCCGGACGGAGAATCCGAGGACGGTGCCCGAGTCCAGCAGCCGCTGCAGCCGGCTGTTCACCGTTGCCCTCGTGACTCCGAGGTCATGGGCGAGCGTGGTGACGGGGGTTCGCCCGTCCGCCCGCAGCGCGCCGATTAAGCGGCGATCGAGGTCATCGAGCGGATGCATGATTCACACTGTACAGCCAGGGTAACCATCTTGAAAAATTGATGGTACATATTGGCTCGTTCTGCTCGTTGCACGTGCACATTGCCTGGTCATACGCTGATTACAGACAACACAGAGAAGGTTGACGTGGTGCGTTTTATGAACGTAAAGAACATCACCGCCCGGCCGTTCGGCTTCGACATCGTCGTGGTAGCGAGCGCGCGGGACGCGGTGGCGGGCGCCGACAACATCACGACCTCCAGTGCTGATAAGACCCAGGCGGCGGGGCGCACGCACTACGACTAGATCGCCATCTTCGACTCGGTCGATTTTGCCATCGAGGACTTTTCGGTGCTGCGCTACCTGCGCGATTCGGTCGCCGGCGCCTCATTCTTCGTCGAACTCGATCTGATCGCCGGTCCCTTCGATCCCAAGAACCTCTTCGGTCTGGTCGCTGACGTTATTGTCGCGATTTCTGCTCGGCCGTAAGCGCTGGCTTTTTGGGGCGGTGATCGGCGTGCCGTCAATGTTAAGTTCAACCACTGCGTTTCTTGAAACCTGATCAGGCATTGCCCTGCGTCGGTTTCTGACACGCTCCACCGAAATGCACGGCAGATTTCAAGAACATCCGTTTCAAGAACATCCGTGAACTTGCCACTTAGTTCCCTCGGCCGCTAAGCCCGGAAACCTGTCGACCTGACGATCGGATGTCAAATATCCGTATCAACGCCGGAGGTCATCATGGTCCAACCAAGGTCCGAGGTCGGGTCTGTCCCGACCGAGCCCGAGGGGCGCACAACCGAGCGCGCCCTGTCCCTGCCTCAGTCGACTGCACTGATTATGGGCAGTATCATCGGTGTCGGCATCTTCTCGCTGCCCTACGCATTAGCGTCGTATGGCCCGATCAGCCTGGTCGCCATGGGCCTCGCCACCGTCGGGGCGGTCGCGCTTGCGCTGATGTTCGCGGTGATGTCGCGACGCCTGCCAGCTGCCGGCGGACCGTATGCCTATGCACGCTCAGGGTTCGGCAACGCGGCCGGGTTCGTTAACGCCTGGTCCTACTGGATCACGGCATGGGCGGGCAACGCGGCGATCGTCGTCGGCTGGGTGTACTACGTCGAGCACTTCCTAAACAAGGACGGTGCGGTCGGCTGGTCGATCCTAATCGCCCTCGTCGGGTTGTGGATCCCGGCCGTGATCAACCTGACTGGCGTGCGCGCGATGGGTTCGGTCCAAGTCTGGACGACGGTGCTGAAGTTCATCCCGCTGGCCATCATGTCGACCGTCGGGTTGCTCTTCATCAAGGCGGGGAACTTCACGCCGTGGAACCTCAGCGGTGACAGCAGCCTGTCGGCGATCGGTGGAGCGATGGCGATCGCACTGTTCAGCTATTTGGGCGTCGAGACCGCGGCCGTTGCCGCGGCGAAGGTCCGCGATCCCGAACGGAATGTCCCGAAGGCGACCATCTACGGCACGCTCGCTAGCGCCATCGTCTACCTGCTGTCGATGGTTGCCGTGTTCGGCATCGTGCCCGCCTCGCAGTTGGCTATGGACGTGAACAAGGCGTCCTACTCCGTCGCGGCCAACTCGATCGTCGGCGGCGGTTCCTGGGCCGGGGACTTGGTGGCGTTGGCCGTCATCGTCTCCGGTATCGGCGCGCTGAACGGCTGGACAATGATCTGCGCGGAGATGCCGTTGGCTGCCGCGAAGGACGGGCTGTTCCCGGCGCGGTTCGGGAGCCTGTCGCGGCGCCGGGTTCCGGCCTTCGGGATCATCGCGTCCACCGCGCTGGCGTCGGTCGCCGTGGTGATCAGCTATCTGGGAACCAGCGGCTCAACGGTGTTTACCACCCTGGTCCTGATGACCGGGATCACGGCAGCCGTGCCCTACGCATTCTCCGCCTTGGTCCAGATCAAGTGGCGTTGGCGGGACAGCCACCCAGTCCACACGTCGAGGTTCGCGTTCGATGTGTCGGTGGCAATCGTGGCGCTGATCTTCTCGATCGCCTTCATCTACTACTCCAGGAACACCAGCGACTTGTGGTACGTCGTCTGGGGCCCGTTCCTGATGGCCGGCGGCGCGTTCGTCGTCGGGATCCCGGTCTACCTTGCGCAGCGGCACCGGATGACTAAGCCGGCCCCCGTGCCCGAGTACCGCTGAGTATTTACACCATCAATATAGTAAGGAATAGCCATGCCATTTCGTGTTGAATCCGAGGTAGGAGTGCTGCGCCAGGTGATCGTCCACCGGCCGGGTCTCGAGCTCAGCCGGCTGACCCCGGACAACGTCGACGACCTGCTCTTCGACGACGTCATGTGGGCCGATCGGGCTAGGGAAGAGCACGACGCGTTCGTCGGCCAGCTCAGAGAGCGCAACGTGACGGTGCATTACTTCCGCGAACTGCTCGCCGCGGCGCTGGACGAGCCGGGTGCCCGGGAGTTTCTGCAGAAGTGTCTGACCACGGCCATCCGGTTCGGGCCCGCGCTGGACAAGCCGCTGGAGCGGATCGTCGACCAAACGTCGTCGGAGGTGCTTTCCGAGCTCCTGATCGGGGGCGTGCTCAAGAGTGACGTCATGCCGATGCTGCACACGCCCAGCCTTCTGATGGAGTCCCTCGGCATCGATGATTTCCTGCTGCGGCCCCTGCCGAACCACCTGTTCCAGCGCGATAACTCGGCCTGGATCTACGGCGCCCTGAGCATCAACCCGATGGCCAAGCAGGCCCGCAAACGTGAGACCATCAACTCCCGCCTGATCTACAAGTTCCACCCGATGTTCCGCGACGCCGGGCTGGAGATCGTCTACGGCGACGATTCCCTGCCCCACGAGCCCGCTACCGTCGAGGGCGGCGACGTGCTCGTGATCGGTAATGGGGTGCTGATGATCGGGATGGGCGAGCGGACCTCGCCCCAGGGGGTCGAGACACTGGCCCGACTGCTCTTCCAGGGCGGCCATGTCCGCCAGGTGATCGTCGTCGAGCTGCCGAAAGAGCGGGCGTTCATGCACCTGGACACCGCCATGACAATGGTCGACAGCGACGCGTTCTCCGTTTATCCGTACCTGCCCGAGACGCTGCGCGCGTTCATGCTCACCCCGGTGGGGTCCGGCGGCGACTACGACATTACGGAGCACACGGACCTGTTTCCTCTCGTGGCCGAGGCCCTCGGCGTCGACAAGGTCCGGGTCCTGCGCACCCCAATCGATCGCGCGGGTGCGCAGCGAGAGCAGTGGAACGATGGGAACAACTTCCTCGCCGTTTCCCCCGGCGTCGTGCTGGGTTATGAGCGGAACACGACCGCCAATCGATACCTCGCCGACGAGGGCATCGAAGTCGTACCCGTCGTGGGATCCGAGCTCGGCCGCGGCCGCGGCGGTCCGCGATGTCTGTCCTGTCCAATCGAAAGAGATGCGGTGATCCTGTGAGCTTTAACCTGCACAACCGGAGTTTCCTTAAGGAAGTCGACTTCACCCCGAAGGAGTGGAAGTTCCTCCTCGGCCTGGCCGCGGACCTCAAGGCAGCCAAATACGCCGGCACTGAGCTGCCGCGGCTAACCGGGAAGAACATCGCCCTCATCTTCGAAAAGACCTCCACCCGGACCCGCTGCGCCATGGAGGTCGCCGCGCACGACCAGGGCGCCCATGTGACCTACCTCGATCCGAGCGGGTCACAGATGGGGCACAAGGAGTCCGTTAAGGACACCGCGCGGGTGCTGGGCGGGATGTTCGACGCCATCGAGTACCGAGGCTCGGCGCAGACCAACGTCGAGACGCTGGCCGCGTCGTCGGGCGTGCCGGTGTGGAACGGGTTGACGGACGAGTGGCATCCCACCCAGGCGCTGTGCGACATGCTCACGATGCGCGAGCACTCCACCAAGAACGACCACGAGATCGCCTTCGCGTACCTCGGAGACGCGCACAACAACGTCGCAAACTCGCTGCTGGTGGCAGGGGCACTGATGGGCATGGACGTGCGCATCGTAGCCCCCCGCCAGCTGTGGAACACCGACGAGGTGATCGCGGCCGCCCAGACGATCGCCGAGAGCACAGGCGCGCGGCTGACCCACACTGAGGACGTCGCCGAGGGCGTGGCCGGGGTCGACTTCATCTACACCGACATCTGGGTCTCCATGGGCGAGCCCAAGGAAACTTGGGACGAACGCATCGCCGCCCTGCTTCCCTACCAGGTCACCGCGGACGTCTTGGCCAAGACCAGCAACCCCGACGTCAAGTTCATGCACTGCCTGCCGGCGTTCCACGACCGGAACACGGCCGTCGGGGAACAGTTGTTCAAGCAGACCGGCCTCGGCGAGCTTGAGGTCACGGACGAGGTGTTCGAGTCGTCCAGCTCCATCGTGTTCGCTCAGGCCGAGAACCGGATGCACTCGATCAAGGCGATCATGGTCGCCACCCTGGGTTCCTGATGCGCCTCGTGGTCGCTCTCGGCGGCAACGCGCTCCAAGAGCGCGGCGCCCCGATGACGGTGCAAAACCAACGTGCCAACGTCGCCAAGGCGTGCGCCGCGCTGGCGCCAATCGCCCAGGAGCATCAGCTGGTGATCTCCCACGGCAACGGGCCGCAGGTCGGGCTGCTCGCGCTCCAGGCGGCCGCCTACGACCACACGTCCGAGTACCCTTTCGACGTCCTGGGCGCCCAGACCGAGGGAATGATCGGGTACATGATCGAACAAGAACTCGGCAACCGACTCCCGTTCGAAAAGTCGATCGCGACGATCCTGACAATGACCGAGGTGGACCCGGCAGACCCAGCGTTCACGGACCCGACGAAGTTTGTCGGGCCGGTGTACGACGCCGACGAGGCGCGTCGCCTAGCGGTGCTGCGGGGGTGGGTCGTCAAACCCGACGGCGACCACTGGCGTCGGGTGGTACCCTCGCCCATGCCGCAGCGGATCTTCGAGCTGAGCACGATCAAAACGCTGGTGGACGCCGACACGGTGGTGATCTGCGCCGGCGGCGGTGGCATACCCACCATGTACCAGCCAGGCTCCCGCAAACTCATCGGCGTCGACGCCGTGATCGACAAGGACCGGGCCAGCGCGGTGCTGGCCCGGGACCTCAAGGCCGACTCCCTAGTGATCGCCACCGACGCGGACGCCGTCTACACCGGCTGGGGGACGCCAGAACAGCGCGCCATCATGCTCGTCCACCCGGACACGCTCGCGGGCTTCGACTTCCCGGCGGGCTCGATGGGACCCAAGGTTGAGGCGGCGATCGACTTCGCCCGCAACACCGGTCGCGACGCCTTCATCGGATCCCTGACAGAATTGCCGGCGCTCCTGGACGGAACCGCGGGTACCCGGGTCTCCGTGACAGCCAACGGCGTGGCCTACCGCTGACCCCACCGCGGTCCCACGACGCCGGTCCACGGCGGCTGACGGGGACGACAGAAACCTGCCCGGGCCGACTCAACGGTCCGGGCAGGTGCGCGCACACGCAAGTTGGGCAGCGCGGCCTTCTCTCGCAACGCAGCTGTATGAGGCGGCGGATTACGCGTTCTGGCAGGCTAATCCGGATGCTGATCTCAACGACAGCGGTGCGGCTTTGGGCTCCGGGTTCGTGCAAGCAGCCCTCACAGCGATCGATGAAGACTTGGCTATTGTCGCGTCGTCGGCGCCGTCTTGGGTTGAGCTCCGGAGGCGGGCTGACGCCGAAGGCCGAGCGTGGGCGGCCACGTTACCGTAGGCTCCGCACCGACGCCGGTGGCCCAACCTTGAATAGCATTCCTGCCAGGGCAAGTTATCTGCTCGAGAGGCACCCGGCCGTCCCGTGGTGACCGACCATCGAGCTACCCAACGATCGAACTCGCTGCCCTGTCAGCGGCCGCTTTCTCCTCGGCTAGCCAATCGAAGCCCAATGGCAGCAAGTCGGCGATTGAGACGTTACGGACGCCTACCGGAGTGGGAACAAGGACTCGCATGTTGGGGTGGTAATCGGCAAGAACCTGACGATCGCGACCACACGGGGCTTTCACGCCGCGACCGCTGTCGCCCACGGCCACAATTGTCGTCAGCTCGCGTGCTCCGGAAGTTCGCGCCGTTCCCAGCGCGACGAGGTCAGCGCAGGGACCACCCGTGAAGTGATAAACGTTGACGCCCACGTGAATCCGTCCCGTGGCATCCCGAACAGCAGCTCCGACTGTGTGCACGCCACCTTCAACGTCAGCGTTGGCATCAATGGCTTCCTCCGCTCTCGCAATGAGTTCCAGGTCGTCATCGGTGAGCTGGCGCATATCCATGTCGTTGAGCGTATTGCCCAATGCGCACGTTGCGCGCCGAAACGAACGTCAACCAGCCTCGATCAGCGAATGCAGGGCGTCGTCGCCGAGATCCAGATCAGAGAAGATTTCCCGAGAGATGCCGGCCGCGGCTCCTGTTGTTGATGGCCCTTCCCATACCTTCCGCAGACCGGCCCGGACCGCCACCCGCGCAGAGGCAGGGTTGTTGGAGAGCACTCGCGCGGTGATCGCAATCGAGTCGTTGTGGATTCGGGCAGCAGCGACTGCAGCAAGAGCGATTTCTGTTGCAAAACCTCGCCCCCAGGCCATGGGGGAGAGGCGGTACCCCAGGTTCCAGACGAGCGCGGGAGTCATGTTGACTCCGCCCGTACCGATGAAAGTGCCAGCAGCAAGCCCATCGTCCGCTCCCTGATCGGTGACGCGGACCGCCCACTGACCGATCTCGTGATCTCGCCTGCTCGACATGGAGGCATCGACGATGGTTCTGGACTCCTCTCGCGTCTTGTGACGCCCAACGGGCAGGTGCTGCCACGTATCAGGGTCGCTGTAGACCTCAAAAACCAATTCGAGATCAGCAGGAGTCAGGGGTGAAAGCGAAAGTCGGCGAGCGTCTGGCGTCGGATCGAAAGTCATCATCAAGTTCATTATCGCCAATCGCACCGACAGTGAGCGAGAGGTCGCCCCGCATGAGGGACCCTGAACGTACATCCCCGCACAACGAAAGGGATGTGGCGCGTGGGGGAGAGCGGCTGTCCCGTTTGCCCCGCCCGCACCGGGTTCGCACTCACGTCCGTCAAATGCGACACCTGCACGACCGAGAACTCGTTGTCGCTTCGGAATTAGTCGTGTTGCGACGGCTCTTCTTCGTTCCAACCAAGAGCCGACGTAAGTTCGTCGGCATCTGGGAGCGCATTCTTTTCGGTGGGCGGCAGGGAGTCGTAGGTGTAGGTGGAGACGGCCATGGGGGAGCCGGAGCGGCCCAGTGCGTAACGGACGGTGTGGTCGTTTCGGTCGCCGCAGATGAGTATGCCCACCGTTGGTGCATGGGCTTCCCGGCGGAGTTTGTCGTCAACGAGGGAGACGTAGAAGCTGAGCTTGCCGGCGTGCTCGGGCTGGAATTTCCCTGTTTTCAGTTCGATGACTACGTACCGCAGTTGCTCGATGTGGAAGAACAGCAGGTCGAGATAGAAGTCGTCTCCTGCGACATCGAAGTGGACCTGGCGTCCCACGAATGCGAAACCTGTGCCCAGTTCTCGGAGGGTGTCGACGATGCGGTCCATGAGCGCTTGTTCCAGGTCGCGTTCGGCTGCGTCCTCGGTCAGTTCCAGGAAGTCGAACACGTAGGGGTCTTTGGCGATCTGCCGGGCCAGGTCGGAGTCGGCCGGTGCCAGCTCGGCGCTGAAGTTCGATGGCGCGGCGCCGGTTCGCTCGAGAGTGCGGTTCTTGATCTGGTTGAGCAGAACGTTGCGGGACCAGCCGTTTTTTGCGGCTGCAGCGGCGTACCAGGCGCGGGTGTCGATGTCGTCGAGCTTGTCGAGGAGGACCATGATGTGGCCCCAGGGCAATTGTCCAACAGGCTGCTGGACAATTGGGAGCTCTTCAGTCCAAGCGGCGGCGAAGGCCCTCATGTAGAACAGATTGCTGCGCGAGAGGCCGGTCATCTGCGGGAATTCCAGGCGCAGGTCATGCGCCAGACGATCCATGACCCCCGCGCCCCAGCCCTGCTTCTCCTGCTCAGAGAGGATGGAGCGGCCGATTGACCAGTACAGCTCGATGAGCTGGGTGTTGACCGTCCGTTGCGCCCGCACCTGAGCATCGTGGACCCGCCGTTTGAGGTCTCCGAGGAATGTGGGGTATCCAGCGGGGAGAGCAACATCATCACGGGCCATGGCCCTATTGTCTCCCGGGTGTGATCGGGGATCGTCGCGCACGATCGCCACAGCAATTTCGTGTCTATCCGACGGCGGCGAATGCGCGAGCAGCGGCCAGCACTCGTGGGCCAACTTCGTCTGGATTGCCTTCACGGAGAAGTCGCGCCGGCGCGCTGTCCTCGAGCTGGGGGTTCATCCCTTGGAACCAGGCCTGAACCACAGGCGGCTGGTCCCGCTCGGCGAGCAGCCCGGCGACTTGGTACGCGAGCCTTAGCCGCCGCGTGGCCTCGGCCGGCGGCTTCCGGACACCCTCGGCCCACTGTCGCACGGCTCGGGTTTCCGTGACGGAACCCAGATAGGCGACCAGTTGGGCGCCCAGGAGCTCGCGCAGCTGGCCGACAAGTTCAGCAACGTCCGAACGAATGGAAATCTCGTATGCCCGCAGTCCGGGAGTGGTCGGTGACATGTAAAGAGCCTAGCGCCGTACCAAACCCAATGACAGTTCATATCACACCCGAGATCCCACCCGATATGACCGATAATGGTTATTATGTCAGTTAGAACAGCATCTATGCGCTTATTCTGCAGATAGGTCTCCCGCTAGCACCTGAGCCTGCTCCCCCACCATGTAGGACAACCGTCGGCGTACTCGTTCTAAGAAACGAGGGGCATCAGGCTCAACTTTCCCCGTCCAGTACCCCGGCGATCAACGCGTTCGATGAAGGCGGGTGGCAGACCCTCTGGTACTCCGCCGCGACCCTCACCGCCCGCCCAGATAGCTAGCCATGGAATTCAGTTCTAGCCGTGGCCCTGTAAGGGTCATCACCGCCCCCTGGTTTGGAGACAAGACCCCCCACCATCAACCACACGGGATTGCCCCGCGTCAGCACTGTGGGAGGACCTGACCTGATGCTCGGCCCGGGCCAAGCATCAGGTCAGGGCCGCGCACGGTCCGGGCGATGACAGCATATCCGGGGCCGGCCCGCACCCCGCACTGATCGGTGAATCGAGGTTTAGGTTCCAACCGGGATAGTCGGAACAGTGCCCTGCTCAGCCTCGGCTTGTGCAGCCTCTGCGACCTTGCGCCTCTTGACCAAAATGGCAAAGTACGCTGCAGCAGCCGCACCTACCAGGCCGATGCCAGCAGTGATCAGGAAGTAGAGGTTATTGGCGCCAGCCACGTCATCACCATAGGCGGTGTAGATTGCCGCGCTGATCTGTGGCAGGAAGATGTCTGGAAGGTAACCGACCAATGAGATGAGCCCAATCGCAATTCCGGTCGCCGCCACGGGAACACGGCAGTCTTCAAGCAAAGACCAGTAGACACCGCGGATGACGTACACGAACAGACCTACCAACACGACCAGCACGTACACCAGGCCAATGGCCGAACCACCGGGCATAATTGCCAAACCAATAAGCCCCAGCGCAGAAATCAACATGGCCGCCGACAGCACTCGAGACTTGCCGAGTTTGTCGGCGAGGTACCCGCCTCCGAAGCCACCGATGGGGCGCATCCACATCACTACGACGGTCACTACGCCGGCAGCAACTGGAGTCACCGCGTGGTTGGTGGTCAGATATCCAGAGAAGTAGTAATAGGCCCAGAATAGTGTGTATCCGCAGAATAGGGCGAACATCAGAACCCATACTTCACGGATTTTAAGGATTCGACGGACGGCAGCAAAGGTCGATTCGACCGACTCGTCACTAGTCGTCCCGGCCATCTTTTTCTCTTCACTTGAGAGCACGAAGAAGAGGACTACAGCGAGCACGATGAGGACAGCACAGTACATGTACACGACCGCCTGGAATCCTGCCTCAGTCTGGGCGATATTTGACGGGCCGTCGCCAACAAACGCAGCGAAGATGGCAACCGCCACGGTGGCCAGGGCCGCCTCAACTACTCCGCGCCCTCCATCAAGGGCTCCAAAGAATCTGCCTTCCTCGTTCTTGTCGGCGAGCAGATTCACGGCTTTCAACAGCGAGCTCCAGAACGTGAACACCGAGGCAAAGCCCCAGACGAGGAAGATATAGACCAACGTCGACTTGTCCGGGATTTGGGCGTAAAACAATCCCGCAGCCGCTGTGAGTGTCAGTGAGAAAGTGATCATGTACTTCGTTGAGAATTTGTCAGCCAACCACCCGCTGGGGAGATAGCCAACCACGAAGATGATGCCGAGCATCGAGTAGAGAGTCGCCAACTCGGCGTTGGACATCTCGAAGACCTCGAGGATGGTCGCTTCGAAGTTCTGTCGCAGGTAGACCAACGGGTAGATGGAACCTCCCGCCAAAATTAGGAGGACGAGTTGGAAAATCTTCTTTGATTGACCGGGCTTAGGCATCTACAAATGTTCCTTTGTGATCGAGGAGGATGCGGTGTGTGCGTTGGAGGATGGCGTCGTTCTGCTCAGCAATTTCGGCGTGAACCGCACGTAGTTGGGCGTAGAGGTCAACGTTTTGGGGGTTGGGCGCGAAGCAGTCCTCGCGATGCACCATGTGGCTTGAGGCGTCATCGAAGGTCGGGTACACGCTGCAGGCCACGGCGACACAGATGGCGGCGCCGAGGCCGGCGGCGTTGCGCACTTCATTACGCACCGCAGGAATGCCAAAAACATCGGCAAAGATCTGCATGCAAAGGTCGCTGTAGGAACCACCTCCCGACACAACGAGCGTCCCGATGCTGGCGCGTCGCTCTTCTTCCATGTCCACCATGTTTTGCTTCATGGTGAAGGCGATGCCTTCGAGGATGGCGCGGTACATATGGGCGTAGCTGTGACGCTCATCGAATCCGAGGAACATTCCCTTTTTGTGAGGCTGCGTGGGAGGCGCGAGCCAATCGAGGACGCACATTAGACCGTCGCTACCCGCCGCAACGGTAGACGCCAGTGAGTTGAGATATTCATCTCCGCTCACTCCGGCCGCCGCTGCGGCCTCAATCACCTCTTTACCGAGCAGGTTACGGAGCCACGAAACGGTCCACATGCCGCGGCGAATACCGCCGCACTCATAGATGTACCGGTGCGGTTCTGACGCAAAATTGGAGAAGTAGGTATTCGGTTCAGCAACGTATTCTTTGCCGACGATCATCCCCGTGATGTACGTGCCGAGGGAGACCAGGCCCGTCGTCTCGTCCCGGAGCCCGGCTCCGAGAGCTTCGGCGGCTTTGTCGTTTGCGGTGTGCACCACTGGGAGGCCCTGCGGGATTCCAGTGATGGCCGCAAACTGTGCGTTCACGTAGCCGCCGATGTCGCCGGGCATTTGGAGCTGATACAACATGTCCAGGTTTACGTTGTAGGAGTCGAAAGTTTCCTTGTCACTGAACCAGTCCCATGCCTCAACGTCCATTGGCCATGGACCGATGTAGTTGGCGACGGTGTCAGTGAGCTGGCCGGTGAGCCGCCCCATGAGGTAGCCCGACGTCGTCGTAACGTAGACGACATCATCGTTGGTCTTTTCGTACGGTTTGGCGAGGCGTTGGTCCATCCAGCTCTGGACGGGCTCGACGAGAGTGCCGTCCGCGCGGGTCAAGGCTCGACAACACCGAATGGTGCACAGGCCGACCCCGATGATGTCTGCTGGATCGCCTTGGAACGCCTCCATCACACGGGACGCAGCCGCAACGATGGAGTCGTAGAGGTCGTCGTGTGGATGTTCTACAACGCCCGGCTCGGGTGTGTGAAGGGGCTCCAAGGCCTGGCTGGCCTCGCACACAACTCGTCCTTTGGTGTCAAAGATGACAACCTTCGAACTTTGCGAGCCGCCGTCGATCCCAAGAATGTACTTCTTTGTCATTGTGAGATTCATCGTTATTTACCGGCGCTTAGCGCACCAGGTAACCCCCGTCGACGCTCAAGATGTGCCCGTTCACGTAGTCGGAAGCGCGGCTTGCTAGGAACACTGTTGCCCCCATGAGGTCTTGTGTCTGACCCCACCGGTTAGCCGGGATATGGTCGAGAACGCGCTGGTTGGTGTCAGCGTTGGCGCGGGTTGCAGACGTGAGCTCGGTGGCGTAGTAGCCGGGGGCGATGCCGTTCACCTGAATTCCGAACTGCGCCAGCTCGTCGCAGTACGCCTTGGTGAATCCGGCGATGCCGTGCTTAGTAGCGGCGTACGCGGGTGACCACTGGCCACCGAGGAAGGTAAACACCGAGCAGATGTTGATGATCTTGCCGCTGCCCTGCGGGATCATGTACTTGGCGCATTCGTGCGACATCTCGAAGGCCGCAGTGAGGTTGAGCGCAACCATCGGGTCCCACTGCTTACGCGTGTATTTGGTGACATCGGGCTCATTGATGCTGCGACCGGCGCAGTTCACAAGGATATCGACGCTGCCGAATTCCTCGATGCAGGCCTCGACGACTCTCTTGGGGTTTCCCTCGACCGTGATATCCGACATCAGATAGGCGTACTTCGCGCCGGCCGCATCGACCAGCGCCCCGGTTTCCCCATCGTCGGGCATGATGCTGACGGCGAACACATTCGCGCCTGCCTTGGCCAGGGCGAGCGAGAATGCCTGTCCGAGTCCGGTGTTGCCGCCGGTGACGATGGCGTTCTTGCCCTTGATGGAGAAGAAGTCCATCTGGAAGTCCGAAATTTTGACGTCAGTCATGCGTTTTCTCTATTTCTTTTTCGATATGGGTATGCGGGTGCGCCAGGAGGAGGAGTGTTACTTCTTGAGCGGGAAGATGGTTCCGCGGTTCATGATCCCGTTCGGGTCGAACGCGGCCTTGAGCGTTTCAAGCATGTACAGCGAGGAGCCGTATTCCTCGGCCAGGAAGTGCGTGCGGTGCTTCCCGACGCCGTGGTGGTGGCACATCGAACCGCCCAGTTTCAGGGTCTCCTCGACGATGATGTTCTGGATCGGGTCGTGGTACGTGGCGCGTTCTTCTGTGGGATCAACGTCAATCTTGTAGTAGTAGACGAAGTACAAATTGGTTCCGTTGAGATAGCTGTGGCTGGAGTGGCCACCGAGCAGGCTGAACTCCGCCGAGATCTCGTTCCGGATGCGGGCAAGCGCATTGGTATAGATGTCATGAATGACACTCCAGTTGCCCGAGATCTCCGTGGTAAAGCCATTGATCAGAGTTTCGCGAATCTCAACACGTTCTTCTTCGATCTTCGAGACATCCCAGTTGAGGTTGTCGAACCAGTCTTCAATGAGCTTGTCTTCGACTCGATCCGCGGAACCGAAGGTGGAGACGATCTCTTCGATGGCGGCTCCCGTTGCGTCAGCGAGGGGCTTGGGTCCTTCGGCAACGAAGATGAGTACGCAGCGACCGTCCGAGAAGTGCTTGAAGTGGTACAGCCCATCTTCTTTGTCGTAGAGTCGCGCAACGGACGGACGGTAGCCCTGAGTGATGACCTCCCGAAGAATCTCGAGGCCGGTCTTCATATCGTTCAGCAGGTAGCCGTAGAACTTGTTGTTCTCCGGGTAGTAACGGAAAATCTTGACGGTCACTTCGGTGATGAAGTTGAGCGCCCCCTCGTTGCCAATCACAAGGTGGCGGATGTCGGGCCCAGCCGCTCGACGGGGCACGTTCTTGATGCGGCAGATTTCGCCGTTCGGGAAGACCGTTTCGACACCAACGAGCATGTCTTCGATTCCGCCGTAGAGAGTGGAAAATTGCCCGATCGAGCGGGTTGCGACCAACCCTCCATACTGTGCCAGTGGCTTGGACTGTGGCGAATGCCCTGTGGTGTATCCGATCTCGCGAAGCTCGTTTTCGAGGTCTTCGAGACAGACACCACATTGGACGGTGGCGAGCATGTTGGTGGTGTCGATGGTGAGAATCTGGTTCATGCCCGAACCATCCACAACGACCGAATTTTCGACGACCGTCTCAAGACCGCCCTCGGTTGCGGAGCCACCGGTCTTCGGCACAACGTTGATTCCATTTTCGTTCGCGAACTTCAGAACCTGCGCCACCTCGAGCGGGGTACCAGGCTTCACCACCGCTGCGGGGAGTGGCAGGGCGTAGATGCCGAAGATGTTCTCTACCTTGTAGTACCGGTCCGAACTGTTGTCCTTCAGCGTCTGCTCGTCGGTTATCACTCGCTCGCTGCCGAGGATGTCAACGTAGGCACTAACAATTTGTTCACGGGTAAGACTCATCAATGCGACCGATTCCATTCGTTCTGGTTGTTCCTGTTTGCTGGTGTCGAGCAAAGTTCCACCTCTTCGGGGATACAAAAAAAGAACAGCGATCCCCTCGCATGAGGGGGTCGCTGTTCTCTAGGTTTTAAGCAACAGTCCCGGGCTAGGCCTGGAACGAGTGTTAAGTTATGAAGTTTTGGAAAGACTAGCACGGACAATTCTGTCTCGAACAAGAACCCTCTGCAGGCCCGGTGACGATCGTGCAACTGGAGTCTTGCAGCGCACGGGCCTGAAAAGTGGCGCCACCGCCTTCCACCGGTCGGCATCATATTTAGCCGATTAATCGGGCATACTATGGGGCACTGTGGTCAAATCAGGTGCGTCCGATGGGTGATCTCGCCACGTGGGTGATCTTGCTATGGCGGGTCTTCAACAAGGGATGAAATCGTGCAAGCATCACCCGCTAGAGATCATCGCTTGGCCGACGGATCGTCCCTGATAGACCAAGTTCTATCACTTCACCCCGTGATCGCAAGCATCAAGGACGAAGACGGATTGAGGTCGGTCCTACGCGCCCCTTGTCCCGTTGTATTCGTGCTTTTTGGGTCCGTGATGACAATTCACAGCATCGTGGCGTCCTTGAAGAGCGCGGGAAAAATGGTCTTCGTTGATGTGGACTTGCTTGATGGCTTTTCTAGCAAGCCAGTCACCATCGATTTTCTGAAAGCGCACACACAAGCTGACGGAGTCCTGAGTTCAAAATCCATCATGGTGAAAGCGGCAAAGACCGCCGGTCTCCTAGCGATACATCGACTGTTCCTGGTCGATTCGTTCAGCTACAACAACGTAGCCAAGCAGGTGAAGATCTCCGAACCGGATGCAATTATGATCTTGCCCGGCTGCATGCCCCGAGTGATCTCATGGGTGCGTGACGAGACCGAGCTTCCGCTGATCGCGGGCGGATTGGTCTGTGATAAGGATGACGTGATGGGAGCGTTGGGTGCAGGCGCCACCGCCATTGCCTCATCCAATCGAGGCGTGTGGCTGATGTAATACTCGGTGCCACATTGCGTCCGTTGATGGCCAAGACAGCCAACACACGTCTGGAAATCTGCCGCGAGACTTCTCATCCTGAATGACAGTTCCCGAGTGTCATAGATTGCGCCTCACGTGTCGTTCGCAACGCTTTCCCATTCGGCGCGACGGCTGGGGTGTGTTCTACCGCTCGCGGCCGTCATCGCGGGTCCGAGGGTCGTCGGCGTGTCCCTCCTGCTCGCCGCGGGTGGCTTGGCGTGCCTTCACCGTGAGGCCGGCGGTGCGCTGAGCTTCCCGCTGCCGCGCGGCCGTGGCCCGGTTCGCGGCGCGCATCGCATCGAGCGCGGTGGCTGGCTTCTGCCGGTCCGCCTCGGGCGCGCTCGGCGCGGTGGGCTGAGCCTGCTTCTTCTGCAGGGTAGCTACGCGTGCCGCGAGTTCGGCACCAACCGTGCGCTCACGGTACACCTCAGGGATCGCCTGCGTCTGGGTGGGCTCGACCTTGTACCGGTCGCGGAACACGTCGACTTCTGCGGCGAGGCGCACCCACTCCCCGCGCCTGGCGCCCTCGGCCGGGACGTCGCCAAGCTGCTGCGCCCACTCGGGCTGTTCGGTGGCGATCGCCGTGCCGCGTTCCTCGAGGCGCACAGCGAGGTACTCGTACCGTTCGGCCAGGTGGTCCCGCCATGCGGTGGCGGTGCCGGCGGCGTCGAGCACCCGCCGATCGGCGATCCACGCCGGCACCGCCGGCCGTCCGGCTGCTGACACTGGCATCTGGTCGGTGGGGGCTGTTTTGAGGCGGCGTTCCATCCGGTGGGAGAGGACGGCGCCGACGTCGTCGGCGGTGCCGCGTTCTCGTTCGTTCCACGATTCCCGCAACACACTGGCCGGGTCAAAGCCCTGGGTTTCAGCGCGGGTGAGGGCGGCGGTGACGGCACCCCAACTCTCCGAGCCGGTGAGGTTCTGCGCGTCGGTCTCGTCGAGGGTGTGGCCCGCGAGTTGGGTGAAGCGGACGGTGTTGGCGCGTTCGGCGACGTCGCCGTATTGGTCGATGAGGGTGACTAGGTCATCGACGCGGGCTTGTTCGGCGCGGATGGTTTCGGTGGCGGAGAGCATCCCTTCGCTGTGGCCGGCAATGGTGGCCAGGACATCACTCATGGGTTGGGCGTCTTCGGTCTCGACGTAGAGATGGTTCGCTTCCTTGCCGCGGGTCAAACCGACGTAGACGAGTTCGCGGGAGGTGGAGGAGTCGGCGAGGACGTGGGCGGTGTCCGCGGTCATACCCTGGGCCCGGTGAATGGTGGACGCGTAGCCGAGCTCGACGTTGTTCTGCACGTACTCGGCGGGGAGGGTGATGCGGCCGCCGTGCCCGGCATGGGTGACAGTCAACGCCCCGTCGGCGTGCACCTTCCCCACCGTCCACACGTCACCGTTTTTGACCCGGTCGGTGCCGCGCCCGGTGCGGAGGGTGGCGTCGTTCAGGCGGGTGACGATCCGGTCCCCCTGGTACGCGGCGAGTCCGTCGCGCAGCTGCGAGGACTTCTTCCCGGAGACGAGGCCGGAGGCCATCCGGTAGGCCTGGGCGCGGGTGTTGAGGTCGGTGACGGTGACGTTTTGTTGGGCGAGCATGACGGCGTTCTTGCCGGCTTCGTCGTCGTGCTGCCAGGCGGCGAAGACGTGGTCGGTCATCCGGTCGATGCTGCCTGCGGTGACCCGGTCGTTGTCCACGTACCAGCGGAACGGGTCCCCCACCGTGGCTGGGTCCCGCAGTTGCCGGGTTGCTTCGGCCTCGGCCGGGGATGTGAACCGGTGGATCTCCTCGAGCTTGACGGAGCCGACTTCGCGTTCCAGCAGGCGCAGCGCCCCGCCGGACTCGACGGCGGCGAGCTGACGGTCGTCACCGATGAGGCGCACGTGCGCGCCGTGACGCTCGGCAATGCTGGTGACTGTGGCGAGGTTGAGGGTGCCGGCCATGCCGGCCTCGTCGACGACGATGATGTCCCCCGCCCGCAGCTTCAACTCTTCTGGGTGGCGGCTGTCGGGGGTGGCGTCCCCGTGGGTGTCGTAGGCGCGGACGAAGGAGTGGATCGTGGCCGCCGGGACTTCGACGGCGTCGCGGAACACGGCGGCCGCCGTCGCTGACGGTGCCAACCCGATCAGGCGGCCGCCGGCTTCCTCTATGGCGCGGGCGGCCAACGCGAGGGCGGTCGTTTTTCCGGCGCCGGCGGGGCCGGTCGCGACGACGAGGAGCGTGCCGGAGGTTGTGAACTCGCGTGCCAGGGCCCGCTGCCCTGCATCCAAGGGTCCGGTGTGGCGGGCGGCGGTGCGGTCGAACTCGGCCACCGTGATGGGGGCGATCGTGCGGGTGCGGCCGGCGGCCAACAACGTGTCTTCGGCGGTGAGGAGGCCGGTGGAGGTGAAGAGCATGCGGCCCTTGTGCTCGTAGATGCTCGACCCGTCCCGGCGAGTCAGGGGCTCGAAGGAACCGTGCGGGGCGGGCGGGGTCACGGCGATCGAGTCCGTGTCCAGCGCACGCCGCGTGATCAGTTCCACCGTTTCTTCGGGCACGGGGCCGAGGCTGGTTTCTTTCTGGACCCAGCGGCGGGCTTCGGCCTCGATCATGTGCGGACCCCAGACCGCGTGATGCTCCGACACCGTCGCCACAACCTCACGTGCACCCCGGTCCACATCCACCACCCGCCACTCCCCCGGCCTGCCACTCGTGGCCGGCGCCGCGGCGCGGGCATCCTTCAGGAGGTTGGTTACGGTGGCGGTGCCGACGCGTTCGGCGGCCTTCGTGGCCCACTCGGTGCGGAGTCCGGCGAGGGATCGGGCGTGGGCTTTCGCGGGGCGGGTCTCGAGGGTGGCCTGCTGGGCGAGCTTGATCCGGGCGACCGCGTCCGGGCTGCGCCCGTGGGTGGCCCGGTAGTCCTTCTCGAGCTGGCTGACGACCTTCTTGATGTCCGCGGACCGGGTCGAGAATACCCCGGTGAGGCGCTCGTCTATTCCGGCGATCTCGACCACGGGGCGCTTGCCCGGGGTGACTTCCCGCAGCTCCGTGGACAGGCCAAGGCGGGTGGTGACTTCGTCCATGACGCGCTGGTTGTAGAACTCGGACGCGGCCACACCCTGACGGTGGAGGAGCTTGGAATCGATTGTGCGCCATTTCCCATCGACACCCTTGACCTTGTTCGCCACGACCAGGTGATCGTGCAACTGCGGGTCACCATTCCGAGAATCGTAGTGACGGAACCGCGTCGCCACGAGCCCACCCTCGACGTCGATCTGCGCGACCCCGTTCGTGCCCGCGCGGGTCGCGATCGCTTCCCGCTCGAGGTACGACACCGTGTCCAGGATCGCGACCGCTTGGGCATCCTCGATCGTCTTCCGGGTGTCCTCGTCGCCGAGGCCCCAGAGCACGGACACGCTCTTCGCGGGCGAGAAGACCAGGTCGAATCCAGCGACAGCCTGCTGCGTCGGACGCGTCGCCGCCGTGATGAACCGGCCGAGTTCGTCCTTGTCCACGGGCGGCCGGCCCTTCGCGTCGCGGAATGCCAGGTCACCTTCACGTGTGCGGATTGCACGCCGGTCGGCGACGTTCGGTTCGTGCCCGTTCAGCTTGGTGAAGTCGGTGTAGCCGGCGGCGATCTTCGCGGACAGGTCCGTGCCGTCAGTGCTGTACCCGTAGTACGAGCGGCCGAGCTTGGCAGCCTTCGTGGCCTCACCCACGGTCTTGCCCTGCGCCTGCGCGTCAGCAATGATTCGTTCGGCATTGGGGTGCAAACCCTCACCGTAGAGGGCCTTCATCTGCTCCTCCGTGACGACCCCGGAGACGCCGAGTGCGGCCAGTCCCCCGCCGACCCAGACACCGGGAGGGTTGCCATCCTCGGTGTAGTAATCGCCCAGCTCACGGCCGCTCTCACGCTTCGCATCACCAGTCGCGACCTCGTTGGTGTAGTACACATACCCGTCTCCCGCAGAGAGGATATGCATAGTCATCACCCGCTCACTTTACCTCGTTCATTACTAATGCCAGAGGTATGACAAATTCTTGTACGAAGAATGAGGATACAGGGTGGTCACGATCGAAGATTGAGATGGTTGGAAGTTGAGGCTGAGGTTGGCGGGTGTCTGCGGATAGGGCCTATCGATATGACGCAGCAGGCAGTTCAGAACGCGCAACGGAACGCGCACCTTCGGACGAAAGCAGGTACCCTCTCCTGCATTGGCTGTGGCGGGCGATCATGCGCGCTGGACTCCCGTAAATTGATGCTTCACCCACGAAAGGGGTACACCCATGGCCGATGTACGTAAGTCTGCAAAGCAGACTGCCGCCCGCTCTCGCGCACGCGAGAAGGCTGCAGAGTTCCGCGCGAAAGAAGACAAGCTCGAGCAGCTCGCCACCGACTACTTCGTCGCCACGGACTCCCTCGACGAGATCCACGCAACAGCACAGGCGGAGATCGCAGCCATTCAGGATCGAGCAGCGCAGCAGAGCACGGCCGCCCGCACGTCCGCGGCGGCCGTCATCGCCTCCATGCTCGAACTCGGAACCCCCAAGGCAGAAGTAGCGGGCCGCCTCGGTCTGGCGCTGCGCGACGTCAAGAAGGCTCCTGCGCTCTGAAGCCATTGAGCTCTCGACGAGACCGGTGACCTACTGGTTTGGTTCTCTTCGCTGGGATGGATAGGTCCTGTCGGTCCCGCCAGAGTCTCACCGGAGGATGCTGAGCGGTCTGCCCAACTGGTGTGCGCGGAGAGTTCGCCCGATGCCTCATCGTTGCCAGGTTCCGGGACGGCGCCGCTACAACCGGGGTCGTCCTCTGTTCAGAATCGGCCGATACCGTCGTCGGCTCCTGCTCCGGGTGGTGTGTTGCTGGGTTGTCCAAACGCCCCCTCTGATCGTCGTCAAGGGGGGGCGTTTGGTTGATCAGGCTTGGTGGAGGTTGTCTCCTTCTTGGTCTTCTTCGGCGTGGCCGGATACCCAGGTGTCGGCGGCGGTGTCGGCTCCGACGGCGCGGAGCATCCCGGCGAGGGCGTCGACTTCGGTGCAGCTCATCCGTGGGCCCACGTCGCCCGCGAAGTCTGCGGCCGTGAACACGTCGACGAATTGCTTGGCTGCGGCGGTGTCAATGCCGCTTGTGTTCATTGCTGCTTCTCCTGGTCTATCGGGTGGGAGCGGTGACGGTGCAGAGGTTGACGCGGTGCAGGATGACCTGGGCGATGTGCACGGAGCTGTAGATGTAATCGTGGAAGTGCCCGGCGACGTAGATCCCGTGGGGCACGGCGGCATCGTTGATGGGTTCGCCCTCGGGGGTGAATACGACGAGGTCTTTGTGGTCGCTGTCGGTGCTGATGAGGTGCTGCGCGACCCGGTATCCGGCGGCCGTGTAGTCGCGGTGGGTGTTGATCCCGTCGCAGGAGTACCGCACGACCCGGGGCATGTCCTCACCATCGAACGCGACGAGCGCGGACCCTTGGTCGTCGTACCCGTCGGTCATGCCGTTGAACTTGCGGCCCTCGTACTGGCTGGTCACTGCGCTTACCTCCTGGACTGTGGGTCCGTCGCTCCACGACACGTTCATCCACGCGGACGCGGTGCCCGTGCTCATCCGGACGCTGAACTTCACGCCGGGAAACGCGTTCTTCAACGCCACCCGAACCAACTTGGCGGTGTCCTTGGTGCTGATGTAATCCGTCATGTGCTCTTCTCCTCAGTTACTCGGTGCGGTGGTGGCCTGCTCGGCCTGGATGGCTTCCCACAGGGCAAGCCGGGTCCGGAGGTCGGCGATCCGGGCGAGCTGGTCGGCGGTGCGCGCGGCCGTGACCGCGGGGTGCTCGGGTGTGTGGGGCGTGGCGTATCCGTCCCAATGCAGGGTGCGTTCGCGCCCGCGGATCGAGCTGGTGAGGTGAAAGATCTTCCACTCGACGTCAGCGGCAGTAATCGTGTGCGCGGGGGTCTGTGTCTGTTCAAGCATTTTCTCTCCTCCAAATTTTTTTGCCTTTCGGCGGTTTTCCGCCCTCATGGAGTGCTGTCGGGGTCAAGCCCCAAGGAACGGTTGCAGGCCAAAAGTTATGGAGGAGCGCAGCGGGGGAAGAAGTTTTTGCTGAAACTGTGACGACGGCTTGACGCCGACAGCACGCAGTGAACAATGCCCCAGACGAAAAGCAACAAAGTTGACGTGCGCCGACCTGCACCGTCGGGCACCTGGACTCTCGTTCATCTGCGTTTTAGCACCAGACGCTTCGAACCAGCGACGCCGCCGTGCAGAGTCCGTGTCGTCACCGCGTCGGTGTCCGCTGATCACCTCAACCTCTTCGGTATCGGCGCAGGCGACGTAGATGACGCGTCCAGAACCTCCGCCTGTCGTGGGAAGGCCTTGTCAGTGTCAGAGCCCCGACCTACACTCCCCATATCGAATAAACGTTCGATAGCAGGGGTTGGAGGTACGGATGCGACAGAGCTTCCCGCACCTCCACGTCGCCTCCGCATACTCGCCGCACTACGGCGTGACCATGCCCGAGGTCCTCGTCGACCAGGCGGCGGCCGCCGGCGCTGACTTCCTCGCCCTGACCGACCGGGACGGGCTGTACGGGGCGGTCAAGCACGTGCGGGCGTGCGCGGCCGCCGGGATCCGGCCGGGCCTCGGCGCGGACCTGGCCGTCCACGATGATGAACACCGGCCGCTCGGCCGGGTGACCCTGCTCGCTCACGGCGGGGACGGCCGCGGGTACGCCGCGCTCTGCCGGGCCGTGAGCTCCGCCCACGAAGCAGGCCGGGTGCCGAGCATCGACCGGCGCCGGCTCGCCACCTGGGCGGAGGGACGCACCCTAACCATCCTCCTCGGGCCACTTTCTGATGTGGGGCTCGCCGTGGAAC
>NZ_SOGO01000028.1:0-3650 GCF_004403415.1 Cryobacterium sandaracinum
TCGCGTGCTCGCTGTGAGGCCGGGCCGGGGCGTCGTGCACGGGCCGGCCAACCGTGCGGGACTCGTTTAGGCGGGCCTGTTTGCGGGCCTCGGTCCAGGCGGCCTTGCGGACTTCGTCGAGGGCTTCCGTGGCCCACTTCACGACGTGGAACGGGTCCACGCAGCCCCATCCGCGGAAACATGCGTGATCAGAGCGGATCGTTCCGCGCCGAGCGCATCGAAGAACGTGGCCAGGGTGGCCTTGTCCTGGCCGGGTGCAGCCCAGACCAGACGACCTGAATCGTGGTCCACGACCACAGTCAAGAACTTCCGGCCGCGCTTGTAGGAGATCTCATCGATCCCGATCCGGGTGAGCCCGGCGAAGGGATCATGGAGCTTTTCCGTGTCGGCCCACACCCGGGTGATGATCGCCCCGACCGTCCGCTACGCGATCCGCATCAACACGGTGACCGCGGCCTTAGACGTCTGCGTGGCCAGCCACGCGACCTGAGAGTCAAAGTGATGCGTGTGGCCGGCCTGGTGCCTGGCCCACGGGACTGCGGCCACGATCACACCGTGCTCCCGGCACGACACCCGCGGGGCATCCGCCTCCAGAAAGACCCGGGTCGAGCCGAAATCCAATCCCCGCCACCGGCGGCGCCCCGCCCCCTCGTCGTAGCGCGGGCAGCGTTTCTGGCAGCTCCCGCATCGGTTCCGCATCGACCTGGTCAGTCGCACCGACGCAACAAAAACGCCCGCTACGAGGTCGAGATCAACGTCCTCGACCACTGTCTTGTCGACACCGAGCAAAGTCCGCCATATTGTTGAAGACCGCACGCCGTTTTCCCGCCTATAAAGTTTCTTTCCTTTGACAGTCAGAAACCTAGACAGGAAGCGGCGTGCGGCCGTTAAGGCGCTCCGAAACACCCACGGATACAGCAGGGGAGCCAAAATCTCCGTCGAATTCGTCAGGGACCGCGCCTACCGCCAGGGACCGCGCCTACCGGGCGGTGGCGGCTGTGTCCGGTACCGTTACTGGGGGCGGCGCGCCGGGCAGCCGCGACCCGAGTCAGCGACGAAAGGGGGCGAAACCATGTATCTGAAAAGCCTCACGCTCAAAGGCTTCAAATCCTTCGCCCACCCCACCACGTTCGCCTTCGAACCCGGCGTCACCTGCGTGGTCGGGCCCAACGGCTCGGGCAAGTCCAACGTCGTCGACGCACTCGCCTGGGTGATGGGCGAGCAGGGCGCGAAGACCCTTCGCGGCGGCAAGATGGAAGACGTCATTTTCGCCGGCACGTCCACCAAGGGCCCGCTCGGCCGGGCGGCCGTGACGCTGACCATCGACAACACGGATGGCGCGCTACCGATCGACTACACCGAGGTCACCATCTCCCGCACCCTCTTTCGCAACGGTGCGAGTGAGTATGCGATCAACGGGCGCACCTGCCGCCTGCTCGACGTGCAGGAGTTGCTCAGCGACTCCGGCCTCGGCCGGGAGATGCACGTGATCGTGGGGCAGGGGCAGCTCGACGCCGTGCTGCGCGCCAGCCCCGAGGAGCGCCGCGGGTTCATCGAGGAGGCCGCCGGCATTCTCAAGCACCGTCGGCGCAAGGAGAAGACCCTCCGCAAGCTCGACGGCATGCAGGCCAACCTCACCCGGCTCAGCGACCTTGCCGGGGAGATCCGTCGGCAGCTCAAACCGCTCGGACGCCAGGCCGACATCGCCCGCGAGGCGCAGATCATCGCCGCCGTCGCCCGCGACGCCCGGGCCCGGCTCCTCGCCGACGACGTGGTCACGCTGCGTATCGCGCTCGACGCGCACGGCCGCACCGAGAGCGAGCGGCACGCCGAACGACTCGTGCTGACCGAACAGCTCGAGACCCGGCAGCGGCGCCTGCGCCGACTCGAGCAAGAGCAGATCGGCGACGCCGTCGACCGGGCCCGGCGCACGAACTTCGGCCTGGAATCCGTGCAGGAGCGCCTGCGCGGCCTCTACACCCTCGCCAACCAGCGGCTGGCCCTGCTCGGCTCGCAGGCCGAGTCCGTGGACGCCGGCCCCAGCGTGACCACGGCGATGCTGACGGATGCCGCCGCCGAGATCGACGCGCTGCGTAGCCGCATCGACGTGGCCGACTCCACCTGGGCTGCCGCCCGCGCGGCCACCGAGGAGGCCCGGGGCCGGCTCGACGCGCTCGACGAACAGATCGCCGCCCAGGCCGTGCTGGTCTCCCGGCACGACCTCCACCTCTCCCAGCTGACCGGGCAGGCCGAGACCGCCGCGGGCCGCCTGGCCTCCGTGCGCGGCGAAGTGCTGCGGCAGCAGAACGCCTTCAATGCCGCCCGTGGCCGGGTCGACACGGCTGAGGCACACCTCGCCGGACTCGCCGCGGACGCCGCGGCGCTCGACGCGGCCGCCGTCGACGCCGGCGAGATCCACCCGGCCGAGGCTGCCGCCGCGGCCCGGTCTGCCGTCGCCCAGGCGGAGGTCGAGGTCGAACGCCTGCGCGACGAATTGCACCTCGGCGAACGCGAACGGGACGCCCTCGCCGCCCGCGCGGGGGCACTGTCCCTCGCTCTGGACCATAAGGACGGCTCGGCGGCCCTGCTCGCTGCGGCCCCGGCGGGCATCCGTGGTCTGGTGGCCGAGCATGTGCGCGTGCGGCCCGGCTACGAGGCCGCCATCGCCGCCGCCCTCGGCTCCCTCGCCGACGCCGTGCTCGCCGACACCTGGAGCGCGGCCGTCGACGCCATCGTGCGCGCCCGCGCCGACGATCTCGGCCGGGTCGAACTTATCGTGGCCGGCACGATCGACGAAGACGCCAGGGCCGACGCCCCGCCCGCAGACGCGACCGGCGATGCGACGGCTGGCACGATCGACGCCGACGCGCCCGGTGACGGCACGGCGGATACCGGCATGTCAGGTATTGGCACGTCGGGTACCGGCACGACGGATGTCCTCGCACCCGACACCCGGCCAGACCTCACCATGCAGCCCGGGCTGCTCTGGGCCGAATCGGTGATCGACGCGCCACCCGGGGTGCTCGGCCTGCTCCGGCGTACGGTGATCGTCGACGACCTCGACGCCGCCCGAGCCGCCGTAGACCGATTCGGACCCCGATCCGAGGAAGTGGAGACCGTTGGCGTGGAGACCGTTGGCGTGGCGACCGCCGGGCGCGCAGCCCTCCCGATCACCGTCATCACCCGGGCCGGAGACGTATTCAGCGACACCGTGCTGTGCGGTGGTTCCGGGGCCCGGCGCAGCCGCCTCGAGCTCATCGCCGACCGCGATGCGGCCGCCGACTCGCTCGCTGCGGTGCGCATCCGGCTCGAGCAGGTCGTCGCCGACCTCGCCGAGGTCCGCGTCGTGCTGTCCGCCCGCAAGACCCAGGCCCAGGCGGCCACCGCCCGGGTGCGGGCGTTCGAGTCCCGCACGACCGTGCAGGCCGAGAAGACCAACCGGGCCACCGTGCAGCTCGAGGCGGCCACCGCCGAACTGAGTCGGCTCTCCGCCGCCCTCCTGCTGCAGGCCGAGGCCGTCGCCGCCCTCGAGGCCGCGAGCGAGACGGCCCGCACCGCGCGCGACGAACAGCGCGCCCGGCCGCGCCCGGTGCCGGATACCGGACCTCGCGACGCGCTCGTCGCCGCCCTCGAGGCCGCGCGCGAAGCCG
>NZ_SOGO01000019.1:0-6800 GCF_004403415.1 Cryobacterium sandaracinum
CACTGTCGTACAGGGTCAGCGACGCCATACCATCGGGCTCGGGCTCGAAGAACACGGCCCGGTCGCGCACGGACTTCTGGTGCCGGGCCCGGATCGTCTCCGGATGCAGACGCTCCCGGAGCAGCCGGGCCCGATACTTCAGCTTCGACGCCGTCACCGTGCCCGCCGACCGCAGAACCTCCACCTCGAACGCCGCCTTGGCCTCGTCGGGAACCGACCAGGCCTGATTGATCACCACCTTCGCGTGCTGGTAACTGATCTCGCCGGCCTCGAGCGCGGCCCGGGTGGCCGGGAGCTCGCCGGCCAAGGCGCGGCTCTCCGCGATCAGGTTCTCAGCCGTGCGGCGCGGCACCCGGATCGTGCAGGCCAGTTCGCTGACGAACTCCCGCTCGGCGACCTCGGCCGCGTCCCACCGGGACCCCGGCAGCCGCGCCGCCGCGTTCGCCCGGGCCTGCCCGAAGCGGCGGCCCGCCTCGACCAACTCCGCCCGCCGAGCGAACGCCACGGCGATGGNGCCCGCCGAGCGAACGCCACGGCGATGGCCAGTTCGGCCTCCGCGATCGCCTCGAAATGCTCCCGGAGAGCCTCTTGCACTTCAATAAATGAGGGCTTCATGACACACACGCTACGGGCACCCACCGACATTACCCGCGGCATCCGCCCACCAAGAAACGGTCTGTGGATAACCCGATCACACCCACAATGTGGAGGAAGAAGCCCTGATCATTGATCGCGACCATTCAGGCCAAGGAAGTCCCGGAGCTGCAGTGCGCCCTCGACTTTCAGTTCGGGCTCGGCGCGGTTCAGGGTGTCGGCAGTCAGAACCAGCTTCTGGTTCAAGACCATCTCGCCGTCGCGCCTCTTCAGGCGACCGATTCCGTTCTCCCGGTAACC
This sequence comes from Cryobacterium sandaracinum, assembly GCF_004403415.1. Lineage (NCBI taxonomy): Bacteria > Bacillati > Actinomycetota > Actinomycetes > Micrococcales > Microbacteriaceae > Cryobacterium > Cryobacterium sandaracinum. Next base: position 895 of record NZ_SOGO01000019.1, read on the forward strand.
GACCTTTCTCGACACCGCGAGGGACGCGGGATTGTCAACGAATGCCGCTGAGGTGACCTCGGCGGCGTCCAGGTGATCGAACATGAATGCGCAGAGAGCCTGACGCATGAGCGTACCGATCCCGCGGCCGTGGTGCTTCATGCCGAGCCAGGAGCCCGTCTCCCCCGTTCTCGTGACGAGGTAGTCCCTGGTTGAGATGCTCTGGCAACCGACGATCTCACCGTCGAAGCGAACCGTGGTCTCGAGCGACCAGGCCGCCGGCGACATCTCGGCTCGTTGTGCCCAGTGGTATTGCATGAGTCGCAACCGGATCTCGCCCGGGGAACCTACGGTCCACGGGAAGAAGAACGGCATCTCCGTCGGCGCGTGGATGCCTGCCGCAGCGAGCGCATCGAGTTCGGGTAGGTCAGCGTCGCGAACGGGAGACAACGTAACGGGGCCGCAAGTGATTTTCAGACCGAAAGGTGGCCACAGGTCTTCAATTGGTGTGGACAAGACTGCTCGCGACGGCGGATGTGTTTCGTGATTCCCCATCCCGCGATGGTACCGACTCATCGCTGACTCGCGACGGCATAATTCCTTCCGCGCACGGCCGGCGTTGTCCTTATGCTTAAGTGTGTCCAAAAAACCGTTATCGTTGCTAACGATGCGTGGAGACCATTACGGTCTTCAGCCAGCCAGCGTGGTTCGCGCTGAGCCGTAACAAGCGGAATCATTAAGTTCCGCATCAACACCAAAAGGAGTTTAAGGTGGCATCGAAACCCGCTGCAGACATTATTGAAAGTATCGGAGGGGCCGAAAACATCGTCGGCCTCACCCACTGTGCCACCCGGCTACGTTTCACGCTGAAGGATGCATCGGGGATTGACCAAGCGGCCGTCGAAGCGTTGCCACTGGTTCTCGGCGCTGTTCCGCAGGCCGGCGATCGCTACCAGATCGTCGTCGGCGGAGCCGTAGATACCGTATACAACGACATTATGGCGCTTCCCGCAATGAAGAAGCATGCGGGCGACCACGGCACCGGCGATACCATCGCCAATGTGAAGGCCGCGGAACGCGCGAAGGGCCCGCGCGGAAAGTTCTCCGGGCTGGACACGTTCTTCGAGATCCTGTCCGACTCCTTCCGCCCGATCCTGGGTGCGCTGCTCGGCGCATCCCTGTTCATCACGTTCATGGCTCTGATGGCAACCCTCGGGGTCATCCCGTCGTGGAACGCACCAGGCGTCACCCTCGACCCGTCCTGGGCGTTCATCAACCTGATGTGGCAGGGCGTTTTCGTCTTCCTTCCGCTGATGGTCGCCTACAACGCCTCCAAGCGGCTCGGCGCTGACCCCTGGGTCGGCTTCGGCATCATGGCCGTCGTCATGCTCCCCGGCTTCAACGCGCTGGGACTCACCGACGGAGCAGAGACCGTCTTCGGCGGCAAGGCTGCAGTCGTGCAGATCTTCGGACTGCCTCTGACCGTCACCGACTACAGCTCGCAGGTGTTCCCGCCGCTGATCATGGCGGTCGTTCTCGGGTTGCTGACCAAGTATCTGAAGAAGATCATTCCGTCCAGCGTTCAGCTGATCTTCGTGCCGTTCCTCTGCATGCTCATCATGATCCCGCTGACCGCCTTCCTGATCGGCCCCATGGGCGTGTACGGCGGCGCCGCACTCGGTAACTTCCTCAAGTCGATCAACGACTTCTCGCCGTTCATCTTCGCTGTCGTCATCCCGCTGGCCTACCCGTTCATGGTTCCGCTCGGCCTGCACTGGCCGCTGAACGCAATCATGCTGCTCAACATCCAGTCCCTCGGCTATGACTTCATCCAGGGCCCCATGGGTGCGTGGAACTTCGCGTGCTTCGGTGCAACTGCCGGCGTGCTGTTCCTGTCCATCCGCGAAAAGGACCGTCAGATGAAGCAGACCGCAACGGGCGCGCTCGCGGCCGGCCTGCTAGGTGGTATTTCTGAACCCTCGCTCTATGGCATCCACCTTCGGTTCAAGCGCATCTACCCACGGATGCTCGTGGGCTGCCTCGTCGGCGGCGTCATCCTCGGCCTCGGCGGCGGCGTGAAGACCAGCGCATTCGTCTTCACCTCGCTGTTGACGATCCCCGCGTTCGACAACATTCCCCTGTACGCGGGCGCCATTACCGCGTCGTTCTTCACCGCGATGATCCTCGTGATCCTCTCCGGCTATAAGACGCCGGAGCAGAAGGCGGAATTCGCCGAGGCTCTGGCTGCGGAAACCGTAGCGAGCGACGATGCTGCAACCGACTCTGACATCGCAACCCCGGTTGTTGCCGGTGCGTCAGGCTCAGGAACAGGCACCGGAACCGCCACCGCAACCGCAACCGCCACCGCCACCGCCACGGTCCTGGCCACGATTGGTTCGCCCATCGCCGGTATCGTCGTTCCACTGACGGACGTGCCGGACCCTGTGTTCAGCAAGGGAATCGTCGGTCTAGGCGTGGGAATCGATCCGACCGAGGACACCGTGTACGCCCCTGGAGCAGGCAAGGTTCTCGTCGCTCAGGCGACCGGTCACGCCTTCGGGCTGCGACTCGACAGCGGTGTTGAAATGCTCATTCACGTGGGTATCGACACCGTGAACCTTGGCGGCAAGGGCTTCGAGGTCAAGGTGGCCGCGGGCGACCGCGTTGAAGCAGGCACCCCGCTGGTGACCTTCGACCGCAAGGTGATCGAGGATGCCGGCTACTCGCTGGTCACCCCGGTGCTCGTGACGAACCCCAAGAAGTTCGGATCGGTCGACCAGGCAGCGTCTGGCCACGTGGAGGTCGGAAGCCCTCTCATCACGGTCACCGCCAAATAAGACACCTCAGGTCAAAAGGTGGGCAGAGAATTTTCTGCCCACCTTTTTCCTGCCGCTGACATAACCCGGCGGTAGACCATCCTCGTTCCACCGACCAGAAAACGACCGTTCATCGGCCAGTACGTTGACGGAATCGACATTCTTGTGGTCAACGAACGAGCAATTCGGCACTCAGGAGACCGCGAGCCTCATCGTGGGTTCACCGTTGGTGCGTGCGCAGGAGCGAAGGGCACGGCTCATCGGCTGCGGGTACGGAGATGGTCGTCTCCGCGCATGCGCAAGGCCACGACGAGTCCGGATGCCGCGGTCAGCGCCGCGACCACGGCGACCGCCGTAGGAATACCGAAGGCGTCGGCGAGCAGCCCGGAAAGTAACGCGCCAACGGCGAAGCCTCCGTCACGCCACAGCCGGTACGCACCCACCGAGCGGGCCCTCCACTCGGGGTGGGCGACGTCGCCGATTGCGGCGAGCAGCGTCGGGTAGACCATGGCGGTGCCGGCGCCGGCGCCGAGCAGGATGGCTGCGGTCAGCCAGACCTTTGCGGCCGATCCGATCGGAGAGCCCTCCGGTGATGAGCTGCCCGGCTCCCCAAACCGCCGGGTAGACGGCGGCCAGGATGCCGATGCATTCGATACTGAGTCCGGCGGCGGCGAACAGAATGGGGAAGAGCCCCCAGGCGAGGCCGTCGTTGAGGTTGTTGACCATCCCGGCCTGGCTGATCGAAGACAGCGACCGGTCCCGGAAACTGGTGAGGGTGAACACCTCCCGATTGCTGAGGGAGCCGGCGTGGGCGTGAACAGACAGGTGGTTGACGGCCTCGACTTTGGCGTGCTGATGGGTTTCGCGCACGAAGATGACCGACAGACCGAGGCCCAGAGCGATGAAGACCGCGCCGAGCAGGAACGGGCCAGGACGAAGCCCGTATTCGCCCGCGATATAGCCGGTGGCCGGTGCCGTCGCGGCGACTCCGAGGTACCCGGCCGCCTCGTTGAAGCCCATGGCCAGGCCGCGGCGGCTCGGGCCGACGAGGTCCATTTTCATGACCACGGTGGTCGATCAGGTCAGTCCCTGGCTGATCCCGAGGATCACGTTGGCGGCGACGATCCAGGCCCAGGTCGGGCCCAGGATGAGCAGGATCGGAACGGGGATGGCGATCAGCCAGCCTGCGACCAGCACCGGCTTTCGGCCGTAACGGTCTGAGAAGGTGCCGGCGAAATAGTTGGTGCCGGCCTTGGCGAAGCCGAAGGCGAGGATGAAGGTCAGTGCGCCCGTATAGCGGTCGAGCTGAAAGACCTCGTCCGCCAGCAGCGGCAGCACAGTGCGTTCCTGGCCGAGCGTGCCGCCGACCAGCGCGTTGACCGCGACGAGCAACAGGAGCTGGGGGAAGTTCTGCCGGAGGCCCAGGACGATGCCGCGGCGCACGTCTTTGGGTTGATCTGCGGCGTTCGGGGTCTGACTCATAGTCCGTTCTCCAGCGAGGGAGCCGCTGCACGGGCCCGAATCCTATTCCAGAAAACCATTGATTATTAGATGATACTAGTGTGAAGGGAACCGAGAGGAAAAAGATGGGCGATCGAGAAAAGAAATCGGCGCTGTTCGAGCAGTTTGCCCGCGTCGGCAAGGCGCTGGGCAGCGGCAAGCGCCTTGAGCTGGTCGACCTGCTCGCCCAGGGCGAACGCACGGTGGAATCGTTGGCGAACGCGGCCGGCCTGGGTCTGACAAGCGCATCCGCCCACCTGCAAACCCTCAAACATGCGGGTCTGGTCAGCACTCGCCGGGAGGGCACCCGGATTCACTACCGACTCGCTGGGGATGACGTCGCCCGGCTCTACAGCCTGGTGCGCAGCGTCGCGCAGACCCATCTCGCAGACGTCGAATCCATCCGGATCGCCTATCTGGGTCTCGATGACTCCGAAGCGGCGGGCGACGATACGCACGAGGAAATCACCAGGGAAGAGCTTCTCGCACGCGCGACGGCCGGGACTATCACCGTGCTGGATGTGCGGCCACGGCAGGAATATAACGCTGCGCACATTCCCGGCGCCCTCTCCATCCCCCTCGAGGAACTCAGCGATCGGCTCAGTGAACTGCCGACGGACCGCGAGGTTGTCGCCTACTGCCGCGGCAAGTACTGCGTGCTTGCCTACGAGGCCATGGCCGTGCTGCGCCGGAGCGGCCGACGCGCAACGCGATTAAACGAGGGGATGTTGGAATGGCGATTGGCGAATCTGCCGGTGTCCGCCGAGGCGGCCGCCGGGCGCACATCCGTCGAACTACCGGCCTGTCGGACTACCGGACTACCGGCCGGCGGCCGAGTGGGCTTTGGAACCGAATCAGGTAGCCGTCCGGATCGGTGACCAGGAACTGGCGCACACCGGCTTCCTCGTCGTCGACGCGATACCACTTCGTCTCGGGCGCCATGAACAGTGAAACGCCGGCCGCTCGCAAGGCCGACAGGATCGGATCGACGTCGGGCACGGCCACCTGAAAGTTCACGCCGCGACCCTGCGGCACCTCGAGGGGACCCGTGATCCAGTTCCTGCCGGCTCCCGCCCGTTCCAGCATCACGTGCGCGGATCCCCGCATGATGTAAGCGAAGCCGTCATCGGGGCGGTCGTAGCGAATCGTGAATCCGCACAAGTCGCACCAGAACTCGATGCTGGCTTCAAGATCCCGCACCAGAAGTTCAGGCACCAACGCTGGATCTGTCCCGGAAGTCACGTAGTCATGGTGTCATGCTCTGCTCACTCGCAGACCTACCGAGTCAGGGAAGTGCGCTCCGGTGCGGCATCGAAGGCCTGCCCGATCGCGCTTGTGCCGTCGACAGCGGCCGCGCACCGTACGCGCGCCCCGCCGGCAGCGTGAACGAGTTCGACGGAGATTTTGCGCGAAACGGCCCAAAACAGCCCGGAAACCGGCTTATTCCTTAAAATCTCGGCTCTCCTGCTGCTTCTGTGGGTTAATCCCGGCCGGGGAGCACTGGTTTGTGGCCGCCGAGGCTGAGCATGGCGAGGGCGATGAGGGCGTCGGGTGATTTGAAGCCGAAGGCGATTCGGGTGAGTAGTCGGATCTTGGTATTGACGGATTCGA
>NZ_SOGO01000037.1:0-95042 GCF_004403415.1 Cryobacterium sandaracinum
CACTGTCGTACAGGGTCAGCGACGCCATACCATCGGGCTCGGGCTCGAAGAACACGGCCCGGTCGCGCACGGACTTCTGGTGCCGGGCCCGGATCGTCTCCGGATGCAGGCGCTCCCGGAGCAGCCGGGCCCGATACTTCAGCTTCGACGCCGTCACCGTGCCCGCCGACCGCAGAACCTCCACCTCGAACGCCGCCTTGGCCTCGTCGGGAACCGACCAGGCCTGATTGATCACCACCTTCGCGTGCTGGTAACTGACCTCGCCGGCCTCGAGGGCGGCCCGGGTGGCCGGGAGCTCGCCGGCCAAGGCGCGGCTCTCCGCGATCAGGTTCTCGGCCGTGCGGCGCGGCACCCGGATCGTGCAGGCCAGTTCGCTGACGAACTCCCGCTCGGCGACCTCGGCCGCGTCCCACCGGGACCCCGGCAGCCGCGCCGCCGCGTTCGCCCGGGCCTGCCCGAAGCGGCGGCCCGCCTCGACCAACTCCGCCCGCCGGGCGAACGCCACGGCGATGGCCAATTCGGCCTCCGCGATCGCCTCGAAATGCTCCCCGAGAGCCTCTTAGTCTTCGATAAATGAGGGCTTCATGACACACACGCTACGGGCACCCACCGACATTACCCGCGGAATCCGCCCACCTACACGCACCCTGTGGATAACCCGATCAGGCCCTGATTGTGGAGGGATCGGGGTGGTGAAACGCCCGCTCAGAACCGGTGCTGCAACACCCAGTTGTGCATGGTGACAGCCGCGGCGGCCGACGCGTTGAGCGAGCGGGTGGAGCCGAACTGGCTGATCTCGACGACGGCATCCGCTGCCTCGATCGCTTCGGGAGAGAGGCCGGGACCCTCCTGCCCGAACAGGAGCACGCAGCGCTCGGGGAAGCGGAAGGTTTCGATGATCACGCTGCCGGGCACGTTGTCGATGGCGATGATCGGCAAGGTCTCGGCGGCGGCCCACTCGACGAAGGACGCGACATCCGGGTGGTGCCGCACGTGCTGGTACCGGTCGGTGACCATGGCCCCGCGCTTGTTCCACCGCTTGCGCCCGATGATGTGCACCGTGTCGGCGGCGAACGCGTTGGCGCTGCGCACGATCGAGCCGATGTTCATGTCGTGCTGCCAGTTCTCGATGGCGACGTGAAACGGATGCCGCTTCTCGTCGAGGTCGGCGACGATCGCCGCCATACTCCAGTAGCGGTAGCGGTCGATCACGTTGCGCGTGTCGCCGCGCTCGAGCAGCTCGCGGTCGTAGAACGACTCCTCGGGCCACTCTCCGGCCCAGGGTCCGACGCCGTGGGTGGACAGTTCGGGCGTGGGGTTCTGCGATTCTTGCACCGATCCAACGTATCCCGCCGGGCACCGCCGGGCGTGCCGGGCATGCCGGGCATGCCGGGCATGCCGGGCATGCCGTCGGGTATTCTGACTTGCAGGGTTCGCGTTTCGCCGGCTCGCACCCCGCCCGGAAGGAACCATCACCATGCATCCCACGCTCTTCGGTATCGACTTTCTCGACTCGGAGTGGCTGATCGGCTGGTTCGGTTCGTTCGTGCTCCTCGGCGTGGCCACCATCGTGTTCGTCGAGACGGCTTTCATCGTCTTGTCGTTCCTGCCCGGCGACTCGCTGCTCTTCACCGTGGGCCTGCTCACCGCCACCGGGGATGTGCCCTTTCCGATCTGGGTGACCTGCCTCGTCATCTTCATCGCCGCGTTCGCCGGTGACCAGGTCGCCTATTTAATCGGCCGCAAGTCCGGCCCCGCCGTCTTCACCCGCGAGCAGAACCGCCTGTTCAACCCGAAGAACGTGGAACGCACCAACGCGTTCTTCGCCAAGCACGGCGGCAAGGCCATCATCATCGCCCGCTTCCTGCCCGTGTTCCGCGCCTTCGTGCCTCTCGCCGCCGGTGTGGGACGGATGCACTACCGCACCTTCGTGTTCTTCAACCTGATCGGCGCCTTCGCCTGGGGTGTCGGAAGCACCCTGATGGGCTACCTGCTCGGCCAGATCGAGTTCGTGGCGACGTACTCCGAATTCTTCATCATCGGCATCGTGCTGCTCTCGGGCGTACCGATCCTGTCCGAGCTCTACAAGGCCGGCCGCGAGAAGAAGCGCACCCGCGGCAAGGCCCCGGTCCCCGTCGCCACGATTCCCGAGGACCTGCGCGAGGAGTAACCGCCCAGTTCAGAGGCGGCCGCGTCTCGGCACAGGGTCAGCGCAGCGTCAGACCGGCCGGCGCCGGCATCCGTGAACGGGTCGATCGCCGCCGAGATCTGGTACTCCCCCGGCGGGAGCGCGGGCCGGTCGGGGCGGGATCGGGTGGGTGGCTTGGTCGGTGGTTCCGGCGGCGAGCGGCCCGGCGAGCGCTGCGGACAGCGCGGCCCGGTGGGCGATCCGGCTCCACAGGGGTGCGTTTCCGGCCCTCGTCGAGGTAGCCGCTGAAGATGGCCCGCCGCACGTAGGCCTCGGCCCCACCGACCGTGAACCCGTTTCCTCCCTCTGCTTAGCTACTAAAACTTATGACCGCGCCGAAACGTTGGTGTGCCGGGCCGCCCACGCAGGCACTGATCTTTCGGCATGCCTAAATCTGCCCTATCCTTTCGGTGTGGCTAAAAACAACGTGCGCACGGATGCGAGGGGACCGGTCCCTGAGATCGCCACCGTGGCATCCTCTCACCTGCTCTGGTTGCTCGGCCCTGCCCTCGTCGCGGGCGTGGCCTACCTCGACCCCGGCAACGTCGCCAGCAATATGACGGCCGGTGCTCGCTACGGCTACCTGCTGGTCTGGGTGGTCGTGGCCGGCAACGTGATGGCCTGGCTGATCCAGTACCTCTCGGCCAAGCTCGGCATCGTAACCGGCACGAGCCTGCCGGAAATTCTCGGGGTACGTATTCGGCGCCCGCTCACCCGCCGCCTCTACTGGGTGCAGGCGGAACTGGTGGCCATGGCCACCGACCTGGCCGAGATCATCGGCGGCGCGGTCGCCCTGAACCTGCTCTTCGGCCTCCCCCTGCTTGCCGGCGGCGTGATCACCGGGGTCATCTCGATGATCGTGCTCACGGTGCAGACCCGGCGCGGCCCGCGCACCTTCGAACGCGTCATCGTGGCGCTGCTGCTCATCATCACCGTGGGCTTCGCGGCCGGGGTGTTCTTCGCTCCGCCGGATGCCGGCAGCGTCGTCGCCGGCCTCGTGCCGCGGTTCGAGGGCGCGAATTCGGTGCTCCTGGCCGCGTCCATCCTCGGCGCGACGATCATGCCGCACGCCATCTACGCCCACTCCGCGCTCACCCGGGACCGATTCCCCGTCGTGGCGGACGGCGCAGCAACGCGACGCCTGCTCTGGGCCACCAAATGGGACGTCACCATCGCGATGGCCATCGCCGGCACGGTGAACCTGTCGATCCTGCTGCTCGCGGCATCCGCTCTGCAGGGCGTCGCCGGGACCGACACGCTCGAGGGCGCCCACGCCGCCCTCGAGGCAACCCTCGGGCCCGTGATCGCGACGGTGTTCGCGGTCGGGCTGCTCGCCTCCGGGCTGGCCTCCACCTCGGTCGGAGCGTACGCGGGAGCGGAGATCATGCACGGCCTGTTGCACGTGCGCGTGCCGCTGCTGGCGCGTCGCGTGGTCACCCTCATTCCCGCGCTGCTGATCCTGGGGGTGGGTTTCGACCCGACCGAGGCCCTGGTGCTCAGCCAGGTCGTCCTGTCGTTCGGCATCCCGTTCGCGCTGATCCCCCTGGTCTGGCTCACCATGCAGCGCGGGGTGCTCGGCGAGCATGTCAACCGCTGGTACACGACAGTCGCCGGCGCCGTCTGCGCCCTGCTCCTGGTGGCCCTGAACGTGGTGCTGCTCGTGCTCGTGTTCACAGGGGCGTGATGAAACACCCCACACCCGCGGCCGAGGACTACCTCAAGACCATCTACGCGCACACCGAATGGCAGCCGAACCCGATCACGCCTTCGGTGCTGGCCGCGCGGCTGGGGGTGGCGCCGTCATCGGTCACCGAGATGGTGAAGAAGCTCGCCGCCGGCGGCCTGATCGAGCACGTCCCCTACGGGCCGCTCACCCTGAGCCGGACCGGTTTCCTGCGGGCGACCGCGGTGGTGCGCCGGCACCGGTTGATCGAGACCTGGCTCGTGCGGGAAATGGGCTACGACTGGCACGAGGTGCACGACGAGGCGGAGGTGCTCGAGCACTCGATCTCGGACCGGCTGCTGGCGGCGATCGACGATCGGCTCGGGCATCCGTCGGCCGACCCGCACGGGGACCCGATCCCGGCCGAGGACGGCAGCCTGACCCGGCCGGACGCCATCCTGCTGGCGGAGGCCGCACCCGGCCACGTCGGGGCGGTCGTGCGCATCAGTGACCGCGACCCGGACATCCTGCGCGACCTTGCCGTGCACCGGGTCGGCCCGGGAATCCGGCTCACCGTTCTCGAACCCGGCGTGGTGCGGCTGCCGGGCGGCGGCATCTGTCGGCTGTCGTCTGCGGCGGCCCGATCGATCTGGCTCACCTCGTAACCGTCCGGAAACCTCGCGCCGCTAGGCTTATCCCCGAACCAAGGGAGCACCCAATGACACGCCGCGAAGACATCGAATGCTGGCTCACCGATATGGATGGCGTGCTCGTGCATGAAAACAGCCCGTTGCCGGGCGCGGCGCAGCTGCTGCAGCAGTGGAGCGACGCCGGCACGCCGTTCTTGGTGCTCACGAACAACTCGATCTTCACCCCCCGGGACCTCAGTGCCCGCCTGCGCGCCTCGGGCCTGAACGTGCCCGAAGACCGCATCTGGACCTCCGCGCTGGCGACGGCAGACTTCCTCCGCTCCCAGGCGCCCGGCGGCACCGCCTTCGTGATCGGCGAGGTCGGACTCACGACCGCCCTGCACGAGGCGGGTTTCATCATGACCGAGACGAACCCGGACTACGTGGTGGTCGGCGAAACCCGCAACTACTCGTTCGAGGCCATCACCAAGGCCATCCGTCTGCTCTTGAACGGTGCCCGCTTCATTTCGACGAACCCGGATGCGACCGGCCCCAGTGCGGACGGCCCCCTGCCCGCCACGGGTGCAATCTCGGCCCTGATCACCAAGGCCACCGGCATGGAGCCCTATGTGGTGGGCAAGCCGAACCCGATGATGTTCCGCTCAGCGATGAACAAGATCGGCGCGCACTCGGAGAACACGGCCATGATCGGTGATCGGATGGACACCGACATCATCGCCGGGATCGAGGCCGGGCTGCACACCATTCTCGTGATGAGCGGCATCAGTGACGACGCTGAGGTGCACCGCTACCCGTTCCGCCCGGACGAGATCCTCTCCGGCGTGCACGAGCTGGTCTCCAAGGAGCCCGTGGAGTCCGACGCGATCTAGGTTCCGCCGCTCCCATCGCAGCCGCGCTCTGCCGCACCCATCGCCTCAGCACTTCTACCGCCGCGCCCGCCGCTCCTGCTCCCGCTCTCCCTCCCGCCAGGCCCTGACGAATTCGACGGAGATTTTGCGCCACCACCCCGGTTGCGACCCAGAACTGACCATTTTCGGCAAAATCTCCGTCGAATTCGTTCGATCATCGGGCATGGGCGGCGACGGCGGATCCCGGTTGCACGGCTGGGGTTCCGCTGCGCTACAAGGCAGCCAGGCAGCCAGACAGCCAGGCGGCAGACGTCGGTGACGGATGCTCCGGAACGCTTATGCGGCGGGTACCGGTCCGGGGCCCGCGATGCTCGCGTTCATCGGCTCGCCGGAGGCCCGGCTCACGAAGCAGTAGTAGGAGCGGCCGCCATCGGACCACTGTTCCTCGGTGATCGGGTAACTACCCTGCACCTGCACGTCGCCGTAGGCCGAGGCCGCGGCCAGGTCGATGACGCCGGTCGCGCTGCAGAGCAGGTTGATCTGCCCGGCCAGCTCGGCCTCGCCAGGGAAGGCTGTGGCGGCATCCCCGGCGAACACTCCGCGGTACACGAGCTGAGCCGCATGCGGGGTGGCACAGTCGGCGACCGTGAATTCCTCTTCCCAGGGTGTCACGTACGGCTGCAGGCATTCGCCGCCGAACAGGGTGTCCCACTGGTGCACGCCGACCGGCTGCGGGCCGGTGGCCTCGGGCGGCGCCGACGGCGCCACACTCGGGGTGGCGCTCGGGGCAGGTGTAGCGCTGGACGTGGCCACCGCAACGGGGGCAGCGTCGCCGCCGACCAGGCTCTGCCCGAGGAAGAACAGTGCCGCCAGCGCGAGCACGACCACCAGGCCGCCGACGCTCCAGATCAGAAGCCGGGGCCTGCCGGGGCGGCTGCCTCCGGGCGGGCGACCGGCCGAGGCCAGCCGCGCGGCATCGGCAACGGCGCCGGACGGCGCCGCGTCCACTGCGGAACGCCGGCCGTTCGCTGCGACCGGAGTGGCCACGCCCGACGAGGAGTTCGTACCCGACGCGGGGCGCGGGGATGCCGCACCGAACATATTGGTCGTACCCGACGCGGGCCGCGGAGTTGTGGCAGCAGCAGCACTCGCACCGGCGTGGATACCGGCCCCAGCCCCGGCTGGTGCAGGTTCGGGGGAAGCAGTGACGGCGGACGCGGGCGCGGCGGACGCGGACGTGGTGGACAGGTGGGCCGGCGTTGCGGCCAGTGAAGGTGGAGTCGGGGCGGCGGTGGGCGCGGAGCGGGTCGCGGCCGAGGCCTGCGCCGCCGTCTCGGCCAGCCGTGTACCTGCACGGGCATCCGGTGCGGTGAAGGCTGCCTCCGGCGCCGGGATGGCTGCCGCGGCTAACGGGGCACCTGGGGCGGCAACAACGGCCGCGGCTCCCGCCACAACTCGGGCCCCGGCTCCAGCGATCCCGGCGGCGTCGCGGGCCTGGCCCGCGAGAGGGACCGGAGTCGACAGTGACGCGGCCAGTCGTGCGCGCAGACGGCCGCGGGCGGAGACCGGAGCCGGCAGCGCGGCCGGCTCGGGGTCGGGAGCAGGCGGCGTGCGCCCGGCCAGCAGATCGGCGGCCGCGACCTCCTCAGCGGTCAGCTCGAGCGGCGACTGCGTGAAGGTGGTCCACCACGGCGCCGGTGCGAGATCGGCTTTCTCCGAACGGATGCTGCCGCTCCGGTCAGACTCGTCCGGCCCGTTCCCGCCGAGCATCGGCAGAGGCGCGGGAGCCTCGACAGGTGGAAGAGGGGCCGGTGCCGACGCGTCGGGCGCCCACGGGGCGGGCCCCGAAGCTGAGGCCGAGCGTGTTTCGGCCGGCGTCAGTTCCGAAGCCGAGTCATCCGTGAGCGCGGCGGACGAAGCCGCCGACCTGACAGCGGCCGAGGGCGCGAACGCGGCCGGCTGGAGCTCGGAAAACGCGGCCGCAGACGAGGACGCGGCCGCAGCCGCCGCGACGGCAGCCGACTCAGCAGAGGAAGCAGCCCCGGAAGCAGCCCCATCGACTGCAGAAGCAGCACGCGCCGGGTTTGCGGGCGTCAGGACGAACAGGGCCGCGGTCGTGATCGGCACGGATCCGGTCACATTCGCTGGCCCCGCAGCCGAAGGCGTCGCTCCAGCCGAAGGCGTCGCTCCAGCCGAAGGCGTCGCTCCCGACGAAGGCACAGGAGCGGCAGGAGGCGCCGGAGCGGGACCAGCAGCGCCAGCCGCAGCAGCGGCGGCCCGAGCCGCGGCACCCTTGGCGAGTCGAGGGTCAGGCTGGGAGGTCGGCTTGAGCCCCCAGAGGAAGACGCCGGTATGGGTCGTCGGCTCGGCGGGTGCCGGTGGAACAATGCGGGAGGTTCTCGGCCACCGCGGCGACTGGCGGGGCGAATATTCGTCCGGCAGGGCCGGGCGCGCGCCGTCACCGAGCTGAGATGCCAGCCACTTCATTCCGTCCTCGCCGGGCACCTCATTTGTGGGCACTAGTTCAGCCCCAGGTCCTCAAGGCCGATCGCGGCGTAATAGGGGTAGCCCGCGGCTTCGATCACTTCGCGCGCGCCCGTGTTCCGGTCGACCACGACGGCGACGGCGGCGATGATCGCACCGACCTTGAGGAGCGCGTCGATCGCCGCCAGGGGCGAACCGCCCGTGGTGGACGTGTCTTCGAGCACGACGACGCGCTTGCCGGCGAGATCGGGTCCTTCGACCTGCTTGCCCCGGCCGTGGTCCTTGGGCTCCTTGCGCACGACGAAGGCGTCGTACGCGGCTCCGCGTGCCACGCCCTGGTGCAGGATGGCCGCCGCCACCGGGTCGGCACCCATGGTCATGCCGCCGACCGCGGTGACATCCGGAATGTGCGCGATCAGGTCGAGCATGACCTGGCCGATCAGTGGGGCGACGCGATGGTCGAGGCTGACCTTGCGCAGGTCGACGTAATACGTCGCCTTCTTGCCGCTGGTCAAGGTGAAATCCCCGCGGAAAACGGCCTCGGCCGAGATGTGGGCGATGAGCTGCTGGCGTGTGTCCGTCACAGGACCAACTTTAGGCCATCGCCCGGTCGGTGAACCTGAAGCAGGCGTTGCTCTAGAAGATACGAACGAGCTTGCGCTCGGGAACGCGGCGGAATCCGTCCTTGTGCACGTCGACGACGACGGCAACGACGGAGGAGATGACGATGAGAACGAGAACGGCGAGAAGAACAAACACGGTCGTACCTTTCGGGAAATGGGGTTGAGTATCGGGGAGACGGAGGCACCATTGCTCGAGTTCGACGTATTTATTTCATCATCTTTGACTTTGCAGCACAATCACATAGTTCTGCACGGAGTGTGTAGCGTTACTACATGGATGTCCAACGACTCGAACTTCTCCGCGAACTGGCCGAGCGCCACAGCATCACTGAGGTTGCCCGCGCCACGCACCGCACGCCATCCGCTGTCTCGCAGCAGCTGAAAGTGCTCGAACGCGAGGCCGGCCTTCCGCTCACCGAGCGCAGCGGTCGCGGCCTCATTCTGACGGATGCCGGCCGCGCTCTGGCCCGCAGCGCGACGGATGTCGCGGTCGCCCTCGCCCGCGCCCGGGCGGTCTGGGACGAGTTCCGCAACGACGCCACGGGCGAGGTGAGCCTGGTCACCTTTCCGACCGCGGGCGAGATGCTGCTGCCGGGAGCGGTGAGAAGCATCGCCGCCGTGCCCGGACTCATCGTCAACTGCACCGACAAGGACCCGGAACTGAGCGACTTCCCCGCGCTCACGGCGGAGTACGACATCGTGCTCGCCTACAGCCTGCGCGGCCAGCTTCCATGGGGCGGGCGCGGACTGACGGTGGTACCGCTGATGACAGAGCCACTCGACGTCGGGCTGCCGGCCGACCACCGGCTGGCCTCCCGGTCGTGGATCACCCCGGCGGACGTGATCGGCGAGACCTGGATCGGCGCGCCGACCGGCTACCCGTTCGAGCGCATCCTGCACCAGATCGAGCAGAAGGCAGGCAGTCAGATCACCGTCGCCCAGCAGTTCGCCGACCTGCGGGTGATCGAAGCGTTCGTCGTGGCAGGCCTCGGCATCGCTCTGGTCCCCCGGTACACCTGGGGCGGCGACCAGCCGGGCCGCCTCGTGCTCAAGCCGCTCCGCGGGGTGGACGCCGAACGGCAAATCGTGGCGCTGATGCGCCCCGATCGGGCCGAGCGCCTCGCCGTGCGCACCGTTCTGGAGGTGCTCCGCACCGAGGCCGCCCGCGTGCAGGCCAAGCACGCCCTCATCCCCTAGGCGTTCTGTGGGAAGCCCAGGTTGATACCGCCGTGGCTCGGGTCCAGCCACCGGCTCGTGATGGCCTTCTCTCGGGTGTAGAAGGCGATCCCGGCCGGGCCGTAGGCCTTGGCGTCGCCGAACAGGGAGTCCTTCCAACCGCCGAACGAGTGGTAGGCCACGGGCACCGGGATCGGCACGTTGATGCCAACCATACCGACCTGCACCTCGTTCTGGAACCGCCTGGCCGCACCGCCGTCGTTGGTGAAGATGGCCGTGCCGTTGCCGTAGCGGCTGCGGTTGATCAGGTCGAGTCCCTCGGCGTAGCTGGCGACCCGCACGATGGAGAGCACCGGGCCGAAGATCTCGTCGAGGTAGACGTCCGAGTCCGTGCTGACCTTGTCGAAGAGGGTCGGGCCGAGCCAGAATCCGCTCGCGTCACCGTCCACCTCGATACCGCGGCCGTCCACGACGACCTCGGCTCCGTCGGTCTGGGCGAGGTCGATGTAGGACGCCACCTTGTCGCGGTGTACCTTCGTGATCAGAGGTCCCATGTCGCATCCGCGCATGCCGTCGCCCACCTTGAGGCTCTTCAGCCGCGCGGTGATCTTCGCGACCAGGTCGTCAGCGACCGGTTCCACGGCCACCACCACGCTGATCGCCATGCAGCGCTCACCGGCCGAGCCGAAGCCGGCGTTGACCGCGGCATCCGCGGCCAGGTCCAGGTCTGCGTCCGGCAGCACGAGCATGTGGTTCTTCGCGCCGCCGAGGGCCTGCACGCGCTTGCCGTGGTGGGCGGCCGTCTCGTAGATGTACTGCGCGATCGGCGTGGAGCCGACGAACGAGATCGCCTGCACGTCGGGGTGCACGAGCAGGGCGTCGACGGCTTCCTTGTCGCCGTGCAGGACGTTGAGCACACCGGCGGGCAGGCCGGCCTCGGTCATCAGGGCAGCCATCCAGTTCGACGCGGACGGGTCTTTCTCGCTCGGTTTGAGCACGACCGTGTTGCCGGCCGCGATGGCGATCGGGAAGAACCAGAGGGGCACCATAGCTGGGAAGTTGAACGGGCTGATGATGCCCACCACGCCGAGCGGCTGGCGCAGCGTGTAGACGTCGACGCCCGTGGACACGTTCTCGGAGTACTCGCCCTTGCTCAGGTGCGGCATGCCGAGCGCGAACTCGACGACCTCGAGGCCGCGCGCGATCTCGCCGAGCGCATCCGAGGTCACCTTGCCGTGTTCGGCGGTGAGGATGTCGGCCAGCTCGCCTTTGCGCGCGTTCAGCAGTTCGCGGAAGTTGAACATCACGCCCTGGCGCTTGGCTTGGGATGTGTCGCGCCAGAGCGGATAGGCAGCGTGGGCGGAGGCGACGGCGGTGTCGACGTCGGTGGCACTGGCCAGGATTACGTTCTTCGCGACGGCGCCGAGGGCGGGGTTGAAGACGGGCGCGGTGCGGGTCGAGGCTCCCCGGAGGGGAGCCCCGTCGACCCAGTGGGTGATGAGGGGCAGTTCGGTCATGGGCGTTCGTCTCTCTTCATTCTCTTCATCGAGTCGGGGTGAGGGTGCGCGGGGCGTCAGACAAGCCGGTCGAGGCTGAGGACCTCGTCGTAGATAGTGAGCGCCTCGGCGACCTCGGCGTCCGTGACGACGCAGGGCGGCACCACGTGGATGCGGTTCTCGGCCAGGAACGGCAGCAGGTTGCGGGCCAGCAGCTCCGATTTGATCCGGCCCATCACGGCGCCGCTGAGCGGCTGGCGGGTCTCCCGGTCGGAGACGAGTTCCATCGCCCAGAACACGCCGACCCCGCGCACCTCTCCGATGATCGGGTGCTTAGCCTGCAGCTCGGCGAGCCCGGGGGCGAGCACGTCGCGCCCGATCCGGGCGGCGTTCTCCACGATGCCCTCGTTCTTCATGGCGTCCAGGGCCGCCACGATCGACGCCATCG
The DNA here is from genome assembly GCF_004403415.1 of Cryobacterium sandaracinum. Lineage (NCBI taxonomy): Bacteria > Bacillati > Actinomycetota > Actinomycetes > Micrococcales > Microbacteriaceae > Cryobacterium > Cryobacterium sandaracinum. Next base: position 11,577 of record NZ_SOGO01000037.1, read on the forward strand.
CCAGCGGATGTCCGCTGTAGGTGAGGCCACCGGGATAGACCGTGGTGTCGAAGTCGTGGGCGATGGGGTCGGAGATGATCACACCGCCGGTGGGCACATAACCGGAGTTGACGCCCTTCGCGAAAGTGATCAGGTCCGGCACCACGTCGAAGCCGTCGAACGCGAACCAGTTGCCGGTGCGGCCGAAGCCGGCCATCACCTCGTCGAGGATCAGCATGATGCCGTACCGGTCGCAGAGGGCCCGCACGCCGGCGAGGTAGCCGGGCGGCGGCACGAGCACGCCGGCGGTGCCGGGGATGGATTCCAGCAGCACGGCCGCGATGCCCGCGGGTCCCTCACTCTGGATCACGTGCTCGAGGTGGCGCAGGGCCCGCTCCGACTCCTGCTCGGGGCTGGTCGCCCAGAACTCGCTGCGGTAGAGGTAGGGGCCGAAGAAGTGCGCGTGCCCGCGGGCGAACTCATTCGGGATGCGGCGCCAGTCGCCGGTCGCGACGATGGCCGCGCCCGTGTTGCCGTGGTACGAGCGGTAGGTAGAGAGCACCTTGTCGCGGCCCGTGTGCAGGCGCGCCATGCGGATCGCGTTCTCTATCGCATCCGCCCCGCCGTTGGTGAAGAAGACCTTGTTGAAGCCCTCAGGCGCCCGTTCGACGATGCGCTGGGCGGCCTCGCCGCGGGTCAGGGTCGCCGTGGAGGGCGCCACCGTGGCGAGCCGACCGGCCTGCTCGATGATGGCCGCGGTGACGGCCGGATGCTGGTGGCCGATGTTCACGTTGACGAGCTGGCTGGAGAAGTCCAGATAGCTGCGCCCGTCATAATCCCAGACCCGGGAGCCCTGCCCGCCGGCGATCACCAGCGGCTTGAGGGCACCCTGGGCCGACCAGGAGTGGAAGACGTGCGCCCGGTCAAGGTCGTAGGCGAGCTCGTTGCGGCTGGCCGTGGCGCTTGGGTAAGTGATGTCATTCACAGATATCGGGTTCTTTCTCTCTGCGTTGAGATGGTGAGGCCGTGGATCGCCCTCCCTCAGTGTGACCTCGATCGGCTTGAAGTCTGCACCATTCACCTGAATCGGGTCATTTCTTTGCCACGATGGGCTCGGTCATCGCCGGGATCACGGTCTCCCCGTAGACGCGCATCGTCTCTTCCTTGTTGTCGTGCTGCAGGTAGCCGGCGAACTGGTCGACGCCGATGGCGCGCAGGGCCTCGAGCTTTTCGATGTGGTCCTTCGCGGTGCCGAGCAGACAGAACCGGTCGACGATCTCGTCGGGCACGAACTCGGCGTGCGCGTTTCCGGCACGGCCGTGCTCGTTGTAGTCGTAATCCTGCCGGCCAATGATGTAGTCGGTGAGGGCCTTCGGCACATGAGATTCGGTGCCGTACTTGGCGACGATGTCGGCCACGTGATTGCCGACCATGCCGCCGAACCAGCGGCACTGGTTGCGCATGTGGCCCCAATTGTCGCCGATGTACATGGGCGCGGCCACGCAGAACTTGACCGCCATCGGGTCGCGGCCGGATTTCGCCGCGGCCTCCCGCACGGTCTTGATCATCCACTCGGCCACGTCGAGGTCGGCCATCTGCAGGATGAAACCGTCGCCGACCTCGCCCGCGAGCTTGAGCGCGAGGGGCCCGTAGGCCGCCACCCACACGTCAAGGGTGGAGCCGCGGCTCCACGGAAACTGCAGGGTCGCGCCGTTGTATTCGACCGACCGGGAGTTCGCGAGTTCCCGGATCACGTGCACCGACTCGCGCAGCGTCTTCAGGGTGGTGGGAGTTCCGTTGATGACCCGCACCGCCGAATCCCCGCGGCCGATGCCGCAGATGGTGCGGTTGCCGTACATCTCGTTCAGCGTCGCGTAGGTGGAGGCCGTGACCGTCCAGTCGCGGGTGCCCGGGTTGGTGACCATGGGTCCGACGATGATCCTGTCCGTCTCCGCGAGGATGCGGCTGTAGATGACGTAGGGCTCCTGCCAGAGCAGATGCGAGTCGAACGTCCAGACGTGGCTGAAGCCGTGCGCCTCGGCCAGTTTGGCCAATTGCACGGTACGGGCGGATGGGGGGTTGGTCTGCAGCACTGCTCCGAAGTCCATCTGGGGTCCCGTCTAGATCAGGTACTGGCTCAGGCCGCGCTTGACGAACCGGCCGTCACCCTTGGAGCCGAGATAGGAGCTGTCGTCGATGATGACCTTGCCGCGGGACAGAACGGTGTCGACGTGACCGTCGATCTCGTAGCCTTCCCAGGCGGAGTGGTCCATGTTCATGTGGTGGGTCTTGCCATTCCCGTTGACGGGCAGGCCGATCGAGGTGTGGCCGTTCGGGTCGTAGATCACGATGTCGCCGTCGGCGCCCGGCTGGATGACCCCCTTTTTGCCGTACAGCCCGAACATCCGTGCCGGGGTTGTTGCGGTGATCTCCACCCAGCGTTCGAGCGAGATGCGGCCGTTGACGACGCCCTGGTAGAGCAGGTCCAGGCGGTGCTCGACCGAGCCGATGCCGTTCGGGATCTTCGAGAAGTCGCCGAGGCCCAGCTCTTTCTGCCCCTTCATGCAGAACGGGCAGTGGTCGGTGGAGACCATCTGGATGTCGTTGGTGCGTAGGCTCTGCCACAGGTGGTCCTGGTGGCCCTCGGCCTTCGAGCGCAGCGGCGTAGAACAGACCCACTTCGCGCCCTCGAACCCCGGTGCCCCGAGATTCTCCTCGAGCGACAGGTAGAGGTATTGCGGGCAGGTCTCACCGAACACGTTCTGGCCGTGGTCCCGGGCGGCGGCGATCTGCTCCACGGCCTGCTTGGCGCTCACGTGCACCACGTAGAGCGGCGCCCCGGTGAGGTTCGCGAGCATGATCGCTCGGTGCGTGGCCTCCTCCTCCAGCTGCCAGGCGCGCGCGACACCGTGGTAGTAGGGGTCGGTCTTGCCCTCTGCGAGCAGCTGCGTGACGAGCACGTCGATGGCCGGGCCGTTCTCGGCGTGCATCATGGTCATCAGCCCGGTCTCGGCGGACTTCTGCATGGCGCGCAGCACCTGCGCGTCATCCGAGTAGAAGACGCCGGGATAGGCCATGAACAGTTTGAAGCTGGAGATGCCCTCGTCCAGCAGCCCGTCCATCGCCTGCAGCGAGTCCTCGTTGAGGTCGCCGATGATCTGGTGGAACCCGTAGTCGATGGCGCAGTTTCCGGCCGCCTTCTCGTGCCAGGCCGCCAAACCGTCGAAGACCCGCTGGCCGTAGCTCTGCACTGCGAAGTCGACGATGGTGGTGGTGCCGCCCCAGGCCGCGGCCCGGGTGCCGGTCTCGAAGGTGTCGCTGGCCGCGGTGCCGCCGAACGGCAACTGCATATGCGTGTGCGCGTCGACGCCGCCGGGGATCACGTACTTGCCGGTGGCGTCGATCACACGGTCGACGGATGCGGCGAGGTCATTCCCGAGGAGAGCCGAGCCAGGTGCCAGCACGGCGACGATGATCTCGCCGTCGATGAGGACATCCGCCTGCACCCGGCCGGTCGCGCTGACCACGGTGCCGTTCTGGATCAGGGTCGTCACGATGCGCCCCTGGCTACGGCCGGGCGATCGGGCCGTAGGAGTCGGGACGGCGGTCCCGGTAGAACTGCCACGAGTTGCGCACCTCTCGGATGACGCCCAGGTCGAGGTCGCGGATGACGACCTCCTCGGTGTCGGTGGAGGCCACCTCGCCGACGTAGTTGCCGCGCGGGTCGACGAAGTAGGAGCTGCCGTAGAAGGTGACGGCGTCGGCGCCGAACTCCTCGGTCTCGGTGCCGATGCGGTTGTTGGCGCCGATGTAGTACTGGTTGGCGACGGCGGCGGCCGGCTGCTCGAGCTCCCAGAGCCGGTTCGAGAGGCCGGGCTTGGTGGCTGAGGGGTTGAAGACAATCTCGGCGCCGTTCAGGCCGAGCACGCGCCAGCCCTCCGGGAAGTGCCGGTCGTAGCAGATGTAGACCCCGATCTTGCCGACCATGGTGTCGAAGACGGGGTAGTCGGCGTTTCCGGGGCGGAAGTAGAACTTCTCCCAGAACTGGGGCAGGTGGGGGATGTGGTGCTTGCGGTACTTGCCGAGGTAGGTGCCGTCGGCGTCGATCACGGCGGCCGTGTTGTAGAGCACGCCGGGCTGCTCCTCCTCGTAGACGGGGAGCACGATCACCATCGTGTGCTCGGCGGCGAGCTTCTGGAACCGCTCCACGAGTGGTCCCGGCACGCTCTGCGCGTAGTCGTAGTACGTGGAGTCCTGCACAATGCCGAAGTAGGGGCCGTGGAACAGCTCCTGGAAGCAGATCACCTGCACTCCCGCTTCGGCGGCGGTGCGCACGAATCCCTCGTGCTTCTGGATCATCGACTCCTGGTCGCCCGTCCACTCGGTCTGGGTGATTGCGGCCCGAACTACAGTCATCTTGTCTCCACATTCGCCAGTGACGGAACACCGTTGAGCCGAACGACAGCGTCCGGGCTTATTAGTCTTCGACGCAAACATTTGGTGCTGCTTTTCTGTGTGACTAACGCGTATATCATCCTGTCGAGCGAATCTGCCGGTGGCAAGGGTTCATGCAAACCGTTATCGTCGCGGTCGGGCACGGGGTCACTGGCCGACCGAATATCACTCGATCGCGCCTACAATGGGGGTAATGCCTCGTCTGCTGCTGGAGTTCTTAGACAACATCGACACAAAAAACGGGGATGTCTCAGATTCACCCCGAGAGGTTCACCCTCGGGGCCGCTCATCCGCCGCGACGACGCCGGAAATCCTCGGTGCGCGCCGCGCTGCTGGCGCCGTGCGTATCGGATCAGTAAAACTCCTGTCCTGCCTTGACATGACGTCATCGACTCGCCGGCAGGTTGCGAATAATCGAGATTGGAATCAATACCATGGCACGCACAGAAAACGGAAAAGTCGCACTCGTTACCGGTGGTGGACAGGGGATTGGTCAGGCCATTGCTGAGCGACTCCACGCTGACGGCTTCAAGGTCGCCATCGCCGACCTGAACCGTGCGACCGCAGGCGCAGTTGCCGAATCCCTGGGAGGCAAGGAGGGCGGAGCACTCGCACTGCACGTCGATGTCTCCGACCGAGACAGCGTGTTCGCCGCGGTCGAGCAGGCTGTCACGGAGCTCGGGGGCTTCGACGTCATCGTCAACAACGCCGGCATCGCCCCCACGTCTCCAATCGATGACATCACCCAGGAAAGCATCGCAAAAATATTCTCCATCAACTTCAACGGCGTGGTGTGGGGCATTCAGGCAGCCACCAAGGCGTTCAAAGAGCTCGGCCACGGTGGAAAGATCATCAGTGCTGCGTCCCAGGCCGGTCACGTCGGGAACCCCGGCATCGCGTTGTACTCGGCCACCAAGTTCGCCATTCGTGGCTTGTCCCAGACAGCCGCCAAGGACCTGGCCCAATTCGGCATCACGGTCAACACCTTCGCCCCCGGCATCGTGAAGACGCCCCTCATGGAGGAGCTCGCGAAAAAGGTGGCAGCCGACGCGGGCCAGTCGGAAGAGTGGGGCTGGGATCAGTTTACGAACGGCATCGCCCTCGCCCGCCTGTCCGAAGCGTCCGAGGTCGCGGGGGTCGTTTCGTTCCTGGCTGGCCCCGACTCCGGCTACATCACCGGACAGTCGATTCTGGTCGACGGCGGAATGGTCTTCAACTGAGCAGAGGACGAAACTGACTCTCACCGGCCCGGCGACTGGCCGCACTGAGTATCCCGGGCGCGCCGGACATCCGTCCCCCATCGCCCCGCTCGCCCGTGATGGGCCGCGCCGAAGTTCTGGCCTAGGCTGAACGAAGACCGCCGGTTGGCTCTGACCGGTTGAGCCGGCCCCGACTTGGGCGGCAGGTCGCCGACACGTGCTCGGTCGCACCCTTCCTGCCCCGCAGTTCTCCCTGTGCTCGCCAGAGCGGGTGAATCGTCGCCATGGCGCGCTCATACCGACGATCCACCAGCTCTCGCGGCCCTGAACCGGATCGGTAACATGTCCCAATTACGTTCGTTGCGTGGTCCCCTGCTGGTGGTCGTAGCGGCGGCTGCCCTGCTATCGAGCGGATGCGCTGCGGCGAGTCCCGTCGCCGCGCCCAGTGCCGCGCCGGGCGCGAGCGCCGGCACGGGTGGAGGCTACCCGATGACGATCGACAACTGCGGCACCGACGTGATCGTGGAGGCTGCGCCCGAACGGATCGTGACGATCAAGTCGTCGACGACCGAGCTGCTGCTCGCACTGGACCTCTCCGATCGCATCGTGGGCTCGGCGTTCCTCGACGGCCCGCTGCCGGCATCCCTCGAGAAGGCCGGCGCAGGCCTGTTCGTGGTCAGCGACTTCGTGCCCGGCCAGGAGGCCGTGCTCGGACTCACGCCCGACTTCGTCTACGGCGGCTGGGAGTCCAACTTCTCGGCCGAGGGCGTGGGCGAACGCCAGAGCCTCACCGACCTCGGCATCGGCAGCTACGTTTCCCCCGCCGCCTGCAAGGGCGAGGGCTACATGCCTGACCCGCTCACTTTCGACTCCGTGTTCGCCGAGATCACCGAGGCCGGCGCGATCTTCGGCGCCGAAGAGGCCGCGGCCGACCTGGTCGCCGATCAGCAGAAGACCCTCGCGGCCCTTGACCCCGCCGCCGCGGACACCACCGCGCTCTGGTATTCCAGCGGCACCGACACTCCCTACGTGGGCGCCGGCATCGGCTCGCCCAACATGATCATGGCGGCCGCGGGCCTGACCAACGTGTTCGCCGACGTGCAGGACACCTGGACCTCGGTGGGCTGGGAGTCGGTCATCGAGGCGAACCCGAGCGTGATCGTGCTCGTCGACGCCACGTGGAACACCGCGGAGTCGAAGATCGCGAACCTCGAGACGAACCCGGCCACGCAGCAACTCGACGCCGTGAAGAACCAGCGCTACATCGTGCTGCCGTTCGCGGCCACCGAGGCCGGCATCCGCAACGTCGAAGCCGCCGCGTCAACCATCGAACAGCTCGACGCGCTCGGGTCCACGACGGCCGGCTAGCGACCGGCGCCAGAGCACGACGCAGGACACGCCAGGACAGCACCAACGGGACAGACACGACGGAACAGGCGAGGCAGGTGGATCGGGTGGATCGGGTGGAGCTGCAGCAGCCGGAACGCACGGCGGCCCAGAGCCGTCGCGTGGCCGGGCGCGCGGGCTACCTGGGCTGGCTCGCCCTGTCGGTCCTGGCCCTCGTGCTCACGGCGGGGCTGGCCGTGACCATCGGTCCGGCCGACGTGAGCCTGACGGATGTCGCCGCGAGCCTCGCCGGGCACCTCGGCCTGCCGGGCGCCGCCGGGGTGGCCCCGCTGACCGACTCGATCGTGTGGCAGCTGCGCCTGCCGCGCGTTCTGACCGCGGCCGCTGTCGGCGCGGGGCTCGCGCTCTGCGGCGCGGTGATGCAGTCGGTGACCCGCAACCCGCTGGCGGACCCCTACCTGCTCGGGCTGTCGAGCGGGGCCTCTCTCGGCGCGGTCTGTGTGATCGTTCTCGGCGTCGCGGTGGCGCTGCCGGCCGCGGCGTTCCTCGGCGCGCTGGCAGCCCTCGTCGCCACGCTGAGCATCGCGCGGGTCGCCAACACGATCACGCCCGGGCGCGCGGTGCTCTCGGGCCTGGCCATCGCTCAACTGGGTGCGGCCGGCACGTCCTTCATCATCTTCTGGGCAGCCAAGGGCGACTCCTACCGGGAGATCCTCAACTGGCTGCTGGGCTCGCTGGCCGGCAGCTCGTGGTCGAGCGTCGTCATCTCGGGCACTGCCCTCGTGGTGGTCGGCGCCGGGATCGTGCTCTCGGCCACCCGTCTGGACGCGTTCACCTTCGGGGACACCGCCGCGGCATCCCTCGGCATCAACGTCAACGGCACCCGGTGGATACTGCTCGGCGCGGTGGCGCTACTGACCGGCGCCATGGTGGCCGTGAGCGGGGCCATCGGCTTCGTCGGCCTGATCCTGCCGCACCTGGTGCGCGGCCTGAGCGGGCCCGGCCACCGCCGCCTGCTGCCGCTGACCGTGGTGCTCGGCGCCCTGTTCCTGATCGTGGCCGACACGGTCGCACGCACGGTGTTCGACCCCCGCGAGCTGCCCGTGGGCATCATCACCGCGCTGATCGGCGTGCCCGTCTTCATCGTGCTGATCAAGAGCAGAAAGGCCGCCGCATGGTCGTGATCCTCGACCGGGTGTCGTTCCAGGTCGACGGCACCCCGATTCTGACCGATGTGTCGGCGGTCGTGCCCACGGGCGCAGTGACCGGCCTGCTCGGACCCAACGGGGCCGGCAAGTCCACCCTGTTGCGCCTGATCGCGGGGCTGGAGGCACCGGATGCCGGCGGCGTCGAACTCGACGGAGCGCGATCCGGCAGAGGGTCCGGTCTGTCGCGGCGCGAGACCGCCCGGCGGGTGGCGCTGCTCGAACAGAACGCCGCGCCCAGCGTCGACCTCACGGTGCGCGAGGTCGTGCTCCTCGGCCGGATCCCGCACCGCAGCCGGGTGCTCGGCAGCTTCGGCGGCGACGACGACCACCGGGTGGCCGAGGAATCGCTGGCCGTGGTCGGCGGCAGCGACCTCGCCGACCGGGCGTGGCATACGCTCAGCGGCGGCGAGCAGCAGCGCGCGCAGATCGCCCGAGCGTTGGCGCAGCGGCCGAGTCTGCTGCTGCTGGACGAGCCGAACAACCACCTCGATGTGAGCGCCCAGATCGGGCTGCTCGGGCAGGTGCGCGGGCTCTGCGCGGGCGCGGCCGCCACGGGCCTGACCGCGATCATGGCCCTGCACGATCTGAATCTGGCCGCCGCGTTCTGCGACCAGATCCTGCTGCTGCACCACGGGCGACTGGTCGCGGCCGGCACCCCCGAGGCGGTGCTGCGGCCGGCGACCATTGCGGAGGTCTACGGCGTGGACTGCGACGTGATCCCACATCCGCGCGGCGGGCATCCGGTGATCGTGTTCGCTCCATCCACGACGATTCCGGCCTTCCCGCCTCCCCGTGAACCCGAGGTCACCCAGCACGGAAGAGCGCACAGATGACGACCATCACCGTTCTGGCCGGCGGCATCGGCGGCGCCCGGTTCACCCGCGGGCTGCTGAAGCACCTGGCGGAAACCGAGCCGGAGGCGACGGTGACGGTGATCGTGAACACGGGCGATGACATGTGGCTGGACGGGCTGCGCATCTGCCCGGACCTCGACACCGTGATGTACACCCTCGGCGGAGGCATCAACGAGGAGCAGGGTTGGGGGCGGCCCGAGGAGTCCCGCCGCGCCTCCGCTGAGATCGCCGCCTACGGGCGCGGCTGGTCCTGGTTCACGCTCGGCGACCTGGATCTGGCCACCCACATCGTGCGCAGCGACCTGCTCCGGAACGGCTCCACGTTGAGCGAGGCCACCGAGTTCCTCTGCCGCCGCTGGCAGCCCGGGGCGCGCCTGCTGCCGATGAGCGACATCCCCGTCGAGACACATGCCCGACTGGCTATGGATGCCGATGAGCACCGGGCCGGCGAGCTGATCCACTTCGAGGAGTGGTGGGTGCGCTACCGCGCCGGCGTTCCGGCGACCGAGTTCGTGCAGGTCGGACTTGAGTCCGCAGTCCCCGCGCCGGGCGTCGTCGACGCCATCATGACGGCCGACCTGGTGATCCTGCCGCCGTCGAACCCGGTCGTTTCGGTCGGCACGATCCTCGCCGTACCGGGCATCCGGGACGCCCTGCGTTCCAGCACCGCCGCGGTGGTCGGCGTCTCGCCGATCATCGCGGGCGCGGCCGTGCGCGGCATGGCCGACGCCTGCCTGCACACCATCGGCGTCGAGACTACGGCCGAGGCCGTGGGCCTGCACTACGGCTCCCGCGCCGCGGGCGGCGTGCTCGACGGGTGGCTGGTGGACGAGACGGATGCCGGCGCGCTGCCGGCGCTGGCGGCCGCCGGCATCCATTCGGTCGCCGTGCCGCTCTGGATGCGGGATGCCGCGACAACCATGCGGCTCGCGGCGGATGCGCTCGCCTTCGCTCGCGGCACCCACTCCGTCGTCTGAGCGGCAGTAGCACAGCCGCGGCAGCTCCATCCATGGCGGCAACAGTTTCGACTCCCTGCCGCATTGGGCGTGCACGTAACCTCGGAGATTTTTGCGACGCGCCGATCAGCGCGCGGCGGCCGACCCCGGGGCCTCGACGACCAGGAGGGTGTGCGGCCCGACGCCGAGACGCTGCGCCACCGCAAGGTCGGCGGCGGTATCGACGTCGTGACGGATCGAAACGGATGCCGCCAGCACGAGCGGCACATGGCCGGCGGCCTCATGGGCGGCCCGAGACCCAACCCCGAACCGAGGCTCGATCGCGACTCCGGCGAGCGCGAGCAGAGCCGTGGTGCCGGTTCCGGCCGCGTCGGGCACCAAACTGCGATCGTGCGCGGCGGCGAGGTGCAGAGTGCGCTCGACATCCGCGGGCGTCAGCGCCGGCAGATCGCCGGTCAGCACGGCCAGGTTCGCCTCCGGAAATGCCCCGCGGGCAACCACCAGTCCCTGCCGGATTGCCGCGTTCAACGGGTCTGCGGGCAGGATCGATTCGCGCACCGGGGCCTCGCGCACGATGTCGACCCCGAGCTCGGCCAGCCGACCCGAAAGTTCACCGTCGCCCGTGACGACCAGCACCCGGTCGACACCATGCGCCGCCAGCAGGGCCGCGACCGTGTCGAGAGCGAAGGCATCCGCCAGCCCGGCCCGATCGGGCCGCTCGCCCAGCCGGCTCTTCGCCCCGGGGTTGCCCTTGACGGGCACGATCGCCACCCAGCTCATTCGGTGACGGAAACGACGGATGCCGCGTCGACGGCGGCAGCGGCCAGCCCCGCCGTGTACCCCTCCGAGAAACCCTCGGCGTGCGCCTCGGCGCTCCCCAGCCGGAACATGTCGTTCTCGCTCGGCCGCAGCAGCCGGGTCGCTCCGCGCGCATCCGCGTCGTCGGGCTCGCCCACGAGGCGACCGAGCCCGCGCACGACCGCGACCGGGTTGCCGCTGGTCTTGCCCTTCACCAAATCGGCCGCGCCGGCGATCTCATCGGCGACCGCGGCGACGGTCACGTCGAGGCGCCGGCCGGACGCATCGGTCGTGCCGCGCAGGTCGTCGAGAACCGTGACTCCGGCGGCTCCGATCACGATGTCGGTCTGGCCCTCACGCCACGGGCGCCCGACGGTGTCGGTGATCAGCACGCCGAGCCGCAGGCTGGTGCGTTCGTGAAGGGCTGCGCAGAGGGCGCGCGCGGAGGCATCCGGATCGACGGGAAGGAGCAGCACGAACCCGTCGGGGGTGTTGCTCGCGTCGACGCCGGCCGCCGCCATCACCAGGCCCTGGCGGTTCTCGACGATCCGCGTCATCCCGCCGGGAAAGGCGCGGGTCGCGACGACCCGCACCGTCTCGTCGGTGATCGCCTGTTCCCGATCGGCCGCCCGCACCTGGCGGCCCTCGGCCTTGGACACGATCTTGCTTGTCACCGCGAGAATGTCGCCGTCGCGCAGGCGGCTGCCTGCCGCGTCGGCGATGAGCGCAGCGAGGTCTGCGCCGGCCTCGACCTCACCGATGCCCCCCAGCACGAAAACGTGCAGGCCGGTTGGTTCTGGCACCACTAGCGCACGAGCTTCGGCAGCACGGATGCGCCGAAAACGTCGATCCACTGGCGCTGGTTGCGGCCCACGTTGTGCAGGTAGATGCGGTCGAAGCCGAGGTCGACGAACTTCTGGATGTAGGCCCGGTGGTCGTCGGGGTCGGCTGAGATGATCATGCGGCCCTCGAAGTCCTCGGGGCGGACGAGTTTGGCGATCTGCTCGAATTCGAACGGTGAACGGATATCCCCCTTCGGGAACTTCATCCCGCCGTTCGGCCACTCGACCAGGGCGTTCCGCATGGCCTCCTCGTCGGTTTCGGCCCAGCTCATGTGCAGCTGCAGCACCTTGGGCATAGCGGCCGGGTCCTTGCCGCCATCCCGGGCGCCGTCGTCGAACTTGCCGAACAGCATCGAGATCTTTTCCAGCGGGGCTCCGACCGTGATCAGGCCGTCGGCGTGACGCCCGGCGCGCTTGGCCGTGACCGGGCCGGCGGTGGCGACGAGAATCTCCGGGGCCACCTCGGGCATGGTCCAGAGCCGGGTCGACTCGAGCTTGTAGAACTGGCCGGAGTGCTTGACGTCCTTGCCTGCGATGGAGGCGGTGAACAGCTTGGAGATGATCTCAATGGCCTCGAACATGCGGTTGATGCGCTCGGGGGCTTCCGGCCAATACTGGCCGACGATGTGCTCGTTCAGAGCTTCGCCGGAGCCGAGGCCGAGCCAGTGCCGGCCGGGGTACATCGAGGCGAGCGTCGCGGAGGCCTGCGCCACCATCGCCGGGTGCCACCGGAAGGTGGGCGCGGTGACGCCGGGCCCGAGGTCCCCCTTCGTGCGCTCACCGATCGCCGCGAGCACGCTCCAGACGAACGAGGACTCACCCTGGGCGGGCACCCACGGTTGGAAGTGGTCGGCCGCCATCACCCCGGTGAACCCGTGTTCCTCGGCGTAGGCCGACAGGGCCACCGCCTCGGCGGGCGCGAACTGCTCCAGCATCGCCGCGTAGCCGATCTGCAAATCCGTCATGGGTACCGCCCTGCCTTTCGTTGTGGTTCGATCCTGTCACTCCCGGCTCCGAGAACTCCCCTCCCCACTTAGAAACGCCCGAGCGGCATCCGTCAAATAGGCTGGAAGCATGCGCATCGCCACCTGGAACGTCAACTCCATCCGTGCCCGAGTCGGCCGGGTCGTCGACTGGATGGTGCGCGAGGACATCGACGTGCTCGCGATGCAGGAGATCAAATGTAAGCCTCCGCAGTTCCCGGCGCAGGCGTTCGAGGACGCCGGCTACGAGCTCGCCGTCCACGGCCTCAGCCAGTGGAACGGCGTCGCGTTCGCCAGTCGCCTCGAGATGACGGATGTCGCCACCGGCTTCCCCGGCATGCCCGGCTTTCTGAAGGGCCAGGAGGGTCCCGGCCTCCCGCTCGAGGCCCGGGCGCTCGGCGTCACGGTGGAGGACCTGCGGTTGTGGAGCCTGTACGTTCCGAACGGACGCAGCCTCGACGACCCGCACTTCGCCTACAAGCTGGACTGGCTGGAGCGCCTGCGCGCGCACGCCCGAAACGAACTGGCTCGCGACCCGCACCTGGCCCTCGCACTGATGGGCGACTGGAACGTGGCCCCATTCGAGCGTGACATGGGTGACCCGAGCTTCGTTCCCGGCAAAGCCACTCACATCTCCGAGCCCGAGCGGGCCGCGTTCCGCGCGTTCGAGGCGGAGGGCATCTTCGATGTGGTGCGCCCGCTGGCTCCGGAGGGTTACACCTTCTGGGACTACAAACAGCTGAGGTTCCCCCGCAACGAGGGCATGCGGATCGACTTCATCCTCGGCTCCCCCGCGTTCGCGGATCTGGTGACCGCGGCGAGCATCCACCGCAATGAGCGCAAGGGTGATGCGCCGAGCGACCACGTTCCCGTGGTCGTGGAGCTGGCCCTCGAGGGCGAAGACGACGACCGCCCGATGATCTTCTAACCGGCGCACCGAGCCGGAAACGTGCCGGCAACGGCGCGTGCGAGCGCGGCGGCGCTACTCGCACAATGACTTCCATACCCTGGGGGCGCCACAGTATCGCCACAATATCGCCACAAGATCGCCACAAGCGCGCCCAGCGACCTCCGTCACCGTCTCCGTCACCCGCCGCGTCGAGCCGACCCACATCTCTGAGGCCACGCGCTGGGCTCAGCGGGGCCAGGACCTTCCTGGTCATGCCCCAGATCACCCGGATGCTGCGCCCCTGGCTGCGACGGCGGCCCCCGGTGTTAGATGAGTGAGTCCGAATCGTTTGGTTGTGTCGCTTTCGCAAGGTCAGAGCTGACCGCACCGAGTGGCCTCGGTTCATCGAAGGCGGAACGCTGTGCTCGGCGTCGAACCAATTCGACGGAGATTTTTGGTCAAGCACCCGTTTTTGAACCGAAACACGCTTTCTAAAGCAAAATCTCCGTCGAATTCGTTCGATACGAGGCGTAGGGCGTCGGACTCAGCTCGGCCGGCATTCCCTCGCTTTGTGGTCCGGAGCCGTGTTCGGCTTCGAGCGATCGATGTCGTGCTCGGCCATCGGCCGGCCGGCCGCTAGATCGGGGCAGGCAGCGCCGCGACGGCCACCACCGCGAACAGCTTCGCAGCGTCCAGCCGGAGACGAACCGGCCGAAGATGTAGGCACCACCGGCATCACGACCCCCTTGATGACGGATGCCGCCGCCACGCGTTTGCGCGCCGATCCCGCCTTGAGCAGGCGCTCCCCGGGCAACGACATGCCGAACGCCAGGAGCAGCCGCACCCAGCATGGTCTCAGCCATCGGAGTGTGAAAGAACACCCGGTTGATGGCCAGCCCGGCGCCGACGCCGATGATGCCGAGGAGCGCGACGAGACAGCCCACCAGGATCACGAATCCGATGATGGAGAAGCCGACCAGAGCACCGCCCACGCGACGAGCTTAGGGAGGCCGGAACCGAGAGTTTCCCAGCCACAGCCGGGCACCGCCCGATAGTCTTACCCTCCTCATGGACCCTGATAAACCCTCGCCCATCCAGCCACGCCTCGACATCCTGCGCCCGAGTCTGAGAGGGCCACATGCTGTTTGAGTGGGCGATGGTGGGGGTCGGGCTTCTCCTCACCGTCGGAACGGGCATCTTCGTCGCCGCCGAATTCTCCCTGGTCACCCTGAACCGCAACGAGCTCGAGGCCCGGCAGGAACGCGGCGAGAAACGCCTCGGCCCGACCATCAAGGCCCTGAAGATCACCTCCACGCACCTGTCCAGTGCGCAGCTCGGCATCACGCTGACCACCCTGCTGACCGGGTTCACCTTCGAGCCCGCCATCAGCTCGCTGCTGACCGGGCCGCTCACGGGCGCCGGCGTGCCCGAAGGACTCGTGCCGCTGCTCGGCACCATCATCGCCATTTCGCTGGCCACCCTGTTCTCCATGGTGATCGGCGAGCTCGTGCCGAAGAACTTCGCCCTGGCCGTGCCGCTGGCCACGGCAAAGATCGTGCTGCCCCCGCAGGCCCTGTTCACCGCCGTATTCAAGCCCGTCATCCTGCTGTTCAACAACACCGCCAACGCCCTGATCCGCCTGGTCGGCATCGAGCCGAAAGAGGAACTCTCGGGTGCCCGCAGCGCCGAAGAGCTCAGCTTCCTCGTGCGGCGGTCGGCGACGGAAGGCGTGCTCGACAACGACCACGCGGCCATGCTGCACCGCACGCTGCGCTTTGCCGACCACACGGTCGACGACGTCATGACCCCCCGGGTACGGATGTCCTCGGTCAAGGTCACCGACTCTGCCGAGAGCATCCTGGCCCTGTCCACGGCCACCGGCTACTCCCGCTTCCCCGTGATCGACAGGGATTCCGACGACATCGTCGGGGTGCTGCACGTCAAGGCGGCCTTCGCCGTCGAGCTGGCGCAACGCGACCAGGTCACCGCCGACGAGCTGAAGGTGGAGGCACTGCGTGTGCCCGAGTCGATGGCCGTCGACACGCTCCTGGGCCTGCTGCGCAGACAGGGCTTCCAGATCGCGGTCGTCGCGGACGAATACGGCGGAACGGCCGGCATCGTCACGCTCGAGGACCTCGTCGAAGAACTCGTGGGCGAGCTGGAAGACGAGCATGACCGGGCGAAAGCCGGCGTCATCCGTTCGGGTCGTTCTGTGGTGTTCGACGCCGGCTGGCGGCCGGACGAGCTGTTCGATCGGACGGGCGTCACGGTGCCCGAGGACGGCGACTACGAGACCGTCGCGGGCTTCATCGCCGATCAGCTCGACCGCATTCCCGAACTCGGCGACGAGGTCCCCGTCGACGGTGGCATCCTGCGGATCGACCGAGTCGATGGCGTGCAGGTTCAGCGCGTGCGCTACACCCCCGAAGACCCCGAGCACGATCCGAGCCTGGCCACCAGACACGACCGAATCGTCACCCGAATCCAGAAAGACCTGACCCATGAGTGAGTACTGGCCGGGCCTGATCTGGCTCGTCGTGTTGTTGACCGTCAACGCGTTCTTCGTGGGCGCCGAGTTCGCCGTGATCTCGGCCCGCCGGTCGCAGATCGAGCCGCTCGCCGCCCGCGGCAACAAGGCGGCGAAGACCACCCTCTGGGCGATGGAACACGCGACCCTGATGCTGGCGACCAGCCAGTTGGGCATCACCGTGTGTTCGCTGCTCATCCTGAACGTGTCCGAGCCGGCCATCCACGGCCTGCTGGAGTACCCGCTGGCCCTGACCGGACTCTCTGAGCGCGCGATCAGCGTGATCGCCTTCGCGAGCGCGCTCGCGCTCGTGACGTTCCTGCACGTGGTGTTCGGCGAGATGGTGCCCAAGAACATCTCCTTCTCCGTGCCCGACCGCGCCGCGCTCATCCTGGCGCCGCCGCTCGTCCTCGTCGCCCGCATCTTCGACCCGGTGATCGTCAGCCTGAACTGGCTGGCGAACGGGGTGCTGCGCCTGTTCAAGGTGCAGCCGAAGAATGAGGCGACCAGCGCATTCACCCTCGACGAGGTGGCCGGCATCGTGGAGCAGTCCACCCGCGAGGGTCTCCTGACGGATGCTTCGGGCACCCTCTCCGCCGCGTTCGAGTTCACCTCGAAGCGAGTCTCCGACGTGGAGGTGCCGATCGGCTCAATGGTCTGCCTGCCGGCATCCGCGTCACCCGCCGACATCCAGCGGGCCGTCGCCCAGCACGGCTACTCCCGGTACATCCTCACTGACGTCGACGGGCAGCCCACGGGCTACCTGCACCTGAAAGACGTGATGGACCTCACCTCCGGGAGCACGTTCACGGAGCCGGTGCCGGCCAAACGCATCCGTCGCCTGGCCTCCGTGTTCCGGGGCAGCGAGCTCGAGGATGCCCTGGCGTCAATGCGGCGCCTCGGTGCGCATGTCGCCACATCGTTCGACGCTGACGGAGTCGCCACGGGCGTTCTGTTCCTCGAGGACATCATCGAGGAGCTCGTCGGCCAGGTCGATGACGCCACCACCGTGTAGGTGACAACCGGGGCGCGGATGCCGCGTGGAATGTCAATGGGTGCCCGTCACGTGTGTCTCATGACGCCCTCATTCATTCAAAGGCCTGATCGGTGTCTCGCATGGTCTCGAGTCCGTCGAGCATGAGGTCGAGCCCGACCAGGAATTCATCCCCATAGGAGTATCCGGGCTTCAAGACGTGGTCGGCCGTGAGTTCAGCCAGGTACGGGTACTCGCTTGTGGGCAGCTGCGCCAGCATGACCGCGGCCATCGCTGCCGTCTCTTCCTGCGTGGTGAAGGGCAGGCTCTTCTCCTGCATCGCGAACCCGTAGATATAGCTGTCGACAGCGGAGAACGCGTGGGCCGTCTTCTCGATCGAGAAACCGCCGTTGCGGAAGGTTCCGATCACCCGGTCGTGGTGCCGGAGGGTGCCCGGTCCCGGGTTCGTTCCGGAGTCACGAACGGTAGTAGCCCAAGCATGACGGGCGAGGACATCCCGGAATGAGATCGAGCGCTTTCGGATTGCCGGCTTCCACTCATCGCTGTGTGACGGCAATTCGATCTCGCTGAAGATCGCATCGGCCATGGCGTTGATGAGGTCATCCTTGTTGGCCACGTGGTTATAGATCGACATGGCCTTCACGTTCAGGTCCTCACCCAGACGCCGCATCGTGAGGGCTTCAAGCCCCTCAGTGTCGGCAAGGCGAACGGCGGTAGCGATCACCCGCTCGCGGTTCAAACGAGCTCGGGGTGCGGGTGCTGCTTCACGTGCTGCTGCCAAGTCTCTCTCCCGCACTCATATCCGTTGACAAACCTTACCACGTACATATATCTTACTTACAACATAAGCATACATCGTAAGTTTTAGCCACAGATACAGTAATGACACGAGCCATGACCACTCACCTCCACCCCGCGCCCAGCGCCACAGCGCCGGCTGCCACACTCAACCCCTTCCGCTGGTCGCAGCGAACCGGAGCGCTCGTAACGGGCACCGCCCTCACGGCCATGGTGTTCCTCTCGATCTTTGGTTATTTCATCGCCATCAACGGCCTCGTGACCGCCGGTGATGCGGAAAAGACGACCGATGCAATTTCCGCCTCGCCGGCGCTGTGGCTCGCCGGGATCGGCGCTCTGTGTGTCGTCGTCGTGCTGGACGTCGTCGCCGCCGCCGGCACCTACGCGCTCTTCAAGCCCGTCAGCCGTGTCGTCTCCGCTGTTGCCGGGTTGATCAGAATCGCTTTCGCCGGGTGGTTCATGGTCGCACTCAGCCGGCTCGTGGTCGCCTTCAACAACCTCGACACCCCGGAAGTCGCGCTGGCCGACATCGACTCGTTCTCGTCGATCTGGAACACCGCCCTGGGCCTGTTCGGGGTACATCTCCTCCTGATCGCCTATCTGTCGATCCGCTCCGGCTTCATGCCGAAGGTCTTTGGAATCCTGATCGGTCTCGCCGCCATAGGTTACATTGCCGACCTCATCGGCCTGGTGGTGGCACCCGCTTTCACCCCGACCTTCGGCCTGTTCGGCTTCGCGGGCGAGACCGCCATGATCTTCTGGCTGCTCATCGGGGGACGACGTCTCCCGCATTCCTAACCGCACCCGACCTCGCCCCGAACTATGCCCCGCTCATCCAGCCCAACGTCACCGCCGGCGACCGGCCGACGTTCTTGTCGCGAATACATTGGTCATAAGCGTGCGAGTTGCGACCGCGGGATGACGAGTCCACCAAGCGCTCAGTGCGGAATACCCTCGCCAGGCGAGGATACCCACCGCGAAGGAGGCAAGGGTGGCGAGCAGCGGACCGTCGTTCCCGAAAAGCGGGAAGACCTGCCAATGGACGAGATATACGAACAACGAGGCCGAGGCCGTGACGCTCAGCACCGGCACCAGAATCCGCGGGAGGGGCACGGCCGGAAGCCAGAGGAGAAGAAGCAGTCCCGCTATCGTGGTCGCCTCGCGGGCCGGGTCGCCGAAGAAGCCCGGAACGGAGAGCACGACGACCGCCGAGCTCAGCACCCGCCGCGTGACGTCCGTGGAACGTGCGATGAGCCAGCCGAGAGCGATGAGCCAGAGCACGATCGGCAGCGAATACCGTTCGGTCGGCCCGGCCTCGACCCCTCCGGTCAGCAGCAGGCGAAGCAGAAGCGCCCCCGCAAAGAAGGACGCCGCGAAGACGAAGGGGTATCGGCGCTCGATCCGGTCGAGCTGGGGCACGCAGAAGAGAAGCGCCAGGCCGAGGATCGTCCACACGACGGATTCCAGGAACCAGTACTGCCATTGCACCGTCCAGCGTTCGTCGCCGCCGAGCAGGTTGTGCAGCATGAAGACCGTCGCGGGTTCGTACATCCCTCCAATCAGGCCAACTCCACCGATCCACAGCACGGCCGGGACGAAGATCTGGACGGCGCTGCGCAGAAGCTTCCCGAGCCGCATCGGCCGAGGTACATCGGCGAACTGGAATCGGGCCAGGTTGTAGCCCAGGATTCCGAGCAGCAGGTGAGCACCGCCCTGTATGTGGAAGAGGTTGGCGTGCGTCCCCGTGATGAGCGCGATGGCGATAGCCCGCAGCAAGACGGATGTCTCCATGCGCGCCAGCGACCGTCGGGGTCGCGCCCCGGACGGTGCGGTTCGGCGGTTGGCCAACTCCCGGGCCGATTTCGCGGGCCAGTCCCTGGGGAGCGTGCCGAGCATCTGCTCGAGCCGCACCGAGACCTCGACGTAACTGAGCGAGTCGCCGTGCAGCGCGACGAAGCTGTCGTCCAGGACCGCATCCGGGCGGTCGAGGAGGGTTGCGTAGAGCGCCCGAATATTCTCCGCCGTCACGGTCCCTCTGCGATCCACCAGCGGGGCTTTACGCTCGAGGAGCGCCGCCTCCCGGAGCAGGCTCGCGGTGTCTGGCTTGCCGCTGGACGTCAGGGGGAAATCCTGGACAAGGTGCACCCGGACGCTGTGATCGGGCAAGCCAAGCGCCTCCGCGGCGATCGGCGCGACGAGCCCGAGGGCCCACCGCTCTCGCACGAAGACCACAAGGCGTTCCTCATGGTTCACCGCCCTCGCTTCGACACCGTCGTCGTCAAGGAGCCGTTCGACCCGGTCGAGATCGATCCGCAGGCCGTATATCTTGACGAAGCGACTGCTCCGCCCGACGATTTCGAAGAGTCCGTCGTCGTGCTGGCGGGCTAGATCGCCGGTGCGCAGATCCCCCACTGTCGGTCCAGCGGCGAGTCCCTCCGGGCTCTCCGCGTATCCCATCATGACGTTCGGCCCGGTGTACACGAGGTCACCGACCGAGTGCTCGTCGGCGTCGTCGATGCGGAACTGCCCGCCCGGTATCGGGATTCCGATGGATTCAGGCCGGGTCGCCGCCAACTCCGGCGGCAGGTAGGCCATCCGTGCGGTCGCCTCTGTCTGTCCGTACATGACGACGAAATCGAATCCACGTTCCTGCCCCAGCCGGGCGTAATCGCGCACCCGGTCGGGGCCGAGCCGGCCGCCGGCCTGAGTGATGTAGCGCAGGCTCGGATGTTGGCGCCCAGCGAATCCGGTCGAATCGAGAAGGTCGAAGGTGTAGGGAACGCCGGCGAAGGAGGTGGCCCCTGCCGCGTCGAACTCGTTCCAGAATTCAGACTCGACCACCGAACGCTCGGTGAGGAGCAGGCTCGCCCCGGAGATCAGGTGGCTGTTCACGACTGAGAGGCCGTAGCAGTAATGCATCGGCAGGGTTGTGGCCGCCCGGTCCTGCTCGGTCAGGGCGAGGTAGTCGGCGATGCTTCTCGCGTTGCTGCGCACATTCTCGCGTGACAGCCGAACGAGTTTCGGCGATCCTGTCGAGCCCGAGGTGCTGAGCAGCAGTGCCAGCTCAGGGTGCAACGTGTGCCGGCTTCCCTCGCGTCGCTCATCCAGACGCCATTCGCCGCCGACGGGCGCCAAAACCACGTCGGGGTCGTAACGCTCAAGGAGCCCGTTCCTGTTCCGCTCCTGGCTCGGCTCGTCCCCGTCGCCTGCGATGAGGAGAACTGGATGCCCCGCCGCGAGCGCGGCGAGATAAGTCACCAGGGGCTCCAGGGCGTTCGCGCACGACACCATGACAAGTCGGCGGCCGTCTCCCAATAATTCCCGCCGGTCACGGACCAGTTCGTCCAGTTCGGCGTAGTTTATGGTTCCATTCGCGGTCACAAGGGCAGTCGCGGACGGATCGCCGGAGAGGAGTCGGAGGGCCTCAAGACCGCCCACCGGGTCGCGTTGGGTGCTCCTCAGTGGTTCTACCGCGCATAGTTTTGCGGGCGGGAATGCATCGTATGTTTTGTCGGTGCGCACGGCTGTCTCTGGTCGAAGTTTTCCCCCGCAGTCAAACTGAGGCAAGGCTAACCTTAGTTCAAGAACCCTGTGGATGGACCGGCAAACCTGCGACCTGCCGTTCCCTCCGATTCGTGGGAGCCACACTGATCAGTTCCACGACGAGGAAGTCGTCTCTCTGAGACCGATTCGGATGACCGACACGCACCCGGCCTTGTTTACATGACCAAACCTCATTACTGTCCGCTCCGAACCACCTATGATCAACGGGATCTCCTCGTTGACCGCTGACCAAGGAGTAAATCGTGAAACGACATTCCATCGGGATTCTCGGGGTTTCGACTGTTGCGTTGTTCGCCGCAGCCGTGCTCGGGTCCGGAGCAGCTCAAGCGCAGACCACGCAATCCGAACGCACCCCCAAAACGGTGACGTTGACCGCGAACCTCACGGAACTCAACGGCTCCGGGGCATCCGGAACTGCAACCGCGACAGTTCGCAACCAGAAGATCAAGCACATTGAAGTGCACGCCTCCGGGCTGACGCCAGATGCCCCGCACGCTCAGCACATTCACTACGGCAACCAGGCGATGAAGGAGTGCCCCACCATCGCACTGGACAGCAACGGTGATGGCCGCCTGAACACCAAGGAAGGGATTCCCGCCTACGGACCGGTCGTCGTCTCACTGACGACGACAGGGGACACCTCACCGGCCAGCTTCCTGGACGTCACCCGTTTCCCGGTGTCTGAGAGCGGCAGCTACCACTACAGCCGCGACAATCTCCACATCACCAAGGTGGCGGGAACCGGATACCCCGGCCCCAGCGAAACAGGAACGGCGAAAGAGATCGCTGATTCCATCCGCGAGGGCGAAGGCGTCGTCGTGATCCATGGCATCGACTACAACGGCAACGGCGAGTATGACTTCAGCCAGGGTCCAAGCGAGCTCGACCCGAACCTGCCTGCAGAAGCAACGGATCCGGCCGCCTGCGGCATCCTGGGATAGACAACACCCTCAGAACAACTCTGGGTTGAAAGAGCCTATGGCCCATCCTGCCGGATGGGCCATAGGCTTGCCGAAATCACCCTCGCAAGGAGAATGGTAATGAGATACCGGGAACGGCGGGGTCTGTCGGGCGCGCGTTCGTGAGCGAACCGGCCAGGGTCATCCGGCTGGTCTCGGGGACAGCAGAAAGGCACCCGGTAAGGGCCCGGCGACCGTACAGATCGTCTCAGCTGTGGGACACGTATCGACCCTCGGTCAGGTCTGACCGAACGCTGCTCACGTACTCATTCGGTGCGAGGATGCGGCCGCTTGATTCGGTCACGTAGGTACCGACAGGAAGGACCCGGTTGGTGGTGGTCGTGATGTACGCGTTCATGGTGTTCCTCGTATATTTCGGCCACGCGAAGCGAGCAGGAGTTCGCGGGGCAACCGGGACACAAGAGTCCTCGGACTTGCCCGCTCAGTCCCGGCGCAGATGACGGGGCATTGATGGGGGCGTCGCGCAACTCTGGGGCGAGCGCCATGAGGTTGATCCGCTGGTCCCAGGTCGTGGGTCCAATTCATGGGGCCACGTCGTGGCCCAGGGCGGCAGACAACCAACTAATCGATCGGTGTCGATATATCGAGTGTGACTCTTGCCCCGATGGATGTCAATTTGTCCACCTGCACACCCGTCACTCGGGTTGGGGTCGCCGGCATTCAACGGTCACAGATTCGTGCGCTGACGGTAATTCCCTTGCCGCGGCGCCCGCCGCACGCCTACGCTGAATCATGCCTCACCTCACCGTTCCGGGCGCGTCGCTCCACTACGAAACGGCCGGCCACGTTTCGTCACCGGCACTCCTCTTAATGCATGCCGGCATCGCCAATCTGCGCATGTGGGACCCGCAGATCGACGCGCTGGCTGCCGGCCACTTCGTCATCCGTTTCGACAGCCGCGGATGCGGCCAGACGACCACCGAGAACGTGGAGTTCTCGCCGCGCGCGGACGCCCTCGCGGTTCTCGACCACCTCGGGGTGGCGTCGGCCACGCTGATCGGGTGCTCTCGCGGAGGCGGGATCGCCATCGACCTGGCCACGGAGAGCCCCGACCGCGTGGACGGCCTGGTGACCGTGGGAGCCGGGCCCAGCGGGTTCCCCGAAGTTGAACTGACCGATCTCGAGGACGCCCGGTTCGACGAACTGGATGCCGCATTCGACGCCCAGGACTGGCACCGTCTGGCGCGCCTCGAGGTGGCGCTCTGGGCGTTCGGCCCACTGCGCACCGAGGCCGACCTCGACCCCGAATTCGTGGCCACGGCCTACGCGCTGGGCCGTGTCAACGCCGCGCATGCGGAAGAGTCCCCGACGCCGATTCCGCTCGAGCCGCCCGCTTTCAACCAGGTCAGCGACATCGAGGTACCCGCGTTCGTCTCGGTCGGTGAGTTCGACATCACTCCGCATCTCGCCGAATATGAGTATGTCCTGTCGACGCTCCCTGACGTCACCGGCTTCACCTTCCGCGATACCGCTCACCTGCCGAGCGTCGAACGGCCGGCGGATTTCAATCGGGTGCTCGTGGATTGGCTGGCGGAGCACCGGCTCTAGTCCGGCGCGGCCGGGGCGCACGAAGGCCGAGCCGGCCGGGGCATCCTCCTGGCCGGGGCCGCCCTGCTCACGCTCGTCGCCGCCGTCGTCACGCCGTGGGCCCTGACGCTGGCGGCCTCACCCTCTGAAACGGCCCTCATCGTCGACGGCCTGCGCGCCCTCGCACTCGCGACCGCCCTGCTGCAGCTCGCGGTGTCATTCCCCGCGGGCCGCATCCTCACCGACACCGAGCGCCGCTGGGCGTTCTGGGCACTGCTGGCCCCGACCGTGGCGGCCGTCGCCCTGCCGGTCACCGGTCTCGCGGAGACCCTGCCGGCCGGCGTTCGCGCCGCGCTGCTGCTGGGCTCCCCCACCTTGGCGGTCGTGCCCACGGTGATCCTGCTCGGCGCCATCGGAATCTGGCTGCGGCTGCACGTCTACTCCGGCACCGCACGGATCGAGCGTGTCGTGGCCCTCGGCGCAGCCGCGCCAACGCTGCTCGCGCTGATCTGGTCCGTGCGGCAGACGACGGATGCCCCCGCGCCCGTCGACGGCATCGCCGTCGCTACCGCGGCATTACTCGTCTGCGCCCTCGGCCTCGTACTCGACACGGTGGGGGCACGTGACACGGCCTCGAACACCCAAGGGCGGACGGACCGGCTCGCCCTCGAGGCCGGCGCGGGCCTGATTCTGGTTCCCGGCACTCTCCTGACTCTCGCCGCCGGGAGCCCCCTCGCCTGGCTCGTGCTGCTGCTGGTCGGCGCGACCGCCCTCGTCACGGCGATCGCCCCGGACGGGCTCTTCGGCTCCCGGTCACCGCGACGCCATCTTGGCTGGCTCGCCCTGCTGCTCGGCACGGCCGGCCTCTGGGTCGGGCTGAACCGCGTCGGCACCGAGGCCCCTGAGCCGTACGTGCTCCCGGTCGCCGGCATGCTGCTGGTCCTGGCCGTGCTGATCCGCCGGTTCGGCCGCATTCCTCGGGCTGCAGCGGCAAGCCCGGCCGCGGCGCTGCTCACCCTGGCCGGCCTGCTCGTGGCGATCGTGCCGCTGGCGCTCGCCTCGGCCTCCGGCTCGCCCGCGCGTCCGATCGTCATGGCCGCGGCGTGCGGCGTGCTGCTGCTGGGCTCTGCCGCCGCGCGCTGGGGGCCATCACGATCGGCGTACCTTGCCGCCGCCTGGACGAGCGGAGCAATCGGGCTCCTGGTGACCAGCATCGTGCAGCTGATGCGCGTGCTCGGCGCACCCGGCGCACCCGATGCGCGGCTCGAATGCTGATTGTTCCCGCTCGCTGCCGCGGCGGCGGGGGCGTTCCTGATCGGCGCCCGCACCGACCCAGCGACCCTCCGTCCGCGCACCATCGCGAGCATCACGCTGCTCGTGCTGGCGCTGGCGACCGTGACGACGGCCGAGATTGCCGCATTCACCGGGGCCGATATGACCGATGACGCCGCCGTGACCGCGGTGCGTGCATCCGTTCTCGTGCTCGCCCTCGGGGTCGTGCACGTGCTGGCCGCGTGGCGGCTGCGCGTGCCCTTGACCATGGCCGTCGGCTGGGTTGCGGCGGGGCTGGCCGGGTTCGCCCTGATGAGCGCCGTGGGGACGCAAGCCACCGAACCGTTCGAGTTCGTGACCGTGCCGCTCGGCCTCGCTATCGTCGTCGGCCAGGTGCTCGCCGGGCGCGCGCGATCGGCCGACACCGAGGCGCCGGTCGCCGTGCGGGCCCGCTGGATCACGGCCGGACTGGCCCTGGCCCTGCTGCCCGGCGCGGTGGTCGGCGGCACGGGCGATCTCCTCCGCCCCGTGCTGGCCCTGACCTTCGGCGGTGCGTTCGCCGTCAGCGGGGCGCTCCTCCTGGTCCGGCCGCGCTGGGCATCCCTCGCCTGGCCGGCCCTCGGCGTCGGCGCGCTCACGGTTGTGCTCACGGCCGCATCCCGCATCCAGCCGCTGCTCGAGCTCGCGCCGAACGGCCCAGACACCCGGCTCGAGGCATGGCTGCTGCCCTCGGCGCTGATCCTGGCGGCCGTCGGCACAGGTCTCGTCACCGTCACCCGGCGCACCGATGAGGGTACCGGCCCGGGCCGCGGCGAAGCAACGTATGCCCCCGCGCTGCGCCTCGGTTACGTCCTGTTGGTCCTGGCGATCGTCGGGGTTCTCGCGGCCGAGGTGGCCGCACTCGGCTACGAGCCGCTGGCGACCATCCGGGTGATCCTGCTCGTCTGGACTTTCTCCGCGCTGCACCTGGCGGCGTTCTGGTGCGACGACAGCCGGCTGGGCCGGATGGTCGCCTGGGTGGCAATCGGGGCTGGCGGCGGCGCCGTGGTCGCCGGGTCCGCGTACGCGGCGCCGGCCACGGTGGAGATCGTGAGCGTTCCACTGGCCATCGCCCTGCTGGCCACCGGTTGGTTGCACCTCGACGTCACGCCGGCCGCGCGCAGCCGGCGCTGGCTTGCTCCCGGGCTGCTCGTGCTGCTCGTTCCGTCAGTGCTGCTCGACATCACCGAGAGCCCGCTCTGGCGGGTGGTGGGCCTCGGCCTCGTTGCCACCGTGGTGATCGTGGTCGGTGCCGTGCGCAAGTTGCAGGCTCCGTTCGTGATCGGCGCGATCGTGCTGATGCTGCACGCGGTGGCGCAGCTCTGGCCCTGGATCTCGCTGGCCTACGGCGCGGTGACGTGGTGGCTGTGGCTGGGCGTGGGCGGCGTCATCCTGATCGTGCTCGCGGCCCGCTACGAGCAGCGGATCGCGAACTTCAAGGCGATCTCGATGACTATCTCGGCGCTGCGGTAGCGGCCCGGCTCAGGACTGCACCGCGTGGCTGATCGTCAGCTGCACGAAGTCGGTGTTGATCAGGGCCTTCGAGAGATAGAACGGGCGCCCGTCGTGGTCGAGAGTCTGGGTGAGGATGAGCACCGGGCTGCTGGCCGGCAGCCCGAGCAGCTTGCCGCGTGTGGCACCGGGAACACCGAGCGTGATGTCGGTTTCGCCGGGCCCGAAGATCGGACCGAGCACCGCGATCAGCGCGGCGAGCGCACTGTGTCCCGCAGCTCCCGCGTCACCCTGGGCGTTCGCGTCGACGCCTGCCTCGGACACGGCCGCCACCGCCGCCTCGCCGAGCCGGCTCAGGCGGTCTCCCGGCACGTGCTCCTGGATCAGGGCGATGGGTGCACCCTCCCGGGTGATGACGCTCTCGAGAAACCATGAGGCCTCGTCGGTGCGGATACCGATGGCGTCCGCAGTGAACGCGGGCGACGCGGACTGCAGCGCAGTCTGGGTGCGGCGAACGTGCACGGTCGGTCCGGTCTCGCTGAGAAGCTCCTCGATCGGACGGATCTTCTGCAGCCCGAGGTGAGGCAGCCGGTCGGCGACGAAGCGCCCGATGCCCCGGCGCGAGCGCACGAAGCGGTCCTCCTCGAGAAGCATGAGGGCCTCCCGCACGACCGTGCGGCTGACGCCCATCGCCGTGCCGAGCTCGGACTCCGATGGGAGCAGGGAGGCGATCGGCAGGGATCCGTTGCGGATCGCCTCGGTGATGCGCGAGTACACCGCCACCCGCAGCGGCAGAGCTCCATTGGTCTCGAGCGGACCTGCCAGGGCCGTCTCCGTGCGTCGATCCATTTGTTCTCCCCTGGTCGGTGAGTCGAGCCTATCGTGTGATCTCACGTACTTGTATAACAAGCATGTACACTGAGCGTGTCGACCTTGTGTTTGCTCCAATGAAGGAGTCGTGTCATGCTCGTGCTTTCCTCCGAAGCCGCTCCCGTAATGGGGCGCGCCCGCGCTCCCCGGGCTCCCGGAGTGTTGATCGGCACGCTGGTCCTGGCGATCCTGACGTTCCAGCTGAATGCCACCCTCCTCTCCGCCGCCTTGCCAGCCGTCGGCGCCCAGTTGGGCGAGAGCATGCAGGATGTCGCCCGGGTGCAGTCGGTGTTCTTCCTTTCCGGCGCCGTTTTCGGCATGGTCTTTTCCCGCTGGAGCGATTTCCTCGGCCGCAAGCGCAGCCTCGTGATCGTACTGACGCTGCTGCTGATCGGCACCGTCATCTGCGCCCTCGCACCGAGCCTCCCACTGCTGCTGCTCGGCCGGGTACTGCAGGGCGCGTCCAACGCCACCTTCACGATCTCCTTCCTCCTACTCTCGGAGCGCCTGAACAGCCGCCTGTTCGGCATCTCGGTCGGCATTATCACCTCGGTCAACGGCGGCCTGTTCGGCGTCGACGGCTTCCTCGGCGGCTACGTGACCGACACCATCGGCTGGCGGTTCCTCTTCGTGATCACCCTCGGCCTCGGGCTGGTCGCAATCAGTTGCGTCGCACTCTTCATTCCGCAGGATGAGCCGCGCACCCAGGACGGGTCAATGGACTGGTGGGGTGCCGGCATCCTGTCCCTGTTTCTGGTGCTGCTCACGAGCCTGATCTCGCAGGCGTCGTCGTCAGGCTGGGCCGACCCGCTCACGCTCAGTTACCTCGTCGGGGCGGTCGTCAGCGCGGTCGTCTTCGTGCTCGTTGAGAGGCGCACCCGACGGCCGCTCATTCCCATCCACGCGCTGCGTTCCCGCCGGGTGTGGCCGCTCCTGCTGTCCACGATGCTCACCCTGGCCGGGGTCTTCTCCGCGCTCAACTTCACCGTGGTCTTGCTCAGCCAGAACAATCAGGTGGGTTACGGGCTCTCCGCCTCGATGTCGGCGCTGCTCTACCTCACCCCGACCGCGTTCGTCGGCGTCACCGCGGCGATCTTCTCCGGCTGGATCGCCGTGCGGATCGGTTGGATCACCGCGCTGAGGCTGAGCAGCGGCGTCATCACCCTGATCACGGTCGGCCTGGCCGTGTTCGCGATGGACCGCTGGCTGGTTTTCAGCCTGCTCATCGTGATGGGCGTCTTCTACCTCGGCCTGTTCCAGAGTTCGGTCAACGGCGTCTCCGTGCTCAACTCGCCGCCCGAAGCCCGCGGGGCCCTGCCCGGCCTGAACGGCGCCTGCTTCGGCATCGGCATCGGCATCGGCATCGCCCTCGTCGCCCCGGTCGTGGCCGCGGGCACGGTCGCCGGCTTCCAGACGGCCCTGTGGATCTCCGCGGGTCTCACCCTGGCATCCTTCCTGGCCTCCCTGATTCTGCGCCCCGCCGTATGAACTCCCGCACCACTTCTGAACCCCTGAACCAGCACGATGAGAACGGATGGTCAACGATGACTCCCACGACGGCTCCCCACCCCCGCCCGATCTACCTCGACTGCGACACCGGGATCGACGATGCGATGGCGCTTGCGTTCTTGCTGGCGACACCGGGCATCCGTCTGGTCGGGATCGGCACGGTGAGCGGATGCGTCAACCCGGCCGTCGCTGCGGCGAACACCCTGAGCCTGCTCGCGACCGCCGGGCGTGACGATATCCCGGTCGCGGTCGGCGTCTGGGAGCCCGTCAGCGGGATCTCCCGGCGCGGGACCGCCCACATGCACGGCCGCAACGGGATCGGGGACGTGCTGCTGCCCCGCTCGCGGCGGCACCCAGTCGACGACAGCGCCACGGAGCTGCTGATCCGGCTGGCGCACGAATATCCCGGCGAACTGGAGGTCATCGCGGTCGGCCCGCTGACGAACCTGGCCGAGGCCCTCTGCCTCGACCCGGAACTTCCCCGGCTCGTGCGTCGCGTCACCATCATGGGCGGCGCCGTCTTCGCGCCCGGCAACGTCGGCAAATTCGCCGAGGGCAACATCGCCGCCGACCCCACGGCCGCCGCGGACGTCTTCGCGGCCAGCTGGCCGGTGACCGTGGTCCCGCTCGACGCGACGGCGCCGCACACCTTCGATGAGACCCACCGGCGGGCACTCGCCTCGGCCTCGGGGCTGACCCAGCAGGCACTGGCCGCCATGCTCGGCACCTGCCTGACGCAGTGCGGCACGCAGTTCAGCACGCGGCGTTTCGCCCTGCATACCTCCATCGCCGCGGCCTTCGCAACCGGCGCTCTTGCGGCCGAGCGGGCGCCGACCCTGCGCATCTGCGTGGACATGAGCGCCGGCCCGCGCCACGGCCAGACCCACTTCGCCAAGGTGGAGGCGGCGGCCGGGGGGCCTGTCACCGCGGGGCCTGCCGGGCAGAATCCGCACGAGGCCCGGGTCGTGCTGTCCATCCGGCGAAACGCCGCGACGCTGCTCCTGGAACGAATCCTCACCCTCGCACCCGCTGCGACTTCGGCTCAGGCTTTCGTGCCGGCTGCCGCTGAGGCCGTTGTTGTTCCGGGTCAGGCTCAGGCTCCGTCCGGAGCCCGAGCACAGGCGCCCGCTCGGACCCGTAGGCAGGCGGAACCGGTACCAGCCTGAGCCGCCGTCTGCATCCGTCGGCATCCGTCGAGCCGCTCTTCTTGAAGACTTTCGCAACACGCCGTGACGCGCGCAACCGCAGTGCCAGTCTGAGAAAATAGACGAATGACCGCAACACTCGTGGCCAAGGGCCTGACCGGCGGGTACGCGCACCGCACACTCTTTGATTCCCTCGACCTCACCGTCGCGCCCGGCGACGTCGTGGGTGTCGTCGGTGTGAACGGATCGGGCAAGTCCACGCTGTTGAGCTTGCTTGCGGGCCTGTCCGAACCGCAGTCCGGCACCGTCAGCCTCGCCCCGGCCGACGCCTTCGTCGGTTGCCTGCCGCAGGAGCACGAGCGTGTGCCCGGTGAGACCGTGGCCGGTTACATCGCCCGGCGCACCGGCTGCGCCCAGGCGACCCTCGAGATGGACGACGCGGCA
This sequence comes from Cryobacterium sandaracinum, assembly GCF_004403415.1. NCBI lineage: Bacteria > Bacillati > Actinomycetota > Actinomycetes > Micrococcales > Microbacteriaceae > Cryobacterium > Cryobacterium sandaracinum. The sequence continues at coordinate 42,208 of NZ_SOGO01000037.1, forward strand.
TCCACTCTCGGCGATGCATCACCGAGCCCGCGACCCGACGGCCTCGACCCGGCCGACGCGTACTCGGCCGCCCTCGAGCGCTGGCTGGCCAGCGGCGCCGCCGATCTCGATGAACGGATGCCCGTGGTGCTCACCGGCCTCGGTCTCACTTTCGGCACCGAACTCGCCGAGCACACCCTGATGACGTCTCTGTCCGGCGGGCAGGCCGCGCGGGTCGGACTGGCCGCCCTTCTGCTGTCGCGCTTCGACATCGTTCTGCTCGACGAACCCACCAACGACCTCGACCTCGACGGCCTGGAACGCCTGGAGTCCTTCGTCACCGGCCTCCGCGGCGGCGTCGTGCTCGTCAGCCACGACCGTGAGTTCCTGGCGCGCTGCGTGACGCGCGTGCTCGAACTCGACCTCGTCCAGGGGGCGAACCGGGTCTTCGGCGGCGGCTACGACTCCTACCTGGAGGAACGCGAAACGTCCCGCCGGCACAAGCGCGAACACTACGACGAGTTTGCCGAGAAGAAGGCCGACCTCGTGGGCCGGGCCCGCACCCAACGCGAATGGTCAAGCCAGGGCGTGCGGAACGCCATGAAGAAGGCACCCGACAACGACAAGATCCGACGCAAGGCATCCGCCGAGTCCAGCGAGAAGCAGGCGCAGAAGGTGCGGCAGCTGGAGAGCCGCATCGCGCGCCTCGAGGAGGTCGACGAGCCGCGCAAGGAGTGGCAGCTCGACTTTACGATCGGGTCCGCGCCCCGCTCGAGTTCGGTGGTGTCCACGCTGAGCAACGCGGTGCTCCGCCAGGGCGATTTCACCCTCGGCCCGGTGTCGCTGCAGGTCAACGCGGGTGAGCGCATCGGCATCACCGGGCCGAACGGGGCCGGCAAGTCCACGCTGCTGCGCGCGCTGTTGGGGCATCAGGTTCCGGATGCCGGCACGGCCAGCCTCGGTGCCAGCGTCAGCATTGGCGAAATCGACCAGGCTCGGGCTCAACTCGATGGCACCCGGCACCTCGCCACCAGCTTCGAGGAACTCGTGCCCGATCTGTCCACGGCCGAGGTGCGCACCCTGCTCGCAAAATTCGGCCTCAAGGCCGACCACGTCAACCGTCCGGCCGCGGACCTCTCCCCCGGCGAGCGCACCCGTGCCGGCCTGGCGCTGCTGCAGGCGCACGGCATCAATCTACTGGTGCTCGACGAGCCCACCAACCACCTCGACCTGGCCGCCATCGAGCAGCTCGAGCAGGCCCTCGAGTCCTACGAGGGCACGCTGCTGCTGGTCACCCACGACCGACGGATGCTGGCCAACGTGCACACGGACCGGCACTGGCGGGTGGACAACGGCCAGGTGACCGAGGCGTAGGTGAGCGGACCCTATTCGATTGGTGGAGTCGCTCCCGGAAAGTCAGAGCTGACTGCACCGAGTGGACACGGTGCGCCCAGGCGGAGCGTCGTGTCCGGTGTTGAACCAATTCGACGGAGAATCTGCCGGAAAACTGCATTTTCAGGCTCTATGGGGGCGATTTGGGCAGAATCTCCGTCGAATTCGTTCGAGGAGAGTCACTGCCAGACCTCGCGGACAACCGCCGCGAACCCAAATCCACGATCCCTCACGGCTGTCAGGCCCCTCGCATCAAGGACTCAGTAGCCGTCGGCAGGTCCTACCGGGGTGGTGCCGGCGATGCTCCAGTGCCGACCGCTGTCGACTGTCTCAGCTTCTTCCCAGTTTTCGTCACCGTCAGCGGCGTCTGCCAGGTGCAGGGCCGGTGGTCGCGGCGCAGACGGATTTCTTCAGTATCCCGGGCGGGTACTGCCGACGTTCTTCGGCCGGCGGCGCGACGAGCGAACCTTCTGCATCGCGGCCTTCCCCTGCGGGCTGCGCAGGTACTTGGTGACCACGGTCAGGATTACGGGGATGTACTTCAGCAGGCGCGCCATGGCGGTCTCATTTCTGTTCAAAATTTTGGGTACGAGAGTGCGGTAGCGGCTGGGCAGACCTGCGCCCGCCCAGCCGCCCGGTGCAGGTGTTGGATATGAGTGTTAGGTGCTGGACGTCAGTGGCCGAGTGCTTCGCGGTCGACGCGGCGGTGGAACCGCATTCCGGCGAGTCCGCCGACGATTGCGCCGATGAGGCTGATCAGGACAATGACGATCGCGGTGATGATGCTGCCTGCCGTGAGACCGTCCGGATTGAGCGGGATGCTGGGCAAGCTGTTCAGGTTCCCCAGAACGTTGAGTTCACCGCCGGCAATGACCCCGAGGATCCCTGCGACGGCAGCGATCACGATCGCCCAGACCCAGACCGCGATTCCCTGCTTGATTCCGTTGAAGCGGGCCATCCGACCGGCGACGTAGCCGCCGCAGAAATATGACACGAAGACCACAACCGCGAGCACAATCGCTCCGACCAGTGCCATGGTGCCGGCGTTCCCGGCAGCAGTTCCGGCAGCTTGGTCTGTGGAATCGGCCCCGCCCAGGCCGACTGCGGCTCCGACCGCAGCGAACAGGGCGGTGAGGATCACCGCGGTCCCGGTGGCGGTGAGCCAGCCGAAGAAAGCCGATCCCCACTTGATCCCGCCGAAGCGGGCCTCGTCGCGGCCGACGGCCTTATCACGGTCGGCGACCTCGTGGCGGTTGGTCGCCCCATCGCCCGCGGATACCGCAGCATCGGAGCCGTGGTCGTCGATGTTTCGATTCATGTTTAAACCGGATGAGTCGTATGTTGCCATGTTGATATCTCCTCTACTGATATAGATATGAACCTCAGAGAGTCAGGACGACTTCGCTCAGCCGCGTCACAGGAGAATCGATGGAGTGGACGCGATCGGAGCGTGTCCCGCCGAGACAGAATCTGTCTTCAGCGAGAATCTCTTAACATGTAGTCGTATTTCAGAGGGTGTTCGTCACAGAAATCAAGCAGGGAATTTCGCGCTCCGGGAGGATTCAGGCGCTCTGAGAGGCGCGGGGGTCTCCCGCCTAGATGACAAGGGTCTGGTCGACCAGCCCCTGAGCAACCTGGGACAACAACAAGTGGTTACTGCGAGCGTGATTCCTCAGCAACGCGAATGCGTCCTCCATCGAGACTCCGCGGGAATGCGAGATCACGCCTTTGGCTTGCTCGATGAGGACTCGGGAGTTCAACGCAATCGTCAATTGCTCCCGCACCGAGTTGCTTTCTCGGAGCGTGCGTTCCTGCAGAATCCCGATCGTGGCCACATCGGCCAACGCCTGGGCCGCGCGCACATCCTGTTGACGCAGGGCGCCGGGAACAGTGGACAACAAGTTGAGGGCGCCGATGGTAGTCTCACGCAGCCGCAACGGAATCGCATGGACCGCAGCGAAACCCTGCTCCCTGGCACTGTCCCGAAACCGCCGCCACGCGAGCGGGCTGTCCTCCACGTCCGGCAGGGACACGACCGACCCGGTGATGAAACACTCGACACACGGGCCCGCCCGAGCGCTCAGTTGCATCACCTCGACAAGCCTGCTGGCTTCGCTGGTGGAAGCGACAACTTCGAGCTCTCCGTTTTCGTCGGCCAGGAGAATACCTGCCGCCGCAATATCGAAGAGCCCGGCGCAACTCTCCACCAGTGTCTGGAGGAGCTCCACCACGTCATAACCGGCAACCAGGGTGTCAGCTAGGGTCGCGAACGTTTCGATCAGGCGGTCTTCTCTCGTTTCATCAATCATGAGACCCTTCGATCTGGTTTTCATTCACCGCAAAAGTCAATCGCCGGTCGATGATCTCCTCCGCGATCTCCTGCACAGATCGGCCGACGGCGAAGGCATGGCCCTGGATGGTCAGACGGGCGTCCAGGGCAGAAATCCCCAGTTGGGCCAGCACCATGCCTGTGGCCTGATGCACCTCACGTCGGGAGAATTGTTTGCGCGTGTCGGTTTCACCCTTAATGTCGCTCTGGGACAGCCGGATGGCACGGGCGAGAACGAGCCGGCTGACGACGGTCGCGAGGGCTGCAGTGTGCTGGATATTCAGATCACTGAGATGACTGGGCCGACTCGTGTACAGGTCGATCGCCCCGATGCGCAACGGCCCCAACGACAAAGGAAAAGCAAAAAGCGCGCCCAGATCATCGGCGATGATTGCCTCCGAGAACGCCGGCCAAACCCGGTTCGGTCGTTCGCGAATGTTCGGCTCGAAGACCGGCGCCCCGGTTTCTAGAGCATCCCAACTCGGACCCTCGCCCAGATCGAATTGCAGCTCGTCCAGCCGCATCGATTGGGCGTCGCTCGCCGAGATTGTCTCATCAGGGAGAAAGTCACCGAACGTCGAGATTGACACGCCATCCACTGGCAGTACCCCCAGGAACGGCTCGAACAGACGGGACTCGCTGCCTGTCAAAGCGGACAATGCCTTTTCGGCAACCGCGAATTGATCACGCATGGCACTCCCTCCTGCGATTCTCGCTGCTGCTCCTTTTCAAACGTGGCCAAGTCATTTTCCGAACGTACCCCGCCACGTCCGAAACGGGAGGCTCAAGAAGCCTTCACGACCGATATTTGAGTTCCAGCAAGTCTTTCTTCCAGGTCGTAGCCGAGCGCCGCAGCGATATTCAGCAGCTGCGCCTCGAGCAGCTCCTGTTCAGCACACGACATTTTCCTCTGAGCTTCACCGATCCGTGCACGAAAATCACCGTAGATGCTATCCATCAGCGTCTCGCCCGTCGCAGTCAGCTCCAGGAACAGGCTCCGCCGGTCATTCGGGTTGGCAACTCGGCGCACGACATCCCGGGCGACCAACCGGTCAGAGATCGCGGTGACCGCACCCATCGAGAGATCCGTGGAACCGGCCAAAATCTTCGGTGTCACCCGGCCCGCTTCCGAAATTCGAAAAAGAACCCGTATCTCAGAACCCGTGAAGCCATCCTTCGCCGCCATCCCGGCACGCGTCTTGTCCAGCGCTCGAAGCAGAACGACCACCGCAGCAGCAACACCCTCGAGAACCTGGACGGAGCCACTTTCCTTGAACATGGATTCCTCCCGACATCAACGAAAAGTACTCAGCTGGATCTGCGGCACATTTCCGCCTCCACCCTATCGACGACGTGCATCATCTTCCAACATAAAATAATTTGAAATTCAAACTGATCGCTATATATTACTTCCCGACGCCAATTCTTAGGGCATCGTCCGATCTCTGCTGAACCACCACGTGGCGCTTCAGGGTCCGCTGAGAGACAGGGTCTATTTCCATGAACGAGTACCGTCTGACCGTGAATGGCGACCGTTACGTTGTCGACACCGACGATGACCTGGCAGCATGGAAAACCTCCGTGGCCGACGCGGTGCAGCGCGGTGGAGGATTCATCAATGTGATCAATTCCGCCGGGTTCTTGACTACGCTTCTGATCACCCCGAACTCGACCGTCACGCTGCAACAAGTCCGCTCCCAACGACCGGAGCCCTGGACCCAGCTTCTCGCCGAGGAGGCCTTCACCTACGAGGACTTCTAGCTCTCCGAACTGGTGTATTCGGCAACTCCTCAGCGGGCCCGTCGCGGCGTACGTTTCTAGTAACAACCCGGGGGACAGATGCCGCAGCCGTGAGTCACACAGCCCGCACCTGGGGCTCACATGCCCGCGCTCCAACCGCGCCGGCACCGCCGGCATCGCCGACAGCGTGCGCTGAGCCCGCTGCCCTCCACCGGACGCCCGGGCGCCGGCTCTGCCTCTCCGTCGCCGTGAAGTTCTGGCTGTCCGTTCTGTTCGCGCTCAGCTGGACCGACGCATCCGTTTGGATCTCGCTGCCGTGGATCCAGGACCTGACCCGCCTGACCGGCGAACCGGCGGCGTGGATCATCGTCTTCCTGGTGGCATTCCTGCCTGGCTTCGTGGTGGCGTTTCTAAGCCTGTCGCTCCTGCTGGATCGCCAGCCGCCGTTCCGGGTCCCCGATCCGGTCACCCCCCTGACCATCATCGTGGCCGCCCGAAACGAGCAGGACGGTCTCCGGGAGGCGATCCGCTGCATCGGCGGGAGCGATTACGCCGGCGAGGTGACGGTGATCCTCGCCGACAACGGCTCCGATGACGCTACGGCGCGGTTCGCCAACGTCGCCGCCATCGAATCCGACGTGGACCTGCTGGTCGTGCGGCAACCTGTCCCCGGCAAGTCGAACGCGCTGAACTCCGCACTGACCCACGTGACCACGCCCTATCTGATCACGGTCGACGCGGACACGCTGCTGCACCGGAAGGCCCCGCGCCACCTGATCTCCCGGCTTGAATCCGCCCCGGCAGACACTGTTGCCGTGGCCGGCGCGGTTCTCGTGCGCAACTCCCGCATCAACCTGCCCACCCGCATGCAGGAGTGGACGGGCTGTTCTGGGTGCCCGGCCTCGTGCTGTTCGCCGTCTTCGGCAACACGGCCGTGGTCTCGATCTGGGCGCTGGCCGTGCTTCCGATCACCCTGGTGATCTACGGAAGTCTGCGCATGTTCCAGAGCCGCCGGGTCTTCGGTCCGCTCGGTCTGGAAATGCGACGCAACCGGTTCGGCTACCTGGCCTATCTGCTCGGCGACCAGGTGCTGTGTTCCTACGCGTCACTGGTCGGCTATGTGCAGTTCCTCACCGGGTCCGCCCGCCGCTGGAAGTAGTCCCCCTCAGCCCGAGCGCGCTCAGCCCTCGGCGGGAATCAGGTAGCGGTGGCGCACGTGCCGGCGGCCGGGGTCGGCCTGCCAGAATTCGACCTCGACCGGGCGCAGGGCGTACAGCTGCCAGGTGGGGTTCTCTGATCCGTCGGCGCCGGGCCGTTCGGACCAGTCGGCCGCCGAGGCATCCGTCGACAACTCGGCGACCGGGCCGACCACGCGCACCTGGCGGCCCAGCGCCGACCAGAAGAAATTCATCGCGGCCAACGGATGCTCCGTCAGCTCCCGGCCCTTGCGCGACGCCCGCGAGGTGGCGAAGTGCCAGCCCTCGGCGTCGAGATTCTTGAGGATGAGCATGCGCGACGACGGCATGCCCTCGGCGCCGACGGTCGCCAGGCTAAAGGCGTGCGGCTGGGAAACCCCGGCCGCGAGGGCCTCATCAAGCCACGACCGGAACAGTACAGCCGGGTCGAGTGGCGCCGACGCCGGGTCGAAAATCGGCAGATCGACGGGAAAATCCGGCAGGGAACGCAGCATGCTGCGGAATGATTCGCTCACCCACCGAGCCTACTGCGTCGACTGTCAGCGTTCAGAGAGTGCCGCTAGCGTTGGAAGCAGACAAGAGGAGCGAGATGAAGGTACTCATTGCAGGATGCGGGGACCTCGGCACGGAGGTGGGCCTGCGTTTCGCGGCGCTCGGGCACCGGGTGGTGGGGTTGCGCCGCAACGCGGCCGTTCTCCCCGCCGGCATCGAGGGCCAGTCCGTCGACCTCAGCGCGCACAAGCCGGTCGTGCCGGCCGGCACCGAGATCGTGATCGTGGCGATCGCCGCGGGCAACCCCAGCCCCGCGGTCTACCGGGCGGCCTACGTGGACGGTCTGCAGAACCTCCTCGACGCGCTCGACGAGGCCGGCGTCACGCCCCGCCGCGTGCTGCTGGTGTCGTCGACCGCCGTCTACGACGTGTCCGACGAGAGCTGGGTCGACGAGCAGACGCCGGCCAACCCGCGGCCGGGCACCGACGCCATTCTGCTCGAGGCCGAACGGATGCTGCACGCCCGCATCCCCGCGGCTGTCGTCTTCCGCCTGTCGGGCATCTACGGCCCCGGCCGGGAGCGCCTGATCACCCAGGTGCGGAGCGGCCGCACCACCGCGTCGGCCTCGGCCCGCCACACGAACCGCATCCACCGGGATGATGCCGCGGCCGCGATCGTGCACCTGATGCTGCGGGAGGAAGCACCGGCGACCCTCTATCTCGGCGTCGACAGCGCGCCGGTGCGCGGCGGTGAGGTGCTGGCGTTCCTTGCCGAGGAGCTTGGACTGCCGGCCCCTAAGCCTGAGGCACCCGGCGCTCCCGGCACAACGACTGCCGCGCCCACTCGGCCCGTCCCGCGGGACAGCCAGCGCGGAGGCGACAAACGCCTCCGCAACCAGCTGCTGCTGGGCACGGGTTTCACGTTCAGCTATCCGACCTACCGCGAGGGCTACCGGGCCGTGCTGGCCGGCCGGGGCATCCGTCACCCGTAGCTCAACCGGGTTCGGTGTGAACCAATTCGTTCGGGAACGAGACGCCTAGAACGAGACGTCTAGAACGAGACGCCGCAGACCAGCGCCGCGTTCGCGAACGGCGTCGCCTCCCCCGAACGGATGAATAGCTTCGCCGAGGCCGACAGGTCCTTCAACTCGGCGTGGCTGATGTACTCGATCGCGTCGAACCGGTCGGCCAGCCAGACCCCGGCGGGGGCGGTTTTCGACTCCTCCGCGGCCACGCAGCGCTGGAACACCATCTCCTCGAGCAGGGCGTCGAGCACCTGCTCGAAGCGCGGCACACCATGCACAAGCGCCAGGTCGATCACGGGAACGCCGGCCGGGATCGGCATGCCGCAGTCCGCGAGGAGAACGACATCCGTGTGTCCGAGGCGGGCCAGGGCGCCGGAGAGGTCGGCGTTCAGGATGCCGCGGCGCTTCATGCGCGTACCAGCGGCAGCTCGTCGGCCAGGGAGGGATACGACGTCTGCGTGCCGCGCGACTGCACTGCGAAGGCACCCACGCGCACGGCCCGGCGCACGGACTCGGACAGGCTCGACCCGGCCGCGAGCTGCGCGCTGAGGGCGCCGACGAATGCGTCGCCGGCGCCCGAGCTGTCCACGGCAACGACCCGTGGCGACGCCAGACTGTGGGTACCGTCCCGGTCGGCGCAGATCGCGCCCTTCGCACCGCGGGTGAGCACGACCGAGGGAACGCCCCAGTCGAGGAGCCGGGCGACGAGCTCGGCGTCCTCGGTGGGGATGACCATTTTCGGGGCGAGCTGCGCGAGCACGAGGGCAGCCTCGTGCTCGTTGACGACCAGCGGGTCGGCCCGACGGATGCTCGCGGCATCCAGTTCGATCACGGGCGCCAGGTTCAGCACCACCCGGCCGGTGGCCAGCCGCATTGCCGCCACGATGCCCTCCGCGGGAATCTCACCCTGAAGCACCACCACGGCGGCCTCCGCGATGACGGTCGCGCTGGCCTCAACGGCCTCCGCGCCCAGCAGTGCGTTGGCGCCGGGGATGATCACGATGGTGTTTTCGCCGTCGGCGGCGACCGTGACGAGTGCCAGGCCGGTCGGGCCGTCCACCGCGCGCACATTCGACAAGTTCACTCCGGAGCGGGTCAGGATCGCAGTCGCGACCTCGGCCTGCGGATCCCGGCCGACCAGGCCGACCATACTCACCGCGGCGCCCAGCTGGGCGGCCGCGACGGCCTGGTTGGCTCCTTTTCCTCCGGGGAGGAGCTCCATCGACGTTCCGATGAGGGTCTCACCGGGCAGCGGGTGGCGTTCGATGGTGATCAGCTGGTCGACGTTGATCGACCCGACGACGACGACCGTGCTGGCGGAGTAACTCACTTGGCGAAGTCGCCGACATTCGTCTTCGTGACGGAGACGACCTCGACCGGAACGGTCTTCTCGATCGTGTCGCCGGCGATGGCCTTGATGGCCAGTTCAACGGCGAGCTTGCCGAGTTCGGCCGGCTGCTGAGCGATGGTGGCAACCAGGGTGCCTGCCTCGATGGCGGCGAGTCCGTCGGCCGTGCCGTCGAAGCCGACGACCGCGACCTCGGTGCCGGCCCGCGACCCGAGCGCCTGGATGGCGCCGAGCGCCATTTCATCGTTCTCAGCGAAGAGGCCGGTCGCGCCGGGGTTGGCCTGCAGCAGGTTCGTGGTCACGTCGAGCGCGGCGGCGCGGTCGAAGTTGGCGGTCTGCTTGGCGACCACGGTGATGTTCGGGTAGGCCTTCATGCCCTCTTCGAAGCCCTGGCCGCGGTCACGGCTGGCCGAGGTGCCGGAGACACCCTGCAGGTGGATGACGCTGCCCGTTTCGCCCATGGCCTCGGCGAGGGCGTCGGCAGCCTGACGGCCACCGGCCACGTTGTCGCTGGCGACGAGTGAGTTCAGGTCGGCGCCGTTGACCGTGCGGTCGACCCCGATGACCGGAATACCCGCGCTGAGGAGGTCGTTCACGGCGGAGGAGGCTGCGTCGGAGTCCACCGGGTTCACGATGACGGCCTTGGTGCTGCCGGAGGCGGCGGTGGCGAGCTGATTGGCCTGCGTGGCCGAGTCGTTCTGGGCGTCGACGATGTTCAGCTGCACGCCGGCCTCGTCGGCGGCAGCCTGCGCGCCGTCGCGCAGTTCCACGAAGAACGGGTTGTTCAGGGTGGAGACGGCCAGCACGATCTTAGTGCCCGACGCCTCAGACCCGCCACCACGGCCGCAGGCCGTAGTGCCCACCAGAATCAGGGCGGCGGTGGCGGTCAGCGCCGCGATTTTGCGAAACGAGGAGGACTTCATTGTGTATTCCTTTGTGGTTATTGATGGGTGAGGAGAAAGGTAGAGGGGGTGACGGATGTCGGCCGCCGGCCTGGTCAGCTGCTGCGGGTCTTGCGGCGGAGCACGTCGACGCCCACGGCGAGGGCGATCACGAGTCCGATCACAACCTGCTGCCAGAACGATGTCACGTTGAGCAGGTTCAGGCCATTGCGGATGACGACGAGCACGAGGGCACCCACGAAAGTGCCTGAGATCTTGCCGAGGCCACCGGCGAGGGAGGCACCGCCGATCACGACGGCCGCGATGGCGTCGAGTTCGTAGCCCGCCGCGGCCTGCGGCTGCGCGGAGTCGAGGCGCCCGGCGAGCAGGAGCCCGGCAAGTGCGGCGAATAGTCCGGCCAGGGCGAAGACGGTGACCAGGATGCGCTTGACCGGCAGTCCCGACAGCCGGGCGGCTTCGGCGTTGCCGCCGACCGCGTACATCGAGCGGCCGATGACAGTCCGGTTGAGCAGGAAGGAAGCGGCCAGGGCGGCGAGCACAAGGATGATGATCGGCATCGGCACCGGGCCCAGGTTGCCGCCGAGGAAGGAGACCTCGGCCGGCGTCGAGATCGGACGGCCGTCGGAGATGACCAGGGTCAGTCCGCGGGCCACGCTGAGCATGGCGAGCGTGGCGATGAACGAGGGCAGCTTGCCGGAGGCGTTGGCCAAACCGTTGATGGTGCCGGCCAGGGCTCCGACGAACAGACCACCCAGGAGGGCGATCCAGCCGGGGAGGCCGGCGCTGGCGAACATCCAGCCCGACGACATGGCCGACAGGGCCGCCACGGCACCCACCGAGAGGTCGATCCCGCCGGCCACGATGACGAAGGTCATCCCGAAGGCCAGCACGGCCACCGTGGACACCTGGATGCCGATGTTGAGCAGGTTCTGCGCGGTCAGGAAGTCGGGAGTCGCGATGAACAGGGCGATGCAGAGAACGACGAGGCCGACGAGGGCGCCGTTGTTGGCGAGGAACTTCTTGTAGTCGAGACCGCGGCGCTTCAACGGCAGGGTTGTGGTGGACATGGTGGCTTCCCTATCTCTATTCGTACTTCTCGTCGACATCGCGGGCGGCGAGTGTCATGACTGCGTCTTGGGTGGCCTCGGCGGCGGTGAGCTCGCCGGCGATCCGGCCGTCGCGCATCACGAGGATGCGGTCGCTCATGCCGAGAATCTCGGGCAGTTCACTGGAGACCATCAGAATCGCTCCCCCGGCCGCCGTGATCGCGTTCATCAGTTCATAGATCTCGACCTTGGCGCCCACATCGACGCCGCGGGTGGGCTCGTCGAGGAGCAGCACCGTGGAGGCGGCGATGATCCAGCGGCCGAACACGGCTTTTTGCTGGTTGCCCCCGGAGAGTGCGCCGATCGACTGGTCGATGGTGTGCATCCGGATGCGCAGTTTCATGGCCACCTCGGCGGCCCGGCTGCGTTGGCCGGCGAAGTCGACCAGACCCAGCTTCGCGGTGGCGGCGAGCGTGGCGTAGCCGAGGTTGTCGTTGACGGATGCGTCGAGCACCAGCCCCTGTCCCTTGCGGTCTTCGGGCACGTGCCCGATGCCCGCTGCGATTGCCGCCTGGATGCTGCCGTTCGGCAGCTGCCGGCCGCGCACGGCGACCGTGCCGGAGGTGTACCGGTCGGCGCCTGCGATCGCGCGGATCAGTTCGGTGCGCCCCGCGCCGACCAGCCCGGCGATGCCAAGCACCTCGCCCGCCTTGACGCTGAAGCTGATGTCGCTGAACGAGCCGGCCGAGGTGAGCTTGTCGACCGTGAGGATCTCGGTCGCCTGGCTCACGTCGCCGGCCGACCGCGGGAAATGGTCTTCGATGTTGCGGCCGACCATCAGCTTCACGAGGTCGTCTTCGGGGGTGGAGGCCGGCACCTCGGCGATGAACTCGCCGTCGCGCAGCACGGTCACGGTGTCGCCGACCTCGGCGATCTCGTCAAGGTGGTGGCTGATGAACAGCATGCCCACCCCACGGCGGCGCAGGTCGGTCATCACGGCGAACAGGCTCTCGGTCTCGTGGCGGGTCAGGGCCGCGGTGGGCTCATCCAGGATCAGGATGCGGGCGTTGATGCTGAGCGCCTTGGCGATCTCGACCAGCTGCTGCCGGGCGATGCCGAGGTCGCCGACCAGGGTGTCCACGTCGACGTCGAGGCCGATCAGGGCGAGGGCGGCACGCGCCCGATTGCGCAGGGCGCTGCGGTCGACCAGGCCGTGCTTGGTGGGCATCCGCCCCAGCATCACGTTCTCGGCGATGCTCATGGTGGGAACGAGGTTCAGTTCCTGGTGGATCGTGGCGATGCCGAGTTCCTCGGCCGCGCGGGTGGTGGGCAGGGTGACTGTCTGCCCGTCCACCACGATGTGGCCGGCGTCCGGCTGGTACACCCCCGCCATCATCTTGATCAGGGTGGACTTGCCGGCGCCGTTCTCGCCCAGCAGCACCTGCACCTTGCCGGCGTAGACGCTGACGGTGACGTCTTTGATGACCGTCACCGGTCCGAAGGTCTTGCCCACGTTCTGCAGGGTGACCAGTGGTTGTTGACTCATGTCAGTTCTTCCTCGGGCTCGGCCCGGATGCGGGTGAAACGGCTGCGGGTGAATCGGGCACTCCTGAGATGGGCGCCGAGGACGACGCCCGGATGATCAGTTCGCTGGGCAGCACCACCGACTCGGGGGTGCCTCCGCCAATGACCTCGAGCAGCATCTTCACGGCGATCCGGCCCATGTCCTCGACACTGTGCGAGATGACGCTGAGCGCCGGGTCGAGCAGGGCGAACCACTCGATGTCGTCGAACGCGATCAGAGCCACGTCCCGGCCGATACGCAGCCCGCGCTTGTGAAGAATGGCGATCGCGCCCACGGCCATCGGGCTGTCGGCGGCGAGCAGGGCGGTGGGCGGCTGGCGCAGTTCGAGCAGCGCGTGCACGCCGGCCGAGCCACTGGCGGCCTGGAAGTCGCCGAAGTAGACCAGGTCGGGGTCCTGGCTGAGGCCGAACTCGGCCACCGCGCGAGTGAAGGCGGCGAACCGGTCCCGGCCGGTCGAAATGGCCTGCGGGCCCGAGATGTAGCCGATGCGGGTGTGGCCGGCCGCGGCCAGGTGTGCAACAGCCTGGCGGATGCCGGTTTCGCTGTCCGTGGTCACGCTCGGCACATCGAGGCCGTCCACGGTGCGGTCCACGAAGACGGTCGGGATCTTGCGTTCGATCAGCGAACGGATGCTGCCGCTGCCGTCCCCGAGCGGTGCCACGACGATGCCGTCCACTCGCCTGGAGATCAGGGTGTCCAGGTACCGGTCCTGCTGTTCCTTGCGCTCATTCGCGTTGCCGAGCAGCGTGACATAGCCGGCAGCCAGGGCGGCCTGTTCGACCGTGTGGGCGAGGTCGGCGAAGAAGGGGTTGCGCACATCCGACACCAGCAGGCCGATGGACTCGGTGTGGGTGCTGCGCAGGGCGCGGGCCTGGGCGTTGGGCCGATAGTCGAGCTGGGCGGCCGCGGCGGCGACGCCGGCCCGAGCCGCGGGCGAGGTGGCCGGGCTGCCGGACAGGACCCGGGAGGCCGTGGCCACGGAGACGCCGGCCAGGGCGGCGACATCCTTGATCGTGATGGCAACCATCTCTCACCTCTTCGTGTTCGTGCGGGTATCAATGTAGTCGTGGAATCGTTTCCATGGAAACGATTTCATACTAGGTCCCCGCGAAGGCCGCTGTCAACGAGCCCGGAGGAACAGTGCAGCGAAGTAGCATGCCCGGTACGGCGCGAAGGAGACCATGGAGATTCAGCGAGATACCTACAGAGACGGCACCCTTCTGGGTCTGCTAGAACTCGGACGGATCCATCCGAAAGTCACAGACCTGCCGGTAGCGGACCTGTCGGCGGGGCGACCCGCGTCAGTCCTGGGCCTGGGCCTGTCTGCGCCTCGAAGTCGCGGCCCCGTCGGCGGTCAAGCCCGTCGAGAACCGGCGAGTCAGTCTTCAGGGCTCCCGTGCCACACCGCACCTCCCGGCACGCGTTCGGTAAAGCGGGCGCACGTGAGAGGCTCCGCCGTCGTCCCCAACCTGCGCCACGGCACCGAGCGTTGCTGCCGGTCAGGCCGCGGGCTCAGCGCTGACTCGGTGGCGCCGCGCGGCCAAACAGCCGGGCTGCTGAACAAAGATACGAAACTTTTATCCACAAAAGATGAGTGACACTCGACTACGTGTGCTCCTTAAGTTATCCGCATAACATGACGAACTCGCGGATGACCTCAGGCAGGCGGCCGACGCCGTCGCCCTGCTGGGCTCCTCGAGCGCCGACCTCGCGACTCTTCCCGACGCCGAGGCTTTGGCCGGCCAGAAGCGGATGGCCGGCGCGCGCCGTCTGCTCGACACCTATGCCGCGTTGATGGCCGCAACCATCGCCCGCCGGTCCCGCCCGGAACTCGGCCACTCGGGGCTGGCCGCGCAGCAGGGGTTCCTCTCGCCCGAGGCCCTGATCCAGAACTGGACCGGCTCATCCAACGGTGACGCGTACAAGCTCGTCGCGGTCGGCACGATGATGGCCGACACCGAGGCGGCCGACAAGCTGGTCGAAGAGGCACTCTCGACGCTCTCGACGCCCGACGCCGACGCCGATGCCGATGCTGTCGACGTCGCGGATGCTGTCGACGTCGCGGCGTTCACCGCGAAGGTGCCCTGGCAGGCGCCGATCGCCCGGGCCGTCACCGCCGGCACGCTCTCGGTTGACGCGGCCGAGGCGATCCGGGCCGGGCTCGGCCAGATCGACGCGGCAGTCACCGCGGAGAAGCTCCGGGTGGCCCTCGCGGCGCTCCTCACCGAGGCACCGTCACTGAATGCCGACGAGGTCTTCAAACGGGCCCGCCGGATGCGCGACCGGCTCGATCAGGCCGGCATCACCGCCCACGAGAAGCAGGCCCACGACGACCGCTACCTGAAGGTCTACCGGCTGAGCAATGACAACGTGCGCCTGAACGGGCTCTTCGCCCCCGAAGACGGCGAATTCGTGCTCTCCACCTTCGACTCCATCACCAGCCCCCGCCGCGGCGGAGTGCGCTTCGTCGACCCGGAACGCGCCGCCTGGGCCCAAAAAATGCAGGACGACCCGCGCAGCACCGAGCAGATCAACACGGACTCCCTCGTGCAGCTGCCGAAGGTCGCCGGCGAGGCCGACCCGGGCCGGGTCTTCGGCGGACGCCGCCCGGCGGTGCGCGTGATCGTGACCGAGAAGGCCCTCACAGCCGAACCCGCCGAGCCGGGTGCCGCCGAACCCGCCGCTCACGGGCAGATCCAAGGCAACCCGGTCCCCATCTCGCAGGAAACCATCGACCGGGTGCTCTGCGACGGCGGATGCCGGTGGGTCGACTGCGACAGATCACCAGCCTGGACCGAAGCCCACCACATCAACGACTGGCTCACCGACAGCGGAGACACCAACCTCGCCGAAGAAGTACTGCTCTGCCACCCGCACCATCTACTGCTGCACAACCAGCACTGGAAGATCACCCGCACCGGAACGCAACACTGGCTGCGGCCACCGGTGGAGAACGACCCGGAACAGACACTGATCGCACTGCCGAGCAAGCGGGTGGGGCTGTAGGGCGCGGCTCTCGTCCCGGGTCTTAACAGGCTCGACCAGCGTCGTGGGGGGCGGCGGCGGGGCGGGTCGCCGGGTCTCGACAGGCTCGACCACCGGGGCTCGGGTCAGGGGCGACCGGTGAATTTGTCCATGGAGCCGTAGACACCGAAGACCCGACCCGCGACGACGTCCCACAGGGGCAGCGGCAGCAGACCGCGGACCACCTTCGAGAGCACGACCGTCCACGGCATGGTGAGCATGGGCTTGCCCGCGAGCATCGCCTGCCAGACCCGTTCGACCACGTATTCCGGCGTCATCACCGGCGTCAGCAGCGGACCGCGGGCACCCTCGAACATCCCGGTCGAGATGTAGCTGGGGCAGACGGTCGTGACCTTCACGTGCCCGAACCGTTGCTGCTTGAGCTCCAGACGCAGCGAGTCGCCCCACCCGATCAGGGCCGCCTTCGACGCCGCATAGACGCTCATCCGAGGGTTCGAGAGCATCCCGGCCGCCGACGCGATGTTCACGATACGCGACGCACGACCGCGATTGGCCATCATCGCCGGGAGGAACTCCCGGGCGATGTACATCGGCGCGAGCGCGTTGATCTGCATGGTCGGCCGCGTGTCCGCGCCGTTGTCGTGCTCCCAGAAGAAGGCTCCGCGCACGATGCCGGCGTTGTTGATCACGATGTCCGGGTCGCCGACCTCCGTGCGCACCCGCTGGGCGGTCTGGGCGATCGCGCCGAGGTCGGCGATGTCCACGACATACGGGACAACGAGCGTGCCCTCGCCGGCCCGATCGCCGAGGATGCCGGCCGCACGGGTCAGCGCCCCGGCGTCCCGGTCCCAGAGGATCACGGCTTTCGCGCCCTCGGCGACGGCCCGCTCGGCATAGAGGCGGCCCATGCCGCTGGCGGCACCGGTAATGAGCACACGGGCTCCGGAAACGGTTCGAGTCATGGCCCCATCATCCCAAGAAGAAGCGCCGCGTGTTACGTCGGGTTGCGGCCGGCCCAGCAGCATCCGTCTGCCCTCGGCTAACGTCAAGCAACTCTTCCCCTCCCTCGACCGAAAGCCGCCCATGCCGCACCGCGCCGCACCACACGAGGCGTTCGCCGATCCGGCGTCCGTGCGCGGCGCGGCGTCCAGATCCACGGTCAGAACCACGGCCACGACCGGAAACTCGGCCTGCACAGTCGAGTTCGAGGCGATCGGCCGCACGTTCGCCCCCGCCACGACCCGCGGGGCCACCGCCCTACCCCCGGTGCTCCGCGAGGTTTCCCTCACGGTGCGGCCCGGCGAGGTGCTGGCGATTCTGGGCACGAGCGGATGCGGCAAGTCCACTCTGCTCCGCATCGCGGGCGGCCTCGACTCCCCGACCACCGGCCAGGTGAGAATCGACGGCTCGCCCGTCGCCGGCATCGACCCGCGCTGCGCGGTCGGATTTCAGGAGCCGCGCCTGCTGCCCTGGCGCACCGTCACCGAGAACGTCGCACTGGGACTGCCCCGCGGCACCCCGCGGGCCGCCGGCCGCGCCCGCGTCGCCGAACTGATCGAGCTGGTCGGTCTGGCCGCGTTCGCCGGCCACCGCCCCCAGGCCATCTCCGGCGGGATGGCGCAGCGTGCCTCCCTCGCCAGGGCGTTGGCCCGCAACCCGGGCGTTCTGCTGCTCGACGAACCGTTCGGCGCCCTCGACGCGCTCACCCGCCTGAAGATGCAGGACCTCCTGCTCGACGTGCACGCCCAGGCGCCGACGACGGTCCTCCTGGTCACGCACGACGTCGACGAGGCGCTGCAATTGGCCGACCGGATCATCCTGCTCGGCCGGCCCGACAACGACACCCGCGCCGGCGCGACCATCGTGCAGGAACTCACCGTTCCCGGGGCCCGCCCCCGCGACCGCGGCTCGGCGGAACTCGCCGAACTGCGCGGACGACTTCTCGCCGGGCTCGGCATCGACCGCCACGGCGAGGCACGCGGGCTCGCCGCGACCTCTACCATCCCGGCCTTCCCCTACTGACTTTTCTGCCTCACCACTTCACCACCGCACTGCTTTCACCACCGCTTTCCCACACCGGGTGCAGCATCCGCTGCCCAATCAACTGAGAGATCCCGATGACACAGCACCGCTCCACCACACGAATCGCACTCCTTGCCGTCGCAACCGCCGCCGCCCTGCTGCTCACCGGCTGCGTCGCGGGTGAAAACCAGCCGGTCGCCGAGCCGGCCGAGGCCGCTGAAGCGGGTAAGACCACCGTCACCACCGGCGGCACCCTCAACATCGACTTCGCCACCTACAACCCGCTCAGCCTGGTGATCAAGGACCAGGGCTGGCTCGAGGATGCCCTCAGCGACCAGGACATCGCCGTGAACTGGGTGCAGTCGGCCGGCTCCAACAAGGCCAACGAGGCACTGCGCGCCAATGCCATCGACGTGGGTTCCACCGCCGGCTCGGCCGCGCTGCTGTTCCGCTCGAACGGCTCGCCGATCCAGGTCATCGACATCTTCTCGCAGCCCGAGTGGGCGGCCCTCGTCGTTCCCGGCGACTCCGCGATCACCGACGTCGCCGATCTCAAGGGCAAGCAGATCGCCGCCACCAAGGGCACCGACCCCTACTTCTTCCTGCTCCAGTCTCTGGAGGAGGCCGGACTCACCCTCGACGACGTGACCGTGCAGAACCTGCAGCACGCCGACGGCTGGGCTGCCCTCCAGAACGGCTCGGTCGACGCCTGGGCCGGACTCGACCCGATCATGGCCGGTGCCGAGGCTGCCGGCGCGGAGCTGCTCTACCGCAACGTCGACTTCAACAGCTACGGGTTCCTCAACGCCACCGAAAGCTTCCTGACCGAGAAGCCCGATGTGGCCCAGACCGTCGTCGACGTCTATGAGCACGCCCGCGCCTGGGCGCTGGAGAACCCCAACCAGACCGCCGAGATCCTGGCCGGCGTCTCGGGCCTCGACCTCGCCGTGGCCACCACGGTGATCACCGAGCGTTCCAACCTCGACGTGGACAACGTGCCCGGCAAGGCCCAGCTCACGGTGCTGAAGAAGATCGGCCCGACCTTCGTCGCCGCCGGTGACGTGGCAGCGCAGAGCCAGATCGACGACGCCCTCGACACGATCGTCAACGACAGCTTCGCCACGAAGGCCGACCCGTCGGTCGTCACGAAGTAATCAGGAACCACCGTAGCGCCGTCCGGGGCGGGCAACCGCCCCGGACACCCGCACCACCAGCACCCCCTGCACCCAGCACCCCGGCCCCACCAGCGCCACCCACCGAGAGGACGCGACCATGACCGAGACTGTGCCCCGCACGCTGCCGCGCACGTCGGCCCGGACCGTGCCCGACGCCACCGCCGCCGCCGCATTCGCTGCATCCGCCCCCGCCGCCCGCACGGCGCGTGCCCCGCGCCGGCCGCTCGCCTCGCGCGGCTGGATCGCCCTCGGCGGCGGAGCGGTCCTGCCGGTCCTGATCCTCGCGGCCTGGCAGCTCACCACCGCGCTCGGCGTGTTCACGATGGCCCAACTGCCCTCCCCCGCGATGGTCTGGCAGGCCGGCGTCGACCTGTTCGCGAGCGGGCTGCTCGGCCAGTACGCGGCGATCTCCACCCAGCGAGTGCTCATCGGTTTCGCCGTCGGCGCCGCCCTGGGCATCGCCCTGGGCGCCCTAATCGGCCTGTCCCGGGCCGCCGACTTACTGTTCGCCCCTACCCTTGGCGCCATCCGGGCGGTGCCGTCGCTCGCCTGGGTTCCCCTGCTCATCCTCTGGCTGAAGATCGGCGAGGAGTCCAAGCTCACCCTGATCGCCATCGGCGCCTTCTTCCCCGTTTACACGACCGTGTCGGCGGCGCTGCGCCACGTCGACCGTCAGCTCGTGGAGGCGGGCCGCGCGTTCGGCCTGCGCAGGGCGCGCCTGTTCACGGCCGTGCAGCTGCCCGCGGTGATCCCCGCCGTGGTCTCCGGGCTGCGGCTGGCTCTGGCCCAGGCCTGGCTGTTCCTCGTGGCCGCCGAGCTGATCGCCTCCTCGATGGGGCTGGGCTTCCTGCTGATCGACTCCCAGAACAACGGCCGCATCGACCGCATCCTGCTCGCCATCATCCTGCTCGCCATCCTCGGCAAGCTGACGGATGCCGCCGTTGGCCTCTTCGAGCGCTGGGCGAACCGCAAATGGGCCTGACGCCGATGCCGGCCCCGTTCGATCCGGCGAGCGCCACCATCCGTAATCTCCTGACTGAAACCCGGCGCTACCCGGCCCCGGCCGCCTTCGCGGCGCAGGCCAACGTCGACGCCACCTGGTGGGACCGGGCCGCCGCCGATCCGATCGCGTTCTGGGCCGAGCAGGCCAACCGCCTCGACTGGGCCGAGCCGTGGCACACCGACCACACCTGGCAGCCGGCCAGGGCGGACGCCGACGGCGTGCTCTCCATTCCCCGCGCCGAGTGGTTCGCGGGCGGCAAGCTCAACGTGGCCGTCAACTGCGTCGACCGGCACGTGGCCGCCGGCAAGGGTGACAAGGTCGCCTTCTACTTCGAGGGAGAGCCCGGCGACCGCCGAACGATCACCTATGCCGAACTCGAACGCGCGGTGAACCGCGCCGCCAACACGCTTACCGACCTCGGCATCGTGCCGGGCGACCGGGTCGTGCTCTACCTGCCGGTGATCCTCGAAACCATCATCATCACCCTCGCCATCGCGCGCCTCGGCGCCGTGCACTCGCTCGTCTTCGGCGGCTTCTCCGCCGAGGCGCTGCGGTTCCGGGTCGAGGACACCGGCGCGAAGCTGCTCGTGACCACCGACGGCCAGTTCCGCCGGGGTCAGGCCGTGCCGGTCAAGGCCGCGGCCGACGAGGCCGTCGCGGGCGTGGACTCGATCGAGCACGTGCTCGTGGTGCGCCGCACCGGCGACCTGACCCCCGACATCCCCTTCACGCCGGGCCGGGATGTCTGGTGGCACGACAGCGTCGACCTCGCCTCCCCCGTGCACGAACCCGCGTACTTCGACGCGGAGACCCCGCTGTTCATCATCTACACCTCGGGCACGACGGGTACTCCGAAGGGGCTCGTGCACACCAGCGGCGGGTACCTCACGCACACCTCCTGGAGCCACTGGGCCGTCTTCGACGTCAAGGACGACGACGTGCACTGGTGCACGGCCGACCTGGCCTGGGTTACCGCTCACAGCTATGTGCACTACGGGCCGCTCTCCAACGGCACCACCTCGGTGATCTACGAGGGAACGCCGAACACCCCGCATCCGGGCCGGCACCTCGAGATCATCGAGCGCTACGGAGTGACCACCTATTACACGGCGCCAACACTCATCCGCACGTTGATGACGTGGTTCCCGGAAGGGCTGCCGAGCGAGTTCGACCTGTCCAGCATCCGTCTGCTCGGGTCGGTCGGCGAGGCCATCAACCCGGAGGCCTGGGTGTGGTTCCGCGAGAACATCGGCGCCGGCAGCGCCCCCATCGTGGACACCTGGTGGCAGTCTGAGACCGGCGCCGCCGTGATGGCGCCGCTACCGGGCGTCAGCACGCTCAAGCCCGGTTCGGCCCTGCGCGCCCTGCCGGGCCTGACGACCCACGTCGTCGACGACCACGGCCGGCCGGTGCCGTTCGGCTCCGGCGGCTACCTCGTGATCGAGGGCACCTGGCCAGGCATGGCCCGCACCGTCTGGGGCGACCCCGAGCGCTACCGCGACTCCTACTGGGCCCGGTTCGCGAAGCAGGGCTTCTTCTTCTCCGGCGACGGCGCGAAATACGACGACGACGGCGACATCTGGCTCCTCGGCCGCGTCGACGACGTCATCAACGTGTCCGGGCACCGCTTGTCGACGATCGAGATAGAGTCGGCGCTCGTCGCACATCCGCTGGTCGGCGAGGCCGGCGTCGTCGGCGTGACGGATGCGAGAACAGGCGAGGCCATCGCGGCCTTCGTGATCCCGGCCGCGGCACCGCGCGCCACCAGCGGTTCCGGCGAGCGCGGCAACCTGGGCGACCCCGCGGTCTGGCTGGCCGCCCGGGGCACCCTCGAGCCGCTGCTGCGCGCGCACGTCACGCAGGCCATCGGGGTCGTCGCCCGGCCGCAGGAGGTGTTCGTTGTGCCTGACCTGCCCAAGACCCGCTCGGGCAAGATCATGCGTCGCCTCCTCGGCGATATCGTGGCCGGTCGTGCGCTCGGCGACGTGACTGCGCTCCAGGACGACTCGGTTCCGGGCCGCATCGCCGTGATCGTGGCGGCCGCGCGGCAGCGCTGAGCGCACGGTTCCAGCGCCTACCCAGCGACGGGTGGAATCGTAGAGACCAACGCCCCAGACCACCCGAGCCAGAGGAGCACACCATGGGATTCTTCGACCGCCTCTTCGGAACCGAGCCCCAGCAGCCGGAACAGCAGCGACGCGCGGCCGCACCGCAGCGCACCGACGACGAGATCGCCGTCGATCGCTATCAGTACCTACTGCGCACGGCACCGCCCGAGACGATCGAGCAGGTGCACGCGGAGGCCTTCAGCAAACTGAACGATGAGCAACGCGACCTGCTGTTCCGCCAGCTGAGCGAGAACGCCAACGCCAGCGAGCGCCCGGCGAACGCCGAACCGGCAACACTGGCCCAGGCGGCCACCCGGGCGGAGCTGCGCCAGCCCGGCACCCTCACCCGCGCCTTCGGCAACCAGGGCCAGGGCGGGCCGAGCTTCGGCAGCATGGTCGGCAGCTCCCTGCTCGGCACCGTGGCGGGCTATGTCATCGCGTCGACGCTGATGAGCGCCTTCCTGCCCATGGACTCCGGCGGCGCGGATGCCTCGGGCGCCGACTCCGGTTCCGGCGACTCCGGCGGCGATTCCGGCGGCGACGCGGGTTCCGGCGGCGACTCCGGCAGCGGCGATTTCGGCGGCGGCGATTTCGGCTTCTGAGCCCACCCCCTTCCGCGAGAGTCGCTCCCGCTCAACCCGGCCACTCCCCGCCGGGCGGTGGTCGCTGCGGGGCTGTAGCCTGAGAATTCGCGGCGGAAGATCCGCGACGGCTGAGGCATCCGCCGGCTGAGACTCGAACAGGGCTGGTCACCGTGCGTGAAACGGGGGTGTTAATCGTGCTGCGGCACGGCCAGAGCACCGCGAACGCCGCCGGGCTGTTCACGGGCGTGCTGGATGCGCCGCTGTCGGATCAGGGGATCCGCGAGGCCCACACGGCCACCGTCCTCCTCAACCTTGCGCTGCCGGGCGAACGGCCACCGACCACCGGCACCGGCTCTCCGGCCATGACCACGGCACCGGAACCCGCTGCAGCACCTGTCACCCTGTTCACCTCGACGCTGACGCGCGCCCGGCAGACCGCCGCGATCGTCGCCGCCGGTCTGGCCCACCCGCCGGTCGGCTGCGACGCCGACTGGCGACTGAACGAACGCAATTACGGCGCGCTGACCGGCCGTTCCAAAGACGATGTGCGCGCCGAGTTCGGCGAGGAACAGTTCGTGGCCTGGCGCCGCTCGGTCGCCGAGGCCCCGCCCGCCATGGGCGACCTGCTCTACGACGAGTTCGCCGGCACCGCCCTGTTCCGCGCGCTGCCGGCGGCCGCACTGAACCGCACCGAGGCGCTCAGCGACGTCATCACCCGAGTG
The DNA here is from genome assembly GCF_004403415.1 of Cryobacterium sandaracinum. Taxonomy (NCBI): domain Bacteria; kingdom Bacillati; phylum Actinomycetota; class Actinomycetes; order Micrococcales; family Microbacteriaceae; genus Cryobacterium; species Cryobacterium sandaracinum. The sequence continues at coordinate 65,840 of NZ_SOGO01000037.1, forward strand.
GATGCCTTCCTCACCGAGCGCGTCGACCCGCTTCTCGCCCGCGGCGAGACCGTGCTCGTGGTGGCCCACGGCAACTCCCTGCGGGCTCTGTGCGCGGTGATCGACGGCCTGTCCGACGGGCAGATCCGCGAGCTGAACCTGCCCACCGGACAGCCGTTGGTCTACCGTTTCGACGCCCGGGGGCGTCCCGTGCCGTTCGGCGGCCGCTACCTCGACTCCGTCACCGCGCTGGCGGCCGCCCTCACCCTCGCGAATGAGGGCGGTACCTGACGATCTCGAGCGTGTGATCTCGGGTGTGTGATCTCGAGCCGTCCGTGACGTTCCGGCTCCCGTCGCCTAGCTTGTCTGCGCCCCGCGGGCCGCCCCGGCCGACAGCCCGAGGGCGAGGATACGGCACACCGTGGCGGCGGCCCGTTCGAGGTTCGCCGGACCATCCGTCAGTGCCTGCGGGAGGTCGCTGACCTCCTGAACGATCGGCACCAGCGCGGCGAAGCCCTGGTCATAGAGCACCTCGGACCCGGGTCCTACCCGGCCCGCGAACGCGATCACGGGCACACCGTTGCGCGCGGCAGCCTCGGCCACGCCGAGCGGGGTCTTGCCGTGCAGGGTCTGCCCGTCGATGCTGCCCTCGCCGGTGAAAACGAAGTCGGCCCCGCTCAGGCGACGCTCGAGGAGGGCGGCCTCCATCACCACCTCGACGCCCCGCCGCATGCGGGAGTCGAAGCAGGCGAGGAAGGCCGCGCCGAGCCCGCCGGCCGCGCCGGCGCCGGGCAGCTCCGCCACGGAACGCCCGGAATCCGCGGTCAGCACCCGCGCGAAGACCGTGAGGGCCTCCTCGAGGTCCTGCACGGCCTGCGGATCGGCGCCTTTCTGCGGGCCGAAGACGGCGGTGGTGCCGCCCGGACCGAGCAGCGGATTGGCGACATCGCTCGCGATCTCGAACGACGCGGACCGCGCCCGCGGGTCGAATCCTTCCAGGTCGATCCGGCAGAGCCGCGCAAGCGCCGCTCCCCCGCAGTCCAGGTCACGTTCGGCGGAATCGAACAGACGAGCGCCGAGGGCGTGAAGCATGCCAGCCCCTCCGTCGTTGGTCACCGAGCCGCCCAGCCCGATCACGAACCGGCTCGCACCGCGGTCCAGCGCGTCGGTGATGAGCTGCCCGACGCCGTACGTGCTGGCGGTGCGTGCGTCCCGGTCGGCTGCGGCGACGAGATGGATGCCGGCCGACGCCGCAACCTCGATGATCGCCAGCTGCTCGGCGGCCACATAGCCGTAGGCGGCCAGCACCGGGCGTCCGCGGGCATCCTGAACCTCGGTCTCCACGATCTCACCGCCACAGGCGGCAACCATCGCGTTCACGGTGCCCTCGCCGCCGTCGGCCATCGGCACCCGCACGCACTCGGCGCCGGGGAAGACGGAACGGATGCCGCGCTCCAGGGCCGTGGCGGCCTCGACGGCCGACATGGATTCCTTGAACGAGTCGGGGGCCAGAACGAACTTCATGGTGTTGATCTTCCCGGTCCCGGGCACCAGCTGCAACTGCAGGGCGCAGGACGCGGCATCCGCTACCCCCGCGTAGGCTCGAAACCATGCGATTCGGACTCTTCATACCTCAGGGCTGGCGTCACGACCTGGTCGACATCGATCCCGTCGAACAGTGGGCGACCATGAGCGGCCTCGCCGCGCACGCCGACGCCGGCGAGTGGGAGTCGATCTGGGTGTACGACCACTTCCACACCGTGCCGGTGCCGAGCGAGGAGGCCACCCACGAAGCCTGGACGCTGATGAGCGCGTTCGCCGCCACCACGACACGGGTGCGCCTCGGCCAGATGTGCACCTGCATCAGCTACCGCAACCCGGCCTACCTCGCGAAGGTCGCCTCGACCATCGACATCATCTCCGGCGGACGCGTCGAGATGGGCATCGGCGCCGGCTGGTACGAGCACGAATGGCGCGCTTACGGCTATGGCTTCCCGCGCGCCGGCGAGCGCCTCGCACGCCTCGACGAGGGCGTGCAGATCATGCGCCAGGCCTGGGCCACCGGTAAGGCCACCCTCGACGGACAGCACTACCAGGTGGACGGCGCCATCGTGCGGCCGCTACCACTGCAGGACGGAGGCATCCCGGTCTGGATCGCCGGCGGCGGCGAGAAGGTCACCCTCAAGATCGCGGCGAAGTACGCGAACTACACGAACTTCGACGGCTCCCCCGAGGGCTTCTCGCACAAGAGCGAGTTGCTCGAGGCGCACTGCATGGCGGAAGGCACCGATTTCGGCGCGATCACCCGCTCGGCGAACTACAACACCGTGATCGCGGCGACGGAGGCCGAGGTCGCCGACCGTCTCGACGCCATCGAGGCCCGGGTCACCCCCTACCTCGGTTCGGAGGGCGCGGCGGCATTCATGGCCGAGTACCGCAGCGGCGAGGCGCAGTGCGTCGGCACACCGGAACAGGTCGTCGAGCGCCTGAACGGCATGAAGGCACGCGGCCTCGGCTACGCCATCCACTACTTCCCGGAGGCCGCCTACGACCGCTCGGGTCTGGAACTCTTCGAATGCGAGGTCATGCCCGCGCTGCGTTGATCGGGCCGCACCCCGTGCTCTTCCGCCGGCCCCGGCACGCCCACCCCACCCCACCCGCGCAAAGATGGAACCCATGACCAGCACGAACACGGCGACCGGGCCCGCCCGCATCACCTGGGCGGAGGCCGGGCGGACTCGGTCGGCCCTCTGGCACTCGGAGAGCGGTTGGGCGCCGCCGGAACGCGTCGTCATCGCCGACGACACGATGACCGCGGATGCCGCCTACCGCCACGCGAAGGCTGGCACCGGCATGCTCTGGCGCGGCGACTTCCTGGGCGCCCGCCAGTTGCTCAGCGCCCTCGCCCGCCGCATCGACCACGGCCGGCACGCGCCCACCACCGACCTGGCCGCCGCTTTCCGGCACTACCGCTCCGAGGCGCTGCGCCGCTCCCGGCTGCTCGGCCTGGTGTTCGTGCCGCTCGACGCCGACTACACCATTCCGCTCCGCCGCGCGCCCGACGTGCGCCAGGCCTGCACCGAGACCTACGGCCCGGCGACGGATGCCTCGGTCACCGCCCTGCGCGAGCTCCTCGGCGTCATCGGGGCGCACGAGTGGCGCACGACCGGGGTCGATGTACCCGCGCTCGGCGCCCGCATCCACCCGCACTACGGGGTGTTCTCGCCCGTGCGCGGCGAATACCTCGACCTGGTGAACACGGCCCCGCTGCCGGCAGCCTGGGCCGGAGGTTCTGCGGCTGAGGCCGGCTCGATCGCCGGGACCGCCACCGCGTTCGACATCGGCACGGGCACCGGGGTGCTCGCTGCGGTGCTGGCGCGACGCGGCATCCGTCACGTGGTCGGCACCGACCAGGAGCCACGGGCGCTGACCTGCGCGCGCGCGAACATCGGGCGGCTCGGGCTGGCCGGTGCGGTCGAGATCATCAAGGCCGATCTGTTCCCCGCCGGCCGCGCCGACCTCGTGGTCTGCAACCCGCCGTGGATTCCCGCGTCCGCCGTCACCGCCACCGACTTCGCCGTCTACGACCCCGGCAGCCGGATGTTGCGGGGCTTCCTGGCCGGGTTGGCCGACCACCTCCAGGCGGCCGGGGAGGGCTGGCTCGTGCTCTCCGACATCGCCGAGCACCTCGGGTTGCGCTCCCGCGGCGAACTCCTCGACCTGATCGAGGACGCGGGCCTCGAGGTCGTCGCCCGCCTGGACGCCAAACCCGTGCACGGCCGCGCCGCCGACGCGTCCGATCCCCTGCACGCCGCCCGGTCGAAGGAAGTGACGTCGCTCTGGCGGTTGCGGGCCGTCTCTCCGCCGGCCCAGTCGACTGCCGATGCCCCCGACGCGCCTGACGCTGTTCGGTGAACCGTCAGGTTTGAAGAGTGCGCGGCGGCGCCCGCCCCTCGAACGTGTCGTTTCGAGCGCTACTTGAGGTTCGGCGTGCCGCCCTTGTTCGCGGCGAGGCGCCAGCGGGACCAGGGCCAGATGCCGTCCATCTCCACCTCAAGCGAGAAGCTGAGCAGCACCCGGATCACCACGATCGCGCCGAGCACCAGCACGCTCTGCGGGGTCGGATCCACCAGGATCGTGCGGATGATATCGGCGATGATCAGCACTTCGAGCCCGAGCAGGATGGCCCGGCCCAGATTGCGGCGCAACTTCTCATAGGCCCGCTGCCGGGTGTCGGCCCGCAGCGCGGTCGGCACCGCAGCGATCATCGCGGCCGCGCCGCCGAGCACCATGATGGCTGCACCGGCCGCCTCGACGATCCGCACGACCGCCGAGATCACCTCGTCAAAGTTCATCGGCGGCGCTCCTCGCTGCATGGTCGCTGCATGGTCGCCTCGACGATAGCGCAGGCCACCCCCGCGGTCGAGCCATCCGGTGGTCCAGCCTGTCGAGACCCGGGCAGCCGGTTCTCGTGCACCGCCCTCTCGCGCCGCTGAGACCGAAAGCGCCGTGTGCGCCCACAATCACCGCCGGAAGGGCGGCACTCGGCACAATGCGCGATTCTCGGAGAATGACCGGAACAACGCACACTTTCAACCGGAACGGGGGCTTTCGACGACCGGAGGGTCGGAACACGGCGATTCGTTGCGAGATATGGCAAGAAAACGCCCGCACCCTCCCGCTACTCTGGACCGTGGCGCCAAATGGCACCACCGGCACCACCCAGCACTACCACGAACGACCCCGCCGCGACCGCGGCACTCACGAAGAACGGAGGTTCCCATGTCGAATTACGTTGCGCACGATGCACTGGTCGGTGAGCCCGAGGTTCTCGAGGATGCCGTCACCGCCGCCAACCCGGCCACAAGCCCGGCCTGGCTCCGGCTCAAGTCCGCGGCCACCTCGCTTCAGGCCAGCCAGGCGCAGGACGGCTCCATCCCCGTCGCCGCCGACCACGCGGATGCCGCGGCGCACGTCGGCGTGATCGCCGCCGCCATCGACGAGCTCGCCCCGCTGTTCCCGCACGACGCCGCCTACCTCGCGGCCGTGACCCGGGACTTCACCCGCTGGAGCACCGAGGGCTTCAGCGTGCCGGACTTCTTCGACTCCCTGATGGCGTTCCAGCCGCAGCAGCAGCGGGCCGACGGCATCCGTCACCTGGTCGTGTTCCCGATGTACACGCAGAACGGCAGCGCGAACCGCTTTGTCGAGGCCGTGCTGATCGAGGTGATCTGGCCGGAATTCATCGACGAGCTCGAGCAGGAGTACACGAACGAGCTGTTCATGCCGATCCGTTTCCTCGATTTCACGCCCGGCTACGACACCAACTCGGCCGTTTTATTCCCCGAGACCGTCGCCATGCGCCAGATCCCCTCCTTCACCTGGGGTGCGATCTTCGCCGACCGCGAAGCTGCCCGGTTCCGCCGGGTCGTGCGCGCGGCCGCCGAGATCACGCGTCTCGAACTGCCTGCCGATGCGGCGGCGCTGCTCGACGACCAGCACCTGACCGAGGAAACCTTCGTCATGTGGGACCTCATCCACGACCGCACGCACATGCGCGGCGACCTCCCATTCGACCCGTTCATGATCAAGCAGCGGATGCCGTTCTTCCTCTACTCCCTGGAGGAACTGCGCTGCGACCTGACCGCGTTCCGCGAATCGGTCACGATCGAACGCGACGAGAACGCCAGCCCGGAAGCACGCCGGCACGCGAAACTCGTGCAGTACGCCGTGATCTTCGACCGGATCTTCCGATTCTCGATCAGCGGCACCCGGGTGCGGAACTACGACGGGCTGGGCGGGCAGCTGCTCTTCGCGTGGATGCACCAGCACCACGTGCTGCACTGGACCGACACCCGGCTCACCTTCGACTGGGAAGCCGTGCCCGACGTGGTCATCGCGCTGGGCAAGCGAATCGACGACCTCTACTGGGCGTCGATCGACCGGCCGAAGAAGGCCCACTGGCTGGCCGCCTACGACATGATCGCGGAGACGCTCACGCCGAACCCGGCGTCGCAGTGGGCTCGCGGTCTGCCGCTGGACGTGCTTGCTGGCGCACCGAAGGGCTACACCGACCTTGTTCTGGACGACGAGTTCCCGCTGTCGATGTTCTTCGAGGCGCTCGACAAGAAGATGAAGCCCGTGATCGAGTCGACGGCCGGGCTCACCGGGCGTGACTGACACCGCAGGCAGGGCCGTCGCTGGTCGCACCGTGCTCATCGCCGGTGCGACCAGCGCGGCCGGCCGCGCCGTGGCCACCGCGCTGACGGATGCCGGCGCGCACGTGATCGCGGTCGGCACCAACGCCGAGCGCCTGCACGGCTTCCGCGCCGAGGTTCCCGGTGCCGCAACCTATGTCTGCGACCTCGGCGACTTCGCCCAGGTCACGGCCCTGGCCGACGCCGTGCACGGCGAGCACGGTCCGATCGACGGCCTGATCCACCTGGTCGGCGGCTGGCGCGGCGGCGGCGGACTGGCCGGCCAGTCCGACGGGGACTGGGATTTCCTGCACGCGCACGTCGTCGCCACGCTGCGCAACACCACCCGCGCGTTCAACGACGACCTGCTGGCCTCGCCGGCCGGGCGCCTGGCGATCGTGTCGTCGGTGTCGGTCGACAAGCCGGCCCCGGGCGGCGCGAACTACGCCGCCGCGAAGGCCGCCGCCGAGACCTGGACCCGCGCGGTCGGTCAGGGCTTCGCGAAAGCAGGCGCGGATGCCGCGGCGGTCATCTTCGTCGTGCGTGCCCTCGCCGGGCTGGAAACCGAACTTGCGACCGCGGTGGTCGGCCTGTGGGACGCGTCGGCGGCATCCGTCAACACTTCTCGCGTGCTTTTGGCCCCCTGAACCCGACGTCGGCACCCCGCGGCGCGCTAGCGTGGAACCAGGCTACAGAGGGGCAGGCATGCTCGACATCAGGACCATAAACAAGCGTTATGGCACCCGGCAGGTGCTGACCGACGTGAGTTTCGGCGTCGAGAGCGGACGCCTGACCGGCTTCGTCGGTGCGAACGGCGCCGGCAAGACAACCACCATGCGGATCATCCTGGGGGTGCTGTCGGCCGACTCCGGCACCGTGCTGCAAGACGGCGTTCCGCTGACCAGCGACGACCGCCGCCGCTTCGGCTACATGCCGGAGGAGCGCGGCCTCTACCCGAAGATGAAGGTGGGCGAGCATCTCGTCTACCTGGCCCGCCTGCACGGGTTGGGCCCGGCATCCGCCCGCCGCAACACCGCCGAGTTGCTCGACCGGCTCGGCCTCGGCGAGCGGGCCGGTGACCTGGTGCAGTCTCTCTCGCTCGGCAACCAGCAGCGCGCCCAGATCGCGGCCGCGCTCGTGCACGACCCGGAGTTCCTCGTGCTCGACGAGCCGTTCTCCGGCCTTGACCCGCTCGCGGTGGAAGTGGTCATGAGCGTGCTCTCCGGCTTCGCCGCCCAGGGCGCGCCGGTGCTGTTCTCCTCGCACCAGCTCGACATCGTCGAGCGCCTCTGCGACGACGTCGTCATCATCGCCGACGGCGAGATCCGGGCCAACGGCCCCCGAGAGCGGCTGCGCGAGCAGCACAGCAGCCCCCGGTTCGAATTGCGCACCGCGGCCGACGCTGAGTGGATCCACACCGTGCCCGGCATCTCCGTGCTCGACCTCTCCGGGGGTGTCGCCGTGTTCGAAGCCGAAACGGATGCCGCCAGCCAGTCCGTTCTGCGCCAGGCCCTCACCCGGGCCCCGGTGACACAGTTCAGCCAGCAGCGGCCCAGCCTCGCCACCATCTTCAAGGAGATCGTGCAGTGAGCACCATCCGGAACGACCGCGCCGGCACGCCACACATCAGACGCCCGCAGGTTCGCCCCCGGTATCCGGCGCCGAGCTTCGCCCGGAGTGTGTGGCTTGTCGCGACCCGCGAGATCATGGCCCGGCTGCGCAGCAAGGCCTTCCTGATCTCAACCGGCATCCTGCTGCTCATCTCGGTCGGTTCCGTCGTCGCCGGCAGCATTGCGAGTCAGAACCTGACCATGCCGAAGGTGGCCGTCGTGGGGTCCGCCGCTCAGGTCGTCGAGCAGACCGAGTCGTTCACGATGGTGAAGGCCGATGACGTCGGCGCTGCCGAGTCCCTGGTGCGGGACGGCACCGTCTCCGCGGCGGTCGTTCCGTCCACCCGGGCGGATGCCCTGCTCGGCGTGCGCGTCATCGCCCTCGACTCCCCGCCGGTGGGTGTGCTCGCGGCCCTGAGCGTCACCCCCGCGGTGAGCCTGCTCGAGCCGACATCGCGGCAGAGCGGTGGCCTCGTCTACCTCGTCTCCCTGGGCTTCGGGCTGGTCTTCTTCATGTCGGCGATCACGTTCGGCTCGACCATCGCGCAGAGCGTCGTCGAGGAGAAGCAGACCCGGGTCGTCGAGATCCTGATGACCACCATCCCGGTGCGCGCCCTGCTCGGCGGCAAGGTGGTGGGCAACAGCATCATGGCCTTCGGGCAGATCGTGGCGATCGGCCTGCTGGTGGCGATCGGCATGGCCACGACCGGCCAGTTCGGGTTGCTGGGCACCGTGGGGCCGTCGATCGTCTGGTTCGCCGTGTTCTTCGCGTTCGGCTTCGTCATGCTTGCGGCGCTGTTCGCCGCGACCGCGTCGATGGTCTCCCGCCAGGAAGACGTGGGCTCGGCCACCTCGCCCGTGCTGTTCCTCGTGATGATTCCCTATTTTCTGGTGATCTTTTTCAACGACAACCCCACCGTGCTCGCCGTCATGTCCTACATCCCGTTCTCGGCCCCGGTCGGCATGCCGATGCGCATCTTCCTCGGCACGGCCGCCTGGTGGGAGCCGCTGCTCTCGCTGGCCATCCTGCTCGCCTCGACGGCCGTGGTCATCCTGCTGGGCTCCCGCATCTACTCGAACTCCCTGCTGCGGATGGGCGCCCGCGTTACGTTGCGCCAGGCCCTGCGCGGCTGACCTGCCGCCCCGCCAGCCCGATCCCGGCCCCGAACCTGAACCCTGCCCCGAACCAATTCGACGGTGATTTTGCTCCCACGGGCCGGTTTCGACCCGAAATCGCCGTTTCAACGCAAAATCTCCGTCGAATTCGCACACCGAGCGCACAGAAGCGGAGCAGACGGATGCGCGAAGATGGAGGGGTGACTCAACTCCATGACCTTTCTTCGCGCGGGTTCGCATCCGACAACTACTCCGGGGTGCACCCCGAGATTCTCGAGGCGATCGTCGCCGCCAACGGCGCGCACCAGATCGCCTACGGCGAAGACGTCTACACTGCCCGGCTGCAGCAGGTCTTCACCGAACACTTCGGCGCGGGCGTCGAAGCCTTCCCGGTCTTCAACGGCACCGGCGCCAATGTGATCGGCCTGCAGTCGATGCTGCCGCGCTGGGGCGCCGTGATCTGCGCATCCACCGCTCATATCAACACGGATGAGGCGGGCGCCCCCGAAAAGGTGGCCGGCATCAAGCTCCTCACCGTCGACACCCCCGACGGCAAACTCACCCCCGCACTGATCGACCAGCAGGCCTGGGGCTGGGGCGACGAACACCGCGCCCAACCGCTCGTGGTGTCGATCACCCAGACCACCGAGCTCGGCACCGCGTACACGGTCGACGAGGTGCGGGCCATCGCCGACCACGCACACGCCCACGGCATGAAGCTGCACATGGACGGCGCCCGCCTGTCCAACGCCGCCACCTCGCTGGGCCTGCCATTCCGCACCTTCACCCGTGACGCCGGCGTCGACGTGCTCAGCTTCGGCGGCACCAAGAACGGCATGATGTACGGCGAGTGCGTCGTGGTCCTGAACCCTGAGGCATCCGCGGGCCTGCTCTACCTGCGCAAACTGAACATGCAGCTGGCCTCGAAGATGCGCTTCATCTCGGCCCAGCTGATCGCGCTGCTCGGCGGCGACCTCTGGCAGCGAAACGCCGGCCACGCCAACGCCATGGCCACACGGATGCGCCACGCCCTCGAGACCGGTATCGCCGCCGGCGAGATCGAGGGCTTGTCCTTCACCCAGAACACTCAGGCCAACGCGATCTTCGCGATCCTGCCCCCCGGCGTGGCCGATCGCCTGCGCGGGCACTTCCGGTTCTACGATTGGGACCCCGCGACCAACGAGGTGCGCTGGATGTGCGGCTTCGACACCGAGGAGGCCGACATCGACGCATTCGTCGCGGCCCTGATCAGAGAACTGGCCGCCCGATGAACGTCTTCGAGAATAAACCCTGGCTCGGCTCCTACGCCCCCGGCGTTCCGAGTACCATCCAGGAACCGACCGACACGCTCTCCGACATGATCGAGACCTCGGCGCGCCGGTTCGGCCCCAGCGTGGCCCTCGATTTCTTCGGCGCCACCACCACCTACGCCGAGCTCGGCGAGCAGATCTCTCGGGCCGCAAACGGCCTCCTGCGCCTCGGCGTCAAACCCGGCGACCGGGTGGCCCTTGTGCTGCCGAACTGCCCTCAGCACGTGGTGGCTTTCTACGCCGTGCTACGCCTGGGCGCGATCGTCGTCGAGCACAACCCGCTCTACACCGAACGCGAACTCCGACACCAGTTCGAAGACCACGGCGCCCGCGTCGCCATCGTTTGGGACAAGATCTACCAGACCGTCACCGATTTCCCCGCCGACCTCGGCCTGCGCACCGTGATCGCGGTGAACCTGACGGAAGCGATGCCGCTCGCCAAGCGGCTCCTGCTCAAGCTGCCGATCGCTAAAGCCCGCGAGTCGCGAGACGCCCTGACCTCGGGCCCGCTGGGCAAGGATGCCTTCACCTGGTCCGGCATCGTCGGCTCACGCAAGCTGCGCCCCGGCCACCCGCGCCCGAAGGTCACCGACACCGCCGCGCTCCAATACACCAGCGGCACCACCGGCACCCCGAAGGGTGCCATCCTCAGCCACTTCAACCTGCGCTCGAACGCCCTGCAGGGCGAGGCCTGGGTGCAGGGGCTGCGCCCTGGCGAGGAGGTCTTCTACGCGGTCCTGCCCATGTTCCACGCCTACGGCCTGACCCTCTGTCTGACGTTCGCGATGGCCACCGGCGCCCGGCTCGTGCTGTTCCCCAAGTTCGACGAGGGACTGCTGCTCGATGCGGCCCGGCGCACCCCACCCACATTCATGCCGGCCGTCCCGCCGATCTACGACCGGCTCGTGAAGGCCGCGACGGCGAAAAATGTAAGCCTGCGCAGCATCCGTTACGCCATCTCGGGCGCGATGAGCCTGCCGGTGTCGATCGTGGAACGCTGGGAGGCCGCCACCGGCGGGCTGTTGGTCGAGGGCTACGGCATGACCGAGGCCTCGCCGATCGCCGTCGGCAACCCGATGGGCCCGAGCCGGCGCCCCGGCACGGTGGGCGTGCCGTTCCCGAGCACCGAGATCCGCGTGGTGGACCCGGACGACCCGACCGTGAACCGCGGGATCGAAGAGGAAGGTGAGCTACTCATCCGTGGCCCACAGGTCTCTTCCGGCTACTGGGACCAGCCGACCGAGACCGCCAAGACGCTTCTCGACGGAGGCTGGCTGCGCACCGGCGACATCGTCCGCGTCTCCTCCGACGGCTTCGTCACGGTCGTCGACCGTATCAAAGAACTCATCATCACCGGCGGCTTCAATGTGGCGCCCTCCGAGGTCGAGGCCGCTCTTTTGTCGCATCCGGATGTCGCCGACGCCGCCGTCGTCGGGCTGCCGAGCGCGAACGGCGGCGAAGACGTCGCCGCCGCCGTCGTGTTGGCGGCGGGGGCGACCCTCGACGTCGACGCCATCCGCACGTATTGCCGCACCCGGCTCTCCGCCTACAAGGTGCCCCGCACCGTCGTGGAGGTCGACGAGCTGCCCCGGTCGCTGATCGGCAAGGTGCTGCGCCGCGAGGTGCGAGCCGGCTTGATCAAGGAGTAGCCGCGAGAGCGGGTAGAGCGTCGGTTTCGACGCCGCATTCCGACGCTTACCCGCTCGTGAGATGCTTCGGCGATGCGTATACCGCAGCGGCAGGTCGTAGCGGAATAGTGTGCCGCCGCCCGCGTTGGAGTGGATGGGTCAGCGTTGCCCCGCCATCCCAGCCAGACTCCGGCGAAAGATGGGCCTACGAACCTCATCACCAACACCCTCAGCCGCGCCGCCCACACGGCGTCGCCCCTCCTCCCCGTGCTCGCCGGGCGCTGGAGCCCCCGCGGCTTCCGCCCGACGGCCCTCGTCGACGAAGCCACTCTGACCACCGTGCTCGAGGCCGCCCGTTGGGCTCCCTCGGCCAGCAATATGCAGCCGACCCGCTTCATCGTCGCCCGCCGCGGCTCGGACAGCTTCGCGAAGATCCATGAGACGCTGATGGGCTTCAACAAGGCGGGGGCGAATGCCGCCTCCGTGCCGATCGTCAACGTCGCCACCCTGCCGATCGACGTGACCCGCGAGAACCCGTGGGCCCGCTACGACCTGGGTCAGGCCGTCGCCCATCTGACGATCCAGGCCCAGCACGAGGGACTGCACACCCACCAGCTCGGCGGCTCCGACGGCACCGCCCTCGGCGTGCTCGGCGACGTCTCCCTGCTCTCCCCCGAGCTGCTCGAACGCGAGTCCGCCCCGCGCACCCGCAAGCCTCTCGTCGAGCTTCTCCTGGTCAACGACTAGTCAACGACCAGCAGCAAGAGCCCGCCCCGACACAGTAACTCCACAGCCCCGTCAGGTACAAACATGATTCGACTATTTTTCCCGGCAACGCGCCCGGCTGCTCCCAGCAGTGAACACCGGTGGAGACCACGATGACCGAACACACCCCAAATCACTTTGATGTCGTCATCATCGGCGCGGGGCCGGCGGGAACGGCCGCGGCGCTCCGTGCCGCCGAACTGGGAGCCCGGGTCGCCGTGGCGGAGGCCGACCAGCTCGGCGGGACCTGCGTGAACACGGGGTGCGTGCCGACGCGGGTGCTCGCCAAGGCGGCGCGCCTGATGCGGGAGGTGCGCGCGGCAGATACCTACGGGATCGTAGTCAACGGCCCCGTCATCGACTGGGCCACCATGGGAGACCGGGTGCAGTCGCGGGTGAACAAGGTGCGCTCGATCAAGAGCGAGGCCGAGAGGTTCGCGGCCGCCGGAATCGAACTAGTTCTGGAAGGTCGGGCGCGATTCGTCGACCCGCATTCCGTGGTCCTGGACACCGGCCGCATCCTCACCGCCGCCACGTTCCTGGTCTGCGTCGGCGGGCATTCTCGGCGACTCGCCGTGCCGGGGGCGCACTTGGCGACGGTCCCGGAAGACATTCTGAAGCTGCCGTCGCTGCCCCGACGGGTAGCCGTGATCGGCGCCGGAAACACCGGCGCCCAGTTGGTCACGGTGTTCAGCTCCTTCGGCTCCGACGTGACCGTGCTCGATGTGGCACCGCGCATCCTGATGGCGTCGGATTCCGACATCTCCGCCACGGTCTCGGCGGCGTTCCGCGAGCAGGGCGTGGCCGTGCACACGGGCATCGAAGCGGTGACGGCGATCGAGCCGGACGCCGACGGAACCCTCACCCTGTCCTGGCGCGAAAAAGGAACGGAACAGTCTTCCGCCTTCGACGCCGTCATTATGTCCACCGGTTGGCCGGCGGATGTCGACGACCTCGGGCTCGACCGGGCTGGCATCACCATCGAACGTTCCGCCATCCCGGTGGACCAGTACTTCCGGAGTGTCGTGCCCCATATTTTCGCGGTCGGCGACGCGAACGGCCGGGACATGCTCGTACAGGCGGCCCAATTCGAGGGCGAGGCCGCGGCCGAGAACGCGGTGCTGGGCGCCAATCGCAGAACGCCGCACCACCTGCTCCCGGCCGGCGGTTTCACCGACCCCGACTACGCGGGCGTGGGCTTCACCGAGGAGGAGGCCAGGGCTCGCGACCCGCACTGCGTCGTCGCGACAGTGCCCTACGCCGAACTCGACCGCGCTGTGATCGACGGTCGGGAACCTGGCTTCCTCAAGCTGATCGCCGACCGGCGGCGGGAGCTGATCCTCGGCGCCCATGCCACCGGGGAGAACGCGGTCGAAGTGATCCAATCCGTGACGACGGCGATGGCCGCCGGCGTCGACGTCGCCACTCTGGCCCGGGTGCGCTTCGCCTACCCCACCTACAGTGCCGTCATCGGCCTCACGGCCCGTCGACTACTGCTGGAAGCGCCGAAGCCGGCCGCGGTGATCCTGCCCGTCGCGGTGATCGAGCCCGTCGAGATCCCCCTCCCGACACGTGTGATCTCCGTGCCTACGGGAGCAGCATCACCTTGATGGCGCGGCGCTCGTCCATGGCGGCGTAGGCCTCGGCAACCTCGGCCAGCGGCAGCTGCAGGTCGAACACGCGGCCGGGGTTGATGGCACCCGAGAGCACCTCCGGCAGCAACTCTTCGACGTAGCCGCGCACGGATGCGACGCCGCCGTTCAGGCCCACGTTCCGCCCGAACAGCGGGCTAACCTCGATTGGTCCGCCGGTGGGCACGCCCACGTAGCCGACCATTCCGCCGGGACGGGCCGACGCGATGGCCTGCTCCATCGACTCCTTGGTGCCGACGCACTCGAGCACGCAGTCCGCGCCGATGCCGTCGAACAGCTCACGGATGCGGGCCACGCCGGCCTCGCCGCGCTCCTCGACGATCTCGGTCGCGCCGAACTCGCGGGCCACGATCTGCCGTTCGGCGTGACGCGACATGGCCACGATCCGGGAGGCCCCGAGCCGCTTGGCCGCGATGATGGCGCAGAGGCCGACCGCGCCGTCGCCGACGACGACGACCGTGCTGCCCGCGGTCACACCGGCGGAGACCGCGGCGTGGTGGCCGGTGCCCATGACGTCGGCGAGGGCCAGGAGACCGGGAACCTGGGCGTCGGTGGGCAGGGTCGGCGTCGCAACGAGCGACCCGTCGGCGTGCGGCACGCGCACTTTCTCGCCCTGGGCGCCGTCGGCGAAGCCGCCGAGCTGGTCGTCCGAGCCCCACCAGCCGCCGTTCAGGCAGGAGGTGCTGGTGCCGTTCTGGCAGTTGATGCACGTGTTATCGCAGTCGTAGAACGGCGCGATGACGAAGTCGCCGACCTTGACCCGGCTGACGTCGGCGCCGATTTCCTCGACGATGCCGACGAACTCGTGGCCGATTCGTTTCGGCTCCTCGGTGGGATGGATGCCGCGGTAGGGCCAGAGATCTGAGCCGCAGACGCAGGCTGCGACGACGCGCACGATGGCGTCACCGCCGGTGGAGAGAATCGGATCGGATACTTCTTCGAGGCGGATGTCCCGTTCCCCGTAAATCACTGTTGCACGCATGCTTCGACCCTATGCCAGCCCCCCTGACCGTCACCGGGGCAGGGGGCCCGTTCCGTCGTATTCCCGCCGAATTCCGCTAAACGCGAAATCCGGCGACGGATAGAACTACAGCAGCGCGTCGTCGTCGAGGTCGGCCGGGTCCACGACCAGCAACGGGGCGGATGCGACGCTGAGCGATTCCCCGTCCGGCGCCAGGTCCACCCGCACCGTCTCGCCGTCCCGCACGGCGCCCGACAGGATCGCGGTCGCCAACCTGTCGTCGATCTCGGTCTGCATCAACCGCCGCAGCGGGCGCGCACCGTAGATCGGGTCATAGCCGCGTTCCGCCAGCCAGGTGCGGGCATCCGGGGTCACGCCCAGCTCGAGCCGCCGCTCGATCAGCCGCTTTTCCAACCGGTCAACGAGCAGCCCGACGATCTGGCCGAGGTCCTCCATCGACAGCGATTCGAACACGACGATGTCGTCGAGACGGTTGACGAACTCGGGCTTGAACGTCTTGCGCACGAGTGCCTGCACGGCCGCCTCCTTCTCGTCCCGGCTGAGCACCGGATCGATCAGGAACGCCGACCCGAGGTTCGAGGTCAGCACCAGGATCGTGTTGCGGAAGTCCACGGTGCGGCCCTGGCCATCCGTGAGCCGGCCGTCGTCGAGCACCTGCAGCAAGACATCGAAGACCTCCGGATGCGCCTTCTCCACCTCGTCGAACAAAATCACCGAATACGGGCGGCGGCGCACGGCCTCGGTCAGCTGCCCGCCCTGCTCGTAGCCGATATAGCCGGGAGGAGCCCCGACCAGACGGGACACGGAAAACTTTTCCCCGTACTCGCTCATGTCGATGCGCACCATCGCCTTTTCGTCGTCGAAGAGGAACTCGGCGAGCGCCTTCGCCAGCTCCGTCTTGCCCACGCCGGTCGGCCCGAGGAAGAGGAACGAACCGGTCGGCCGGTCCGGGTCGGAGATGCCGGCCCGGCTGCGGCGCACGGCGTCGGCGACCGCGCGCACGGCCTGCTTCTGCCCGACCAAGCGGTGCCCGAGCTCACCCTCGAGGTTCAGCAGCTTCTCCGTCTCGCCCTGCAGCAGCCGCCCTACCGGGATGCCGGTCCACATCGCGACCACGGCGGCGATGTCCTCCGCGGTGACCTGGTCACCGACCATCCGCGGCCCATCCTGCTCGGTCTGCTCCGCTTCGGCGAGTTCCCGTTCGATCACCGGGATGTCGCCGTAGAGCAGCCTGGACGCCTTCTCCAGGTTGCCCTCGCGCTCGGCCACCTCGGCCTGGCTGCGGGTGCTCACCAAGCGCTTCCTCAGATCGCCGATCCGGTTGAGCGAGGAACGCTCCTTGTCCCAGCGGTCCTGCAGCTCAGCAAGGGCCACCGTGTATTCGGCAAGGTCAGCACGCAACTTCCCCAGGCGAGCCTTAGAGGCGTCATCCTTCTCTTTTTTCAGCGCAAGCTCTTCCAACTCCAGCCTCTGCACCCTGCGACGCAGTTCGTCGATTTCCACGGGAGCGGAGTCGATCTCCATCCGCAGCCGGCTGGCCGCCTCGTCGATCAGGTCGATGGCCTTGTCCGGCAGCTGGCGGGCGGTGATGTACCGGTTGGAGAGGGAGACCGCGGCCACCAGCGCCGAGTCCGCGATCGACACCTTATGGTGGGCCTCGTAGCGCTCCTTGAGCCCGCGCAGGATGGCCACAGTGTCTTCCGCACTGGGCTCGTCGACCAGCACCGGTTGGAACCGGCGCTCGAGGGCGGCATCCTTCTCGATGAATTCGCGGTACTCGTTGAGCGTGGTCGCACCGATCAGGCGCAACTCGCCGCGGGCGAGCATGGGCTTGAGCATGTTGGAGGCCGCCACGGACCCTTCGCCGCCGCCGGCACCCATCAGGGTGTGCAGCTCGTCGACGAAGGTAATGATCTGCCCCTGCGCGTCGTTGATTTCCTTGAGCACGGCCTTGAGCCGCTCCTCGAACTCGCCGCGATACTTGGCCCCCGCCACCAGGGCCGCCAGGTCGAGGGAGACCAGCTGCTTGCCCTTGAGGGAGTCGGCCACATCGCCGGCCACGATGCGCTGGGCCAGTCCCTCCACAACGGCGGTCTTGCCCACGCCGGGTTCACCGATCAGCACCGGGTTGTTCTTGGTGCGGCGGGTGAGTACCTGACTGACCCGCCGAATCTCCGCGTCCCGCCCGATCACCGGGTCAAGCTTGCCGGTCCGGGCGATCTCGGTGAGGTTGACACCGTACTGCTCCAACGCCGTCTTCGCTTCTTCCTGGGGCGGTTGCTGACCTGCTTGCATCGGAAGATCCTCTCTCGGGCCGGCCGCTCTCGTCGCAGGTCGGCAAAAAGCTGAGCCTGTTGGACTCAAGTTTAGGGGACATCGAGAAAACGCGCCAGCGGTCCGGAGACAACTCGGCGGTGCTACGGCGGCAGCCCCATCACGACCCAGTTTTCGTCCGGGTATCCGAATTCCTCTGTCGGATGCCATACTTACCGAACAAAAGACCCGTTTCTACACTCAGCGCAGAGGATCAGGCCCGTGGCCACCCCCACCCTTAAAAACTTCATCAACGGCCGCTTTGTCACTCCCTCCGGCACCGAGCTGCTCGACATCGTCGATCCCACAACGGGACGCCGGGTTGCCCGGGCCCCGGTCTCCACCGCGGCCGACGTCGACGACGCGATGACCGCCGCGAAGACCGCCTTCCGCACCTGGGGCCGCACCACTCCCGCCGAGCGGCAGCGCGCGCTGCTGCGCCTCGCCGACGCGATCGATGCCGAGAGCGACGCCATCGTGGAGGCCCAGCACCGCAACACGGGCCAACCTCGCGCCACGATCGCCGTTGACGAGGTCGCGGCCGGCGCCGATCAGCTGCGCTTCTTCGCCGGTGCCGCCCGACTGCTCGAGGGCAAGTCCGCCGGTGAATATCTGCCCGGCATGACCTCCTGGGTACGCCGCGAACCGATCGGCGTGGTCGGGCAGGTCACCCCGTGGAACTTCCCCTTCCTGATGGCCATCTGGAAGATCGGCCCCGCGCTGGCGGCCGGCAACACCCTCGTGCTCAAGCCCAGCGACACCACCCCGGAGTCGACCCTCGAACTCGCCCGGATCAGCCAGGGCATCCTCCCCGACGGCGTGATGAACATCGTGCTCGGCAACGGCGGCACCGGGGCCGCGATCGTCGAGCATCCGGTACCCGGCCTGGTCTCGATCACTGGCAGCGTGCGGGCCGGTATGGCCGTCGCCGCCGGCGCCGCGAAGACGCTCAAGCGGGCCCATCTCGAGCTCGGCGGCAAGGCGCCGGCCCTGGTCTTCGCCGGCGTCGACGTCAGCGTGACCGCCGCCGCCATCGCCGACTTCTCCTTCTATAACGCCGGGCAGGACTGCACGGCCATCACGCGAGTGCTCGTGCACGAGTCCATCCATGACGAGTTCGTCGACGCACTCGTCGCCGAGGCCCGCAGCCGCACTACCGGGTCGGCCGACGACGCCGACAACTACTTCGGGCCGCTCAACAACGTCAACCATTTCGGCGACGTCTCGCGCAAGGTCGCGGCCCTGCCCGACCACGCCGTCATTGCCACCGGCGGACACCAGGTCGGCACCGAGGGCTTCTTTTTCGAGCCCACAGTCGTCACGCAGGTGCGCCAAACGGATGCGATCGTGCAGGAGGAAACGTTCGGCCCGGTGATCACGGTGCAGCCCTTCACGTCGGAGGAGCACGCGGTCACGCTCGCGAACGATGTCAACTACGCGCTCGCCTCCAGCGTGTGGACCCTCGACCACGCCACGGCCATGCGGGTCTCCCGCGACCTCGACTTCGGCGCGGTGTGGATCAACACCCATCTCCTGCTGACCGCCGAGATGCCACACGGCGGTTTCAAGCAGTCCGGATACGGCAAAGACCTGTCGATGTACGGCATCGAGGACTACACCCGGATCAAGCACGTGATGAGCGCGCTGGAATAAACACGGGTCTCGACAGGCTCGACCACCGCCAGGCTCGACCACCGCCAACGAGAACAGAGGCCCCTCGATGACTTTCCACCCGCTCGACCCGCTCTCCGCCGCTGAGTTCACCTCCGCCGTCGCCATCCTCGCCCGCGAGCGCGGCGTCGCCGACGGGTGGCGGTTCACCTCGATCGAGCTGGTCGAGCCGCCCCGGAGCGCCGTCGCCGAGTTCACAGCTACCAGCGCGGTTCCCGACCGACGCGCACGGCTGGTAGTGCTCCACCGCGCCGAGAACACCACCTGGGTGGGCGTCGTCTCGCTCACGACCGACGCCCTGCTCGAGTGGGAAACGGTGCCGGGGATGCAGGCGAACTTCACCGTCGACGAGTGGGAGGAAGCCGACGCCGCCCTTCGCGCCCACCCCGACGTGATCGCCACTCTCGCCCGCCGGGGCATCACCGATCTCGACCTGGTCTTCATCGACACCTGGACCTACGGCGACGCGGTAATCCCCGACCGGTATCGCGGCCGCCGCCTGGGCTGGTCAGACGTCTGGGTCCGGGCGTCCACCGACGCCAACCCCTATGCGGGACCGGTCAGCGGCCTGCACTTCGTGCTCGACGTTAACACCATGGAACTGCTCGAGGTGGAGGACTCGTTCACGGTCGAACCGCCGGCGGGAATGGGCGAATACGTGCCGCACCTGGTGCCCCGGCGCATCCGGGATCGAAGCCCGCGCCCGCCGCTCACCCCGCTCGACATCGGGCAGCCCGACGGCCCGAGCTTCACGCTCGACGGCAACCTGATCGAGTGGCAGAACTGGTCGCTCCGGGTGGGCTTCAACTACCGCGAGGGCATGACCCTGCACACCGTGGGCTACCGGGACGGCGGCCGGGTGCGGCCCATCGCCAACCGGTTGTCGTTCGCGGAGATGGTCGTGCCCTACCGCGACCCCAGCGTCGACCATTTCCGTCGCACCGCCTTCGACATCGGCGAGTGGGGCCTCGGCTTCATGACCACCTCGCTCGAGCTCGGCTGCGACTGCCTCGGCGAAATCCGCTACCTCGATGCCGTGCTGCACAACAGCAAGGGCGAGCCGTACAGCATCCCGAACGCGTTCTGCATCCACGAGGAAGACAACGCGGTGCTCTGGAAGCACGTCGACCACAACGGCAGTGCCGAGGTGCGCCGGATGCGCCGGCTCGTCGTGTCCTTCCACGTCACGGTAGCGAACTACGAGTACCTCGTCTATTGGCGCTTCTACCAGGACGGCAACATGGAATGCGAGGTGCGCGCCACCGGGATCATGGTGGTGACGCACCTCGACGAGGGCCAGCCGCACCCCAACGGAACCCTGGTCGACACGCGCACCTACGCGCCGTTCCACCAGCACTTCATCGTGGCCCGGATGGACCTCGACGTCGACGGCCGCGAGAACACGGTGTTCCGCACCGAGACGCAGGCCGAGCCGATCAGCGCCGCAAACCCGCTCGGCCTCGCGATCACCCAGCTGAACACCCCGATCGAGACCGAGGGGTTCGACGACTACAACTGGGACACCCAACGGGCCTGGAAGGTCGTGAACGAGAACTCGCTCAACGGCCTCGGCACCCCCATGTCCTACAAGCTGGTGCCCGGCGGAGCCATCCCGTCCTTCTTCGACCAGGCGGCGCCTGCCCTCCAACGCGCCCAGGTGATCGGGCACACGGTCTGGGTCACCCCGAACGACGAGTCCGAACGCTGGCCGTGCGGCGAGTTCGTCAACCAGAGCGCGGTCGACCACGGCCTGCCCGAGTGGATCCAGGCTCGCCGGCCGGTGCGGAACGCCGATATCGTGCTCTGGTACGTCTTCGGTATCCACCACATCACCCGACCGGAAGAGTGGCCGATCATGCCGGTCGACACCGTGTCGTTCTGGCTCAAGCCGGTCGGCTTCTTCGACCGCAATCCGTCGCTCGACGTGGAACGCAGCCCGGCGCACTGTGCGCCGGGCGAGCACGCCGAGCATGACCATGAACATGACCAGCCCGCCCATAATCCACAGCACTATGACCACTGAGTGCGACACCCGTCGCGAACCGAGGGAGAAACCAGCGTGACCCGAGTAGCCAACTACGTCATCGCATACGAAGCGACCGAACGGGGCAATGACACCGTCGAGCTGGGTGTCGCGCTGGCGCGCCTGACCCGCTCCGAGCTGCGTCTGTGTCTTGTGCTTCCGCATCATTCATCCACCGTCACGGCCCGGGTCGGTGCTTCCACCTCCCCCGACTACCAGGCTCTGCTCGAGGAGCAGGCCCTCGAATGGCTGGAACAGGGCAAGGCCCTGGTTCCCGATGACGTGGTCGCCACAACGCATCTCTTCTACGCCGACTCCACCACGGAAGGGCTGCTCCAGGCCGCTCGCGCGTTCGACTCGGACCGCATCGTCGTCGGGGCCTCACGCCGCGGCCTGATGAACCGATTCACGATCGGCAGCGTGGCCAACGCGCTCCTGCACGCCTCGCCGGCGCCCGTCGCCCTCGCGCCCCGCGGCTACAAGGCTCCCGCACAGCTGACCCGGATCACCTGCGCCATCGGCACCCGGCCGGGCTGGAAGACGCTGCTCGACTCACTGGTGGCCTTCTCGGCGGACCTCACGGTCGACCTGCGTTTCGTCACGCTCGTGGAGGTCGACGCCGGTCGTCGGCACCCGGTCGACGAGAGCGAGAGCCAGGCCCACCTCGACGGCGTCCTGGAGTACTTCCAGAGTCGGTCGAAGGCGCGCGGCACCATCACCACCGAGGTCGCGTCCGGGCACACCGTCGAGGCCGCCGTCGAGGCCCTCGACTGGCAGCCGTCCGAAATCGCCTTCGTCGGCTCCAGCCGGCTGGCTCAGCCCACCACGATTTTCCTCGGCATCACCGCGCACCGCATGCTGCACGCGCTCCCCGTTCCCCTCATCGTGGTCCCCACCGGCACTGACGCCCGTAAGCCGCACTGACCCTAAGGACAGTCCATGACTAGCCAACATCCCTCCTCGGGCTCCACGCCCGGCACCTCCACCCTCACCGGCGGCCTTTCCGAGAAGGGCCTCAGCGCTGGCTCCATCGGGCTTCTCGGCGCCACGGTCATCGGCATCTCGTGCATCGCGCCGGCGTACACCCTGACGGCCTCCCTCGGCCCGACGGTCGCGGCCGTCGGCACCCAGATGCCGGGCATCTTCCTGGTCGGGTTCATCCCCATGCTGCTGGTGGCGCTCGGCTACCGCGAGCTCAACAACGCCATGCCGGATGCCGGCACCTCCTTCACGTGGGCCACCCGCGCCTTCGGGCCGTGGCTCGGCTGGATGGGCGGCTGGGGTCTGATCGTCGCGACGGTGGTCGTGCTCTCCAACCTCGCCGGAGTCGCCGTCGACTTCTTCTATCTGATGCTCGCCCAGCTTCTCGGCAACCCGAGCCTCGCCGACCTGACGAACAATGTTGTGATCAACGTGCTCACCTGTCTGGTGTTCATGGTGGCGGCCTGTTATGTCTCGTACCGCGGCATGGAGACCACGAAGGCCGTGCAGTACGTGCTCGTGGCCTTCCAGCTGATCGTGCTGGTCTGGTTCAGCGTCGCCGCCCTGCTGCGGGTCGTAGAAGGCACCGCCTTCGATGCCCTTGCGTTCAGCGCCGACTGGTTCAACCCGTTCCTCGCCCCTTCGTTCTCGGCCTTCGCGGCCGGGGTCTCGCTCTCGATCTTCATCTTCTGGGGCTGGGACGTCACCCTGACCATGAACGAGGAGACCAAGAACCCGAAGACAACCCCCGGGCGTGCGGCGACGTTGACCGTGGGCATCATCTTCGCGCTCTACATCCTCGTGGCGGTCGCCGCCCTGATGTTCTCCGGCATCGGCGCCGGCGAATTCGGACTCGGCAATGAGGAGATCCAGGGCAACGTGTTCGCCGCCCTCGCCGGACCGGTGATGGGTCCCTTCGCCATCCTGATGTCGCTGGCCGTGTTGTCCAGCTCGGCCGCGTCGCTGCAGTCGACCTTCGTCGGGCCGGCACGCACCATGCTATCGATGGGCCACTACAAAGCGTTCCCGAAGCGGTTCGCCTCAATCAGCCCGCGCTACAAGTCCCCGGCCTTCGCCACCGTAATGGCAGGAATCGTGGCCTGGGGCTTCTACGCGATCATGCGCGTGCTCAGCACCGATGTGCTCACCGACACGATCCTGACCCTGGGCATGATGATCTGCTTCTACTACGGGGTCACCGCGTTTGCCTGCGTCTGGTATTTCCGCGACTCGCTGAACGGGCCCCGGGCCATCCTGCTCAAACTCCTGGCGCCGCTGATCGGCGGGGTCATCCTGCTGGTCATCTTCGCAACCACTCTCTACGACAGCATGAACCCCGACTACGGCAGCGGATCGAACATCGGCGGGGTCGGGCTCGTGTTCATCCTCGCGAAGGTGCTGTTCATCGGCGGCCTCGTGCTGATGCTGATCCAGCGCAGCGTCAACCCTGCCTTCTTCCAGGGAAAGACGTTGACGAAGGGGTCCTCGAAGGAACACGGGCACGTCGAGTAGCCCCCTGATGCGCCCGGCCGGGCTGGGGCATGGAAGAATGGTTCCCGCCATGGCCCACACGTTCAGCTCCCACGACATCGCGCTCCTCGTGGGCAGCCAGGCGTTCTCACGCGGCGAACGCTACGCCCGCAACGGCCACGTTGATGCCGAGACCTGGTTCGGCTCGAACACCCAGCTCTTCGGCATGGTGCGCGGTTCTCACCCGACGCCCTATTCGGTGACCGTCTCGTTCACCCTTGATTCCGCCGGCGCCGCGGTGCGGGCATCCGGCGTCTGCACCTGCCCGATGAAGCGCAACTGCAAGCATGTCGCCGCGCTGCTGATCGCGAGCCAGGGCGGCGCCGTGGGCCGCAGCCTCGGCGGAGTGCCGGGTGCCCCCGCCACCGCCCTGGGCCGCGAGCCCGGGTCGGCCGTCGGCACCGCCGGGTTCTCCGCACGGGCAGCGTGGCGAAGTACGCTGGCTCCTCTGGCGCGACCGGATTCCGCGCCGTCCGCAGACACCCGCCTCGCCCTCCAGTTCCAACTTCTCGCTCCCGAGCACGGGCGTTTCGCCAGTCAGCCGGGGCTGCGCCGGCTGGCGGCGCGGCCCGTGATGATGGGCAAGCAGGGCAAGTGGATCCGGGGCAGCGTCACCTGGGAGAACCTGACCACCGACGGGTCGCTCGACCGCGGCCAGCTGCGGGTGCTCTCGGCGCTCTACGCGTTGCAGTTCGCGGCCCGCCCGTACTACGCCACCTCCACCCAGTGGATTCCGGTCGACGCTTTCCCCGACCGAGCGCTCTGGGACCTGCTCGACGACGCGGCGAACGCCGGGCTCCCCCTGGTCTCCGCCACGGCGCAGCAGGATCCCGTGCTCGTCTCGCCCGTTCCTGCGTGCCTCGAGCTGGACATCCGTCGTGTGTCCGACGGCCTCACGCTGCGCCCCGTCCTGCTGCTGGGCGACGAGCCGCAGGCGCGCGGCACGTTCGGGTTCATCGGCAACCCCGCCCACGGCGTCTACACCTGGGCGGGCCAGTCCGGCAGCGATTCCCCGCAGATCACCCTCGCCCCGCTGTCGGGCGAGATCAGCCGGGAGCTGCGGGCCATGGCGGCCTCCGACACCATCGCGGTGCCCGGCGCGGACGAGGCCGACTTCCTGGCCGAGTTCTACCCGTTCCTTCGACACCGGGTCACCGTGACCAGCCGGGACGAGTCGTTCGCCCTGCCCGAGACCCCGCAGCCCGTGCTGGCCCTGACCGTCACGCACCAGATGGATGCCCGCATCACCCTGCACTGGGTGTGGCACTACCCGGAATACCACCAGCCACTCCGCCCGGTGCCGGACGATGACAGGTTTCGCGACGGCACCCGGGAGGGACAGATCCTGCACGACGTGCAGGCGCTCCTCACCTCCGTGCCGGCCCTGGTAGGGCAGCAGAGCGGCCTGCCGGTACTGATCGAGCGCGCCACCCTGGCCGGCACCGCCATGCTCGGCTTCCTCGACTCCGTGGTGCCGACCCTGGCGGCCGCAGACCATGTCACCGTGCTGGTCGCCGGCGATGCCCCCGACTACCGCCAGGCCGACGAGGCGCCGGTGATCACCGTGGGCACCACCGAACGCCCGGATGACCGGGACTGGTTCGACCTGCAGGTGGCCGTCAGCATCGACGGCGAGGAGATCCCGTTCGACAGCCTGTTCCGGGCCCTGGCGGTCGGTCAGCAGCTGATGATCCTGCCCAGCGGCACCTGGTTCAATCTAGACCGCCCCGAACTGCACACGCTCCGCCGGCTGATCGAGGAGGCCCGAGGGCTGCAGGACGCCGGCGCCGAGTCCCTGGGGATCAGCCCGTTCCAGGCCGACCTCTGGGAGGAGCTGCAGTCCCTCGGGGTCGTCGCCGGCCAGGCGGCCGCGTGGCGCGACACCGTGTCAGGGCTCACCGACGTCGCCCAAATTCCGGAACAGCCGCTGCCGGCCGGGGTCGACGCCACCCTGCGCGGCTATCAGCAGGCCGGTTTCGAGTGGGTGAGCTTTCTCTACGACCATCAACTGGGAGGCATCCTCGCCGACGACATGGGCCTCGGCAAGACCCTGCAGGCCATCGCCCTGATGGAACGCGTGCGGGAGCAGCCGGGGCAGAGTGCGCCGTTCCTGGTCGTGGCACCCACCAGCGTGGTCTCCAACTGGGCGGCCGAGTGCGCCCGATTCGCGCCCGGCCTGCGGGTGGCCGCGATCACCGAGACCGCCGGCAAGCGCAGCAGCACTCTGGCCTCGCTGCACGCCGGCGCGGACGTCGTCGTCACCTCGTACACGCTATTCCGGCTGGACTTCGGCGACTACGAGGCCCTGGCCTGGTCCGGGCTGCTGCTCGACGAAGCCCAGTTCGTCAAGAACCGCAAGTCCCGCGCCCACCAGTGCGCCCGCCGCCTGGCCACCCCGTTCAAGCTCGCGATCACGGGCACGCCGCTGGAGAACAACCTGATGGAGTTCTGGTCGCTGCTCTCAATCACGGCACCGGGACTGTTCCCCAGCCCCGGCCGCTTCGGCGACTACTACCAGAAACCGATCGAGAAGGATGCCGACGGCGACCGTCTCGACCAGCTGCGCCGCCGCATCCGCCCGTTCATGCTGCGCCGCACGAAGGAGCAGGTGGCCGGCGACCTGCCCACCAAGCAGGAGCAGGTGCTTGAGCTCACGCTGCACCCGAAGCACCGCGCGGTCTACGACACCCACCTGCAGCGGGAACGGCAGAAGGTGCTCGGCCTGATCGACGACATGAACTCCAACCGTTTCGAGATCTTCCGCTCGCTCACCATGCTGCGCCAACTCAGCCTCGATGCCAGCCTCTACGACACGAAGTACGACGACATCCCGTCGACCAAGCTCGACGTGCTCCTCGAACTGCTGGAGGACGTCGTCGCCGGCGGGCATCGCACTCTCATTTTCAGCCAGTTCACAAAGTACCTGGGCAAGGCCCGCGCACGCCTCGACGCCGCGGGCATCAGCTATTCCTACCTCGACGGCAAGACCCGCAACCGGGCGCAGGTGATCGAGAGCTTCAAGGCCGGCGACAATTCGGTCTTCCTGATCAGTCTCAAGGCCGGCGGGTTCGGCCTGAACCTGACCGAGGCCGACTACGCCATCCTGCTCGACCCGTGGTGGAACCCGGCCACCGAGGCGCAGGCCGTGGACCGCATGCACCGGATCGGCCAGACGAAGAACGTCTTCGTCTACCGCCTGGTCTCCCGGGACACGATCGAGGAAAAGGTGATGGCCCTCAAGGCCACGAAGGCCCGCCTCTTCGAGAGCGTGATGACGGATGGCGCCGCGCGCGGGACCGCCCTGACGGCCGCCGACATCCGTGAGCTGCTCGCTTAGCCCACGCACCGGTACCCGCCCGCTGAGTCGCCCGCGCTGAGTCGCCCGCGCTGTCGCCCGCACGAGTGCCCGCCCCGGGCACGCGAGTAGGCTTCCAGCTGCCGGTCACAAGACCGCCGTCCCAGCAAGAGGTAGCCCATGCCGCAGCACCGCCCGTTCGCTCCCCTGCCCGAATCCACCGTGATCGGAGCCGAGGGCTGGCCGGCCGGGCTGGTCGCCGCCGTGCGCGCGTCGACCGAGGCGGCGGCACGCGCCACACTGCCCTGGGTGGGTCGCGGCGACAAGATCAACGCCGACCAGGCGGCCGTCGCCGCCATGCGTGCCGTTCTCCTGACCGCGCCTTTTCGCGGAACCGTGGTGATAGGCGAGGGCGAGAAGGACCAGGCCCCCATGCTTGCCAACGGGGAGCAGCTCGGCACGGGGAACGGACCGGACTGCGACATCGCAGTCGACCCGCTCGACGGCACGACCCTCGTCGCCCGGAACCTGCCCGGGGCGGTGTGCGTGATCGCCATCTCCCCCCGAGGCACGATGTTCGATCCCGCCGGTGTCTTCTACATGGAGAAGCTCATCTCAGGCCCAGCCGGTCACGGCGTGCTCGACCTGCACGCCTCCGCCACCCGCAACCTCCGTGCGTTCTCGCTCGCCAGCGGCATCCCCGAGACCGCGCTCACCGTCGCTGTGCTCGACAAACCGCGCCACGTCGAACTCATCCGCGAACTCGGGTGCGCCGGAGCACGCGTGCTCCGCACGGCCGAGGGTGACGTCTCCACGGCCATCGCCGCCGCATCGACGGATGCCGCGGTCGACCTCTCGATGGGAATCGGCGGTACCCCGGAAGGCGTCATCGCGGCCTGCGCCGTGCGCGCCCTCGGCGGCGTGATGCTCGGGCGGATGGCCCCGCAGAGTGAGCCCGAAGAGCGCGGCGCCCGGGCCGCGGGCCTCGACCTCACCCGCATCTACGACGCAGCAGACCTGGTGGCGAGCAAGCACGTGCTTTTCGCGTCGTCCCCGGTCACCTGAGCCTCCGCGCTCTGCTCCAAAAGTCGATCCGCCGATGTTCGACCCGGTCGAGACCCGATTCATCTCCCGACCTCAGCCCGAGGCAGAATAGAACGGTGAGTTCCACAACTACCTTTGCCCTGATCCGCCACGGCCAGACCGACTGGAATGCCGCTCTGCGTATCCAGGGCCACTCCGACATCCCGCTCAATGACACCGGGCGTGGCCAGGCAGCGGATGCCGTCGGCCACCTGGCCGCACAGGAGTGGGACTTCGTCGTCTCCTCACCGCTCAGCCGCGCAGCCGAGACGGCCGATCTCATCGCCCGGGGCCTCGGTCTGACCGTCACCGGTCGCATCCCAGGGATCGTCGAGCGCAACTACGGTCCCGCCGAGGGACTGGGCGCAGGCCCCGAGCTGGACGCGCTCCGCGTCCCCGGCGGCCCCACCGGAATCGGCGGCTTCCACGGCGCCGAAACCGAGGCCAGTGTCGCCGACCGCGGAGTCGAGGCCCTGCAGCTGCTGGCCCGCAACCACCCGGGTGCCCGCATCATCGTCGTCAGCCACGGAACACTGATCCGACTGACGCTGATGCAGGCGCTCGAGAAGCCCGTCGACACGATCAGGAACGCCTCCCTCAACGTGGTCGTCCATGACAAGGCCGGCTGGACCCTCGACATCCTCAACGGCGAGCCCGTCCCCGCCGGCAACCTCCTCCCCATCAACTAGCAGCGGCCGGTCCCGCACCCCGCATGACTGCACCCGGAACGGGCCTACTCACCCTCGCTTAGCGACGGCAGGCCCCCTCGCGCGGGTGGCCCTCTGTCGTCGGTGCAGGGGTGCTCGCCCTCGCACCAGGGCCCGTGTGTGTGTGGCTAACTCAGGACTACTGTTGCCCGCAGTAGACGGCCGCCGCGGGTTAGTGCGGCATTGGTGCGGATGCCCGGCACGGCCCGGCTGGATCTCCTGAGTTGGCCACGACCGCTGCTGGATGTGCGCCGCGGGGTGGGGGTGGTGCGCGCTTGGTTTGTGTGGGTTCGGCTGGTGTACCGCGGGGTCGTGTGCGCCGGTGAACGGTTGGGGCGGGGCTGTTGCCTTCGGAGGGCCA
>NZ_SOGO01000021.1:0-151650 GCF_004403415.1 Cryobacterium sandaracinum
CCGCAACGATCGCCGCTCGGCGGTGACCCACCCGGTCCACGACAACCCCGCCGAGCGCCCCGCCGACCACAACCGGGGCGGTAGCGAAGAATGCCGCGATTCCCACCTCGACGCCCGACCCGCCGAGGCCGAGGACGTAGAAGGGGATGGCGAACGCTGTGATCACGTTGCCCGTTTGCGAGATCGCGTGGGCAGCCAGCAGGGCCGAGAGGGCGCCGGTTGCGCGGCGGTCGCGAGGCAGCGCCTCGTTCATGTTCTTGCTCATCGGCGGTCTGACTCAGGGACGGCGATTGGCCTGGTAGACGAGCACCACAGGCTCGGCGCCGTCGGCCGTCGCCGGGTCGTGGGCGGCGCTCGCGTCGACCCACCGGGTGACCAGGGCTTCGAGCTCGGCCCGCATAGTGCCCAGTTCCTCGACCGTTAGACGCAGGCTGCGATCCCCGCTCGCGCCTGCCGCGACCCACTCACGAGGCAGGGCAGGTGTCGCGTCGATGTAGTCGGTGAACCGGGCGGCGTAGGCCTGAGCAATGGACTTCTGCAGAACAGAAGACGCCGCGAGCTTGTCGGGGTCGTCGAGCAGATCGGCGGGCTCCCAGCTGGTCAGTAGGGTCGTGGCCTTCCACCAGCGTTCGCGGTGGTCGGTGCTCTGAGCCTCGGCGGGCTCGATCAGGGCGATGGAGGCAAGCTTGCCGAGATGGTAGCTGATGGTACCGGGAGCCTCATCAACGACGTCGCCCAGCTGGGCTGCGGTCAACGGGCCGCGTTCGCGAAGCAGGCCGAGCAGACGCAACCGGGTCGGATGCGCGAGGACCCGCATGGATGCAGCCGAGCTGAGCGTGGTGCGTGAAGCGTCGCGGGGGGACATACCGCTGACCCTATAAGAACAACAGTCATTGCGCAATGCACATTGCGCAATGACCATTGTTGAATTCGCCCTTCGCTGACTTCTACCGCATAAATTTCGAGACCCCGGATGCTTCGTAACCTAGGTGTATCGAAACGCCTGGGTTACGCGACGGTGGCTCTCATGGCCAAACGAACGACGCAATAAACGAACGCACCATGAAAGTTGTTGTCGGCATGTTTGTTTGATCGCAGGTTCTGAGGTCATCGTCCGGATGAAATACTCGGTTATGGATTCAACATTTGCGGACGATCCGGCTCGGCTCAGGCCAACGCTTCGAATGCTGCTGACTAGAAGTGCCGATGACGAACGCATCC
The DNA here is from genome assembly GCF_004403415.1 of Cryobacterium sandaracinum. Taxonomy (NCBI): domain Bacteria; kingdom Bacillati; phylum Actinomycetota; class Actinomycetes; order Micrococcales; family Microbacteriaceae; genus Cryobacterium; species Cryobacterium sandaracinum. The sequence goes on from NZ_SOGO01000021.1 coordinate 1,222, forward strand.
GGTCACTCTGGCTAGAAGGCTCGCTCGCGTGCGGTTTGGCAGATGACTGGAGCGATCTAGATCTCCACCTAGCGGTGACGGACGCGGAGAGCTTCGCCGCCACTGACTGGCTGGAGTCGCAGGTGCACCTGGTGCTCTCGGTGGCCCTGACCCCGTCGAGTGGACACCTCACAAGAGAGAATGCTCACTATGGCAAGATCACGTCGGGACTTCACCCCTGAGTGCAAAGACGAGGCCGTGAAGCTGGTCATCACCACCGGCAGAGCGGTCGCGACCGTCGCCCGCGAGCTCGGTGTCAACGAGGCCACACTGGGCCGGTGGGTGAGCGCGTTCATGGCTCGCAACGAGACCGGGCAGACCGAGGTGACGGAGTCTAAAAGGGCCGAGCTGCTGCGGCTTCGGAAGGAAAATGCGGACCTGAAGATGGACAGGGCGTTCTTGAAAAAAGCGTCCATCTTCTTCGCCCAGGAAGCATCGGATACGAGCGTCTTGCGTTCGAACTGATGCTGGCGGAGAAGATCAACTTCACCATCACCCGCATGGTCCGTCTCCTTGAGGTTTCCCGGTCAGGTTACTATGCCTGGATCGGGCGACCGCTGTCGCCAGCGTCGCTTCGCCGGGTGCACATTGAGCAGAAAGGGGACGGCGACCGCTACTGCGGCGGCGCCAGCGCCGGGAGAGCAATGTGCCTGGTCAATGGTGTTCCTGCGGCTTCCTTGCGCCTGCGTTCTCGGGAGAGGTTTTCCCCGGAGTCCCGTTCGGCAGTCTCGACGAAGAAGTCGAATATCTTCCGGAGGTTCGATGAGACCGCGGCGAGGGTGGCAGCGAGGTAGTTGAAGGCGTACCCGTGGCCGGAGCGTTTGCTCACGTTGGCGAGGTCTTCGAAGTTCTTCGACTTCAGTGTCTTGTACGCGGACTCGACGAGGCTGCGCATGCCGAAGTACTTCCGGTGTTCAGGAGACTTGAACGCGAATTTCTGGAGGTGCTTCAGCTCCAATCGCGGGCCCTGATTCCTCGCGGCGGGTGCTCCAGCATCCTGCGGAATGGTGATGCTCGCTGGGGTCTGGGGTTTCACTCGCTTCCCGTTGGCGCGGTCAATGGCCATGTAGGTGCCGGGTGTGGGATAGATGAAGCGCTGGAATCCGTCCTTGTCTGGTCGGCTTTTCGGCTTCATCGCCTCCGGACTCGTCTTTCGGGCGACTTCCGACGAGGGTGAGAGCACCCCTCGCCGGCGTTCCGGAAGGATTCCACCAGCCCTCGGGCGAGTATTAGGGGGCTGGCGCACAATTCCTCGGCATGCGCTTGCACTATTGCAAGCGCTTGCAGTAGCGTGACCCGAGGGTGTAGTACCTCGTTTACCGAGTTCCGCTTCCGCGGCCCGCTCGCAATCGCCCGTTCCCAATGGAGCGCGTCGGCGTGGTTCGCTGGCGCGCGCGACAAGGAGTTTCATCGTGCGCAGATCAACCCGTCCGTTGTTTGCAGCGGTGGCCGGCCTGGCCCTAGTCCTGACCCTGAGCCTCGATGTAGGAGTGACAACGCCCCGGGCGGATGCGAGTCCGCCGGGTGCCAAGGACGTCACGGCGACGCTTTTCGAGTGGTCCTTCGCATCGGTCGCCCGGGCCTGCACGGATACCCTCGGTCCCAAGGGGTATGGATTCGTTGAGGTCTCGCCGGCCCAGGAACACATCCAGGGCTCGCAGTGGTGGACCTCCTACCAGCCGGTCAGCTACAAGATCGCCGGGCGACTCGGCAACGAGGCCGCCTTTTCGAGCATGGTCAGCACCTGCCACACCGCCGGTGTCAAGGTCGTGGCCGACGCGGTGATCAACCATATGAGTGCGGGTTCCGGCACGGGCACGGGGGGCACTGTCTACAGCAAGTACGACTACCCGGGTTACTACCAGAACCAGGACTTCCACTCCTGCCGGACCCCGATCACCAACTACAGCGACCGCTCCAACGTACAGAACTGCGAGCTCGTCGGCCTCGCCGATCTCAACACGGCGAGCACCTACGTGCAGTCCACCATCGCGGCGTACCTCAACCACCTCAGCGCCCTCGGCGTCGACGGTTTCCGGATCGACGGCGCCAAGCACATGGCCGCGGCCGACCTCTCCGCCATCAAGGCAAAACTGACCAACTCGAGCGTCTACTGGGCGCAGGAGGTCATCGCCGGCGGGAACGAGGCGGTCCAGCCGGGCGAATACACCTCGACCGGCGATGTCGACGAATTCCGTGGGGCCTTCGACCTCAAACGCATGTTCACCAGCGACAAGATCGCCTACCTGAACACATGGGGCGAGTCCTGGGGCTACCTCGCGAGCAACAAGGCGCGGGTCTTCGTGGACAACTGGGACACCGAGCGCAACGGCTCGACCCTCAGCTACAAGGACGGCAACACTTACACGCTCGCGAACATCTTCATGCTCGCCTGGCCCTACGGCTCGCCGAACGTGTACTCGGGCTATGAATTCACCAACACGGATGCCGGCCCGCCGACTGGCGGCACGGTCAACGCCTGCTACAGCGACGGCTGGAAGTGCCAGCACGCCTGGCGGCAGATCGCGAACATGGTCGCCTTCCGCAATACCGTGACGGGCACCTCGGTGACGAACTGGTGGTCTAACGGCAACAACGCGATCGCCTTCGGTCGGGGGAGTGGGGGCTTCGTCGTGATCAACCACGAGGGTGGTGCGATCAGCCAGACGTTCAAGACCTCCCTGCCCGCAGGAAGCTACTGCGACGTCCAGCACGGCGACCCCGGCGCGGGCGGCTCCTGCTCGGGCCCAAGCTACTTCGTCGCCGCTGACGGAACCTTCACCGCTACCGTGGGCGCCGGCGACTCGATCGCCCTGCACGCCGGAGCCCGCACGTAAGTGGATAGCCAACGCCATAGCTAGGGCTTCCGCGGCCTCGATGACTGGCCAACACCGACGTGCATTCCGTCTCAACGTGGCGATCGCGATGTGCGTTGAGGGTCGCCCAGACCAGTTCGTCGCGGTCGTACGCGCCAAACACGCGAAAGCCCCGGTTCCAGAGGTCTTGAGTGGCATCGGCATCCAACAGCTCGTGCGGGGTGGCTGGCGTGAATGGGTAGTCGGCGTTGTTTGTCTTTTCCAGCTCATACAGATCGGCCGAGGAGGTCACAGTCAATTCGAAAACGCTGAGTCCGGCAGCCTGAACTCGCGAGAGCGCCAGGCGGAAGTTCGACAGATTTGGCGGATCCGCCAGTTCAAGCCGGGCACTCCAAGATCGGCCGACGACAGTGAACCCGCGTGCCTCCAAGCCCTCTCGCTGTGGATCAACGTCTCGCAACACCAACGATCACCGCAACGACGAGTGCCGAAGGTGCCACGTGGAAGGAAGGCGTCGTGGCTCTGGCGGCTCGTTTGCGTACTCCAGCGGGCGGGAGTAGCTCGTCGTGTGCTGCTGTCTCCCCAGCGGCCCTGTCGCTGCGCCCTCCCGACCGCACCGCTGGCAGCATCTGGCGAGGCGTACGCCCGTGCACACGGGGGCCTTGGCGTCCAGTCAGGACGCGAGCACCGTCACGTCAAGCGCGGGCGTAGCGCAGCGCAAGTTGGCGCAGGGTGGCTTCGATACCGACGGCGTTCTGCCGAGGAAAGCCGAGCAACTCAAAGACCTTGCCCTGCACGGCTGGGACGGTGCTGTAGTCGAACGTCTCAGTGACGCGCGTCGACGTGGGCGTGAGCGGCGTGAGTTCCCAGCGCCACCGGTGGCCCGCTGGGCTACTCCATTCCACAAGCCGACCGTCCTCGAAGCGCGTCACCGTGCTGGTGATGCGATACCGGAGTCCGTGCTGCTTCATCGCTACCGAGAATTGTGCGCCCTGGCTGAGCCGCCGCGGACCCGACACTGTGTTGCGGACGGTGCCCGAGCCGTCCAGCTCACCGTGACGGTGCGGATCAGCCACCAACGCGAAGACGTCGTCGGCCGAAGCCGGCACCTCGACAGTGCGCGCGACTTGGCGCGGTCCTTGCTCAACCTGTTCGACCGTCATGCTCGCTAGCCTAGGTCGTTCCGAACCGCCACTCCCCCAAAACTTCAGGACCTCGGTGACGTGGCGCCGAATCTGCGTCCGTCGAGGTCCGGCCTGCGGACAGCCCGCAGCTCAGTGTCGCCGCGATTGGGAACAATGGTCTTGATGACGAATTTAGATTTAGCGCCAGATGTTCGCCTTGCATTCTCACCTCTGACTCCTGACGATCTCGAATCAGTTTTTGGCGTCTTCAGCGATCCCGACACGTGGCGGCACTTGCCCGTGGGTCGTCACAACACTCGAGAGCAGTCCAGAAGGATCGTCGACGACGCCATCAAGAGCCGGCGAGAACATGGCATTGGTCAATGGGTGGTTCGTGTGGGCGACCGGGGATCGGATGATGCGCTGAGAGCTGGCACGTTCGTCGGTACGGGTGGAGTGAACATGACTCCAGCGCCCGTCTGGAACCTCGGGTACCGTCTCTCCCCGGCGACGTGGGGGCGAGGTTTCGCGACGGAAATCGCCATTGCTGCGGTCGTTGCCGTCCGAGCACAAAGTGACTCGGTTGCGAGATCCCGTCAATCTGGTGCTGGCATTTTAGCGGTTGCTAAGCTCACGACATGATGTCCGGACTGGAAGATCAGAATGTTCCCGCCCCCGATCGTGGGCCGGGGGGGATGCGAAGCTTCCGTTCGGAGCTTGACAGCACGCACTACACCGCGGTCGACGAACACTGGGCAGGCGGTCTCCCAGCACAGTACGGTGTCGCTCCGCGGGTGCGAATTGGTAAGAGCAAGTGGTTCAACCTGTTGTGGTTGATTCCGATCGGCTTGGTGCTCCTGGTCATCGGCATCGCGGTAGCGAAGGGGATACGCGAGCTCCCTGCCGTGCAGGATTTCATTCAACAGTATCCGGGCGAGTCTGAGCTTCCGGAGAACGCGCCGGTGGGTTTCCCTGCATGGCTGGGCTGGCAGCACTTCCTGAATGCTTTTCTGATGATCTTCATCATCCGCTCCGGCGTCACAATCATCGCCGATCACCCGCGTTTGTACTGGTCCAGACACTCCACACCGGGTAAAGACTGGTTGCGTATGCAGAAGCCGGTGCCGAGTGATCCGCTGTATACGTCGAAGCAGGATTCGATCACCTTGCCGGACGGCGTCGGCTTGCCAGGGCGTCGTCACTCCATCGGGCTCGCCCGCTGGTGGCACCTCGGCGTTGACACGTTGTGGTTACTCAACGGAATCGTGTTCTACGTTCTGATCTTCGTCACCGGCCAGTGGATGCGCTTGGTCCCCATGAGTTGGGACGTCATCCCGCATTCCATTTCGGTCGCAATCCAATATCTGTCGCTGGACTGGCCGACGGAAAACGGCTGGGTCAACTACAACGGTCTGCAACTGATCGCCTACTTCATCACCGTGTTCATCGCCGCTCCGGCCGCTCTCATCACCGGGCTCGGGATGTCACCGGCGTTGTCGACCAAATTCCGGACCATCAGTTCGGTCTTCAGTATCCAGGTCGCACGATCACTCCATTTCTTGGTGCTCGCCTGGTTCGTCATGTTCATCATCATCCACGTGACCCTCGTGCTGACCACCGGCGCCCTCCGCAACCTCAACCACATGTACGCGTCACGGGACGACAGCTCCTGGGTCGGGTTTTTGATCTTCGCCGCCTCGATGGTGGTCATCATCGTCGGCTGGGTGGCGGCGACACCGTTCACGTACCGGCATCCGCGTGTGGTGCAGAAGGTGGGGTATGCGCTGATCGGTCCCGCGCAGCGGTTGTTCGAGCACATCGATTCGAAGCCGGGTCAGTACGCGGAGAAAGATATCTCTCCCTATTTCTGGCATAACGGTAAGTTCCCGGAATCGGAGGAGTACAAGAAGCTCCAAGCTGGCACCTTCACGGATTACAAGCTGCAAATCGGTGGGCTCGTTGATAATCCGGTGGAGTTGGACCTTGAGCAATTACGGGCGCTGTCACACCACGAGCAAATCACGCAGCACTTTTGCATTCAGGGCTGGTCGGGTGTTGCGAAGTGGGGCGGCGTCTCAATGCAGACCATTCTTGACATCGCGAAGCCGAAGCCGGAAGCGAAGTGGGTGATTTTTTACTCCTTTGCGGTCGGTTCTGATGGTGGGATTTACTACGACGCTCAACCGATCGAGCAGATGAGTTACAAACTGACCATGCTGGCCTATGACATGAATGATGAAACGCTGTCGTTCGGTCACGGTGCTCCGCTGCGGTTGCGCAACGAGGTGCAGCTCGGTTTCAAGCTGGTCAAGTGGATTAAGGGCATCGAATTCGTCGAAGACTTCTCCGAGGTCGGCGGTGGTCTGGGTGGGTACGACAACGACCATGAGTTCTTCGGCTATCGGCAATCCATCTGACATCCCACGCACTGACCGACAGGTTGGAACAACTTACGATTGGAAGTCGGCTAGCCACAGGTCGGGGCCGAAGACTTCGTATTGGATGTCTTTTGCGGGTACGCCGCGGGCGATTAGCGCGCTGCGGACGGATTGCATGAAGACCAGCGGGCCGCACAGGTAGTATTCGGCGTCCGTGGGCAGTTCGATGGTGCTGACGTCCATGAATCCGGCGAGTTCGCCGTCGATAGTCTGCGTGGATTTCGTGGGTTCCACATACCAGGTGATCAGGGATGCGTCGGGCATTTTTGCCAAGTCTTCCCTGATTTGGTTACGCAAGGCAAAGGTGTTTGCTGAGTTGTCGGCGTGGAGAAAAGCCATCTTTCGTTGGCTACCGGTCTTCACAAGGTGGGAGAGCATGCCCGCCATGGGCGTGACGCCGATTCCAGCGCTGGCGAGAACCACCGGCCGGTCGGTGAACTCCAGGACCACATCGCGGCCAAGAGCCCGAAAGCTGGACGGGTTAGCGTTACGGGAACAAGTCGCCACGATGCTCACCGATCGGTTCAGCCCGGAACAGGTCGCGGGCCGACTGAAAGTCAAGCATCCGGAGAATCCGGAGATGCAGGTGTCACACGAGACGATCCACCAGGCCCTCTACGTGCAGGGCCGCGGATCGTTGCGCCTGGAAGTTGCCACCGCGTTGCGGTCAGGGCGCGTCACACGGCGGCCGCAGCGGCCGGAGGGTCCGCGGCCGCAGAGATTCCGGGAGATGGTGATGATCTCCGACCGGCCGCCGGAGATCGAGGACTGCGCCGTTCCCGGGCATTGGGAGGGCGACCTGATCATCGGCTCGACCTCGTCGAAGTCCGCGATCGGAACCCTTCTCGAACGGACTACGGGATACGTGATGCTGCTGCATTTGCCCGGGGATCACACCGCTCGCACCGTGGCCGACGCGATGATCGTGGCAATGAATGCCCTCCCCAAACAGCTGCGCCGTTCGACCACCTGGGATCAGTGAGCGGAGATGTCTCGACACCAGGAAATCACGATGGCGACCGGGATGCCGATCTATTTCTGCGCTCCGCACTCGCCCTGGCAGCGTGGCAGCAACGAGAACACCAACGGGCTCTTGCGCGAGTACTTTCCAAAAGGCACAGACCTGTCCTTTCACGGGCCCGGGATCCTCGAGAACGTCGCTGCGGAACTCAACCGCCGGCCCCGCAAACGCCACGGCTACCGAACGCCCGCAGAGGTCCTCGCCACGCTAACCTCGAATCCAACCAATCAAACCGGTGTTGCAGACACCACTTGAATCCGCCCGATATGAGGCGCCTAGGTTAAGTGACACACTAAATCGCGCAGGAGTGGTTCACTCCTAAGTGAAAATATCCAGCGATCAGAGCGACCTTGGATGCGAACCGCTTCAAGACCGCCCGCTTAGTGTTCCGGCCTCATATCCTGCGGTGCATGGGATCTCCGTAACGCTCGGTCGTCTCGTTGTTGCACTGGTGTCCACTTGCACGGATCACGTGGAGGGTTACATCTGGTCCGGCCTGTGCCAGCACCTGGGCACGTCGACGGGCCCGCCGAGGTCGAGCTGGCCGTGGAGCAAGACGCCGGGGATTCCGGCGAGACGGTCATCATTACGCAGCAGTTGGTCTTCCTCGAGCCGGGCCCCGTGCGTGAAGTAGTGCGTCACGATGCGGGCGAACTGTAGCTGGAATGTGGGTCGGTGAAGCGAGGGCTGGGTGCCGAGCCGGGTTCGAGCGAGACGGCGGCGTCTCCCCAGTCGCACCAGCGCTGCGCTGCGTATCACTGTGGCGTCGTCGCTGTGGTTGAGTAGGCGGTCGTAGGCGGCGACGCGGTCACCGTCGCGCTCGGAGGCGGGGACTCCCTCGTGGAAGCGCTGTCATTTCTCGGGCAGGTAGCGGCCGGTCTCGTGGCGGAGCCAGCGCACGTCGCTGCGCTGGGTCATGGTGACGGAGACCAGGACTAGGGTGCGCACGTGCTGCGGGTAGCACTCGGCATAGGTGAGGGCCAGTGTGCAGCCCCAGGATCCGCCCCAGAGTCACAGCTCGGAACGGTGGAGAACCGAGGGTGGCTTGTGGCCTATTCAAATACCCGACGCTAAGTGTTTGTGGCGTTCGGCAGCGATCGTTCGCACGACATGCCCAGAAGTGGAGGAGCGCGTGTCACTTACCGTGTAAGCACCAAGGTAATGAATGCGACTCTGAGCGATACGTCATCCCGAGGCACCCATCGAGTCCACCTCGCCAAATCGATCTCGGTCGTGCTTGCGGCACTGACCTAGGGTGGACGCATGGACGCTGACATCAACTTCTACTTCGACCCGGTCTGCCCCTTCGCCTGGATGACGAGCAAGTGGGTGCGGCAGGTGCAGGAGCAACGCAACTACACCGTGGACTGGCGGTTCATCTCGTTACGCCTGATCAATGCCCAGGTCGACTACGACACGCACTTCCCTCCCGAGTACGAAGCTGGACACACCGCCGGACTCAGGCTCCTGCGGGTAGCCGCCCGCGCGCGAGCGGAGCACGGCCGCGAGGCGATGGCGCCGCTATACGCCGCCTTCGGGACCCACATCTTCGACACAGCCCCCGGCCCGGACAACCATCGGACCGAGGGTGAGGTGCGTGAGCTCCGCGGGACGCGTGAGTTTGCGGAGCCGATCCTCGCCGAGGCGGGCCTACCGCCCGAGCTGGCGGAAGCTCTCGACGACGAGTCATGGGACATCGAGATCCAGCAGGAGACGGACGAGGCACTCTCGCTGACGGGAAAAGACGTGGGCACGCCCATCATCCACTTCGAGCCGCCCGCCGGTGCGGCCTTCTTCGGGCCGGTGATCAGCCGGCTGCCACACGAGGACTCGGCGGTCGAGTTGTGGGACCACGTGGTCGGGCTGGCCCGCTTCCCGGGTTTTGCCGAACTCAAGCGCAGCCTGCGCGAGCAGCCACAGCTGGCCGCGTTCGGAGTCGACGCGGACACGGTCGGAAAGCAAGAAGACTGGCACGGCGGCAGCCGGCGGCAGCAGAAATGACCCCCTCCATTAGGGTAAATGCATGAATGAGACGAGCACCCTCAGCCACCAGGAGTCCATCATCGTCGAGGCGTCGGCCGCGTTTCTCTATGACCTACTCTCCGACATCACCCGCACCGGAGAATGGAGCCCGGTCTGTACGTCATGCTGGTGGGATGACGAGGCCGAGGCCGGTCGGGTCGGTGCCTGGTTCACCGGGCACAACGAGCTCCCACACCGGACCTGGCAGACCCGGTCCGAGGTGGTGACGGCAGAGCACGGACGTGAGTTCGCTTGGGTGGTGGGCGGCAGCTTCGTGCGCTGGGGCTTCAGCTTCACCGCCGCGGAGACCGGGACGATGCTCACCGAGTCCTGGGAGTTCCTGCCGGACGGGATCGCCATGTTCGAGGAGAAGTTCGGCGAAAAGGCGCACGCTCAGATCACCGACCGCACCCAGCAGGCCCTCGGTGGCATACCGAAAACCCTCGCAGCGATCAAGCGGATCGCCGAGGTCTCCATCGACGTAGGGGCGAAAGCCCAGTCTTGACCGGGCCGCTCTCGGAGCGCATCGTGTCGTTGTAGAGCTGCCAATGACCGCGACCGGATCGCTTGGCGTGGAACAGGTCGAAATCGGTGTCGCGCACCAGGCTGGCTATTGTCGAGTGGTCCGTAAACAATGCGATGCCAATCGTTACCGTGGGCAGAGTGTGGCGCCCATGGATGCTCAGTTCGGTGCCGACAGCAGCGGCGATGCGCGCGGTCAGGTACTGGTGTGGCTCGGCCGTCCCCATGCGGTCTTGCCTTCAACGCTCACGTTTCATCCCTGGCAATCCTGCAACTCGGGACAGGAGCAGATGCCCCACCGGGCGGGCCGGCCCAGCGCACACTTCCGCTAGCCATTCGTGCTTCGATCCGTCACGGAGGATCGGTAGGTACTTCCACAAATCCCGCTGCGCCAGGTGGGCGCGTGCCCTGAGGCACGTCGTCCTGCGGTCATCCGCCGATGAGGGTTCGAAGGAGCGGCAGTCTCTGCGGGAATTGGAATCAGTGACCGCATAGGTGACAGATTCGGTTCTTTTGTGTGAATGGCAGCGCTAGATGGCGGTGAATTCGCATCGCTTCATGGCATGGGTGAACGTTGCGCGCTACTGGTGAGCGTGGGTGATGACGTGGCAGACACCGCCCGCTTCGCAATCGCCTGGGTCGAGATGCTGGCTCGCGTCGATGATGTGTTGCAGCTCTGTTTCAAGAAGTACGAGTTCTTGTTGGCGGCGGTGCACATCCGCAAGTCTTTTCAAAAGGAGGTTGGAGACGTGTTCGCACGGCACCTCGCCAGCTTCTCTAACAGTGATGATGCCGCCAATTTCGGCCAATGTCAGACCAGCCGTCTGGGCAGACCGAATGAACCGCAGGCGCGATAGGGCCGCTTCGTTGTAGCGGCGGTAACCGTTCCCCCCACGTTCGGCGTGATCCAACAGGCTGCGCCGCTCATAAAACCGGATCGTCTGTGCGGTTACGCCGCTCGCAATGGCCAGGTCTCTAATCTGCATATTCCCATTTCACCACTTGACCTTGCACTGCGGTGCAACGTTTACGGTGAAGGCATGGATATTACGTTGCAGTACTTCGATGGGTGCCCGAACTGGAAAATCGCTGCTGAGCGGCTGGCGTTGATCGCGGCTGCATGCCCCGGCATCGTTGTGACCCGGCGGTTGGTCGAGAATCTGGAAGACGCAGAGACAATCGGTTTTCGGGGATCTCCGAGCATGCTGGTGGACGGAACAGACCTTTTTCCCGACCCGTCGGCGTCGGTCGGGCTGGCCTGCCGCATCTACAAGACCCCCACGGGACTAGCCGGCGCCCCAACACTGGAGCAACTGCGCGATGCGATCACTACAGCTTGAGCGGCATAAGTAAGGAATACGACCTGTTCGTGATCGGTGCCGGAATGGCCGGCACCACAGCAGCCAACAGGTGCGCTGCACAGGGATGGCGCGACACTAACCTTCAGCGGGCGGCTTTCGCCATGCTGCACTTGCCGATGGCGCGCCTTCCGGGTGGGACTTATCGCTCGCCGCTGGCGGATCGTGACTCGGCCCATTCCGGCTGGTCCGCTCCCCACTGGCTGCCGATCCACCTGTAGCGATTCGGACCGCCGCTAATGCTGATCGCGGGTGCGGCACAGGTGACGGTCCCTTCTAACGTTTCCGCGTTCACGGTTTGGATCTCATATGGGCCGGCTTCGGTCTGCGGGGAATGAGGCTGGGCGAGTAGCTCGTGAGCGACCCGGGCCAATGAAATGTCGACGGTCCACCCGTGCCCGTCGAGGTGGCGACGTCGAAGTGCTGACATGATCCCGGCGGCAAGTAGGTACCCGGCGGAGTGATCCAGTGCTTGGGCCGGCAAAGCTCCTGGCCTGCCGGTGCCGTCTGCGTGAATCTGGGCGATGCCGCTGGCTGCTTGGACAATGCTGTCGAATCCTCGGCGCTCGGCCCAAGGTCCGCTTTGCCCCCACGCGCTCACCCGGCCGATAACGAGCCCTGGATGGCGGTTGTGGAGTTCGACCGGCGAGAGGCCGAATTGGTTGAGGCTGTTCGGCCTGTATCCCGAGACAACAACGTCGGCGTCCGTCAGTAGCTGTTCGAGGCGGTCTCGATCCGGTTTGTAGCCGAGATCGAGGAGCGCGGAACGCTTCCCTTGCCCGGTGTCGAGGTACTGCCAGGGGAGTTCCGGCATGCCAGGATTGTCGATGCGAAGGACATCTGCCCCGAAGAACGCGAGGCTGCGAGTGGCCACCGGCCCGGCTATGACGCGGGTCAAGTCGAGCACCCGAACGCCCTCCAGGGGCGCGTGTCTGTCGGCCGACCCCAGGCTATGGAGGCCCGAGTCTCCTGCCTGCTGCACCAGGCTGATGAAGGGAGCTGCTTTCAGGGATTGGGCTTGAGGATGTCCTCTCCAACTGCTCGGGCTGCGAACCGCGCTGATCACCGCACCAGAATCTGATGCTTCATCCTCCAGATCGAGAGCGCTGCGGCGCGAAATTGCGCGAGCGACAGCCTCGGTGGTGGCGGAGCCATCCAATCTCAGAAGTGAGCGCAAAGCCGCTTCGTGATGGGGATAGTTGGCGTGAGTGCGAACCCAACCGTCGCTCGAGGCGAAGAATCCGGACAGGGGCGCCCACGCTGGCGCGGGGTCCCCGTTCCACCGAAATAGTTGGTCACTCCGGAAGGCGCCGGCGACCAGTTGCGGCGCAGAGCCCACCCGCGGAACTTCGTCCGCCTTCGGATCCCGCACTTCCGAACGGACAAGGTGCAGTAACGAGGCCATCAGCTTGGTGGCCGCGATGCTGTCCGCGGCAAGATCCCCGACAGGCAAAGGCGACGAAAGCGGCACCGGCCCGGACAAACGAACACGATCGGCTAGCTCCGGAAGTTCCGCGGAATCGGAGAGAAACGTGCTGAGGAAGGTGCCCATCGGTTACCTCCCACGCCCTCGACCGTGCACACGTGGGCGTGAAACCAGGCGACCATCGGTGGTTCCCACTTTATCCCCACGTCACGGAGTGCAATTGATGTCATGAGGGGCCGAGCAATCACGGGACGGAATCAAAACGGGGGAGAGCCAGCGATAGGCCAGCCAAGGAACCCCTTCCGCAAAGGGAAATGGAGGTCGAGGTCTATCGAACCTGGCGTGTGAGTCGAAGGCCGAATGGGTGTGGCCCGGCTAAATACCAAACGAGTGCGCCGAGTAGAGGCGCGAATACGACGGCGATCATCCAGAGGACTTTCTCCACCTCGGACTGGTCGCGGGTTCGCGCAAGGCGGTTTACGCGGTCACTCGTTCCGGCCGGCCTGCTCCACGGGCAAGGTACGTTTGATGGGCGGAGTCAATTAGTTGCTAGTTTGATCCGCACCTGAGAAAGAGACCCCATTTATGCGCTCCCGCGCCCATACAACATCCTGGCTGCGCGCCGCAGCTGCCATTATCGCCACCGTCGCTGTGGTTACGGGGTGCAGTGCCACCGCCCAGAACACCGCGGCCGACTCCACTACCCTGACCTACGCCATCAACGGTGGCACGCTCAGCGGCGGCAAGATGGACATTCACTCATCGGCCTTCCAAGCCACCGCCCTCGTGATGCGCAATTCCTTCGATTCGCTCGTCTATCAGAAGGCCGACGGCTCCTTCGTGCCGTGGCTCGCCACGTCGTGGCAGATCTCCGACGACGGCCTGCAGTACACCTTCAACCTGCGCGATGACGTCACCTTCCACGATGGCGAGCCTTTCAACGCCGAGGCCGTCAAGGCCAACTTCGAGCACGTGGTCGCTCCCGAAACGGCGTCAGCGGATGCCGCCAGCCTCATCGGGTACGCCGAAACCGGTGGCTTCTACGCGGGCACCGAGGTCGTTGACGAGTACACCGTGCGGGTCGACTTCAGCCAGCCCTACGCCCCGTTCTTGCAGGCCGTGAGCACCGCCAAGCTCGGCTTCTACTCGCCCGCGGCGCTGCGTGAGAACGCAGCCCAGCTGCCCGCCGGCGGCCCCGGCATCTCGGTGGGCACCGGCCCGTACGTGCTGAGCGAGTACACGCCAGACCAGAGCATCGTCTTCACCGCGAACGAAAACTATAACTGGGCACCGGATGGCAGCACCCACCGGGGCGCGCCGGCCATCGACACGCTCGAGTTCCGCATCCTGCCCGAATCGTCGGTTCGCACCGGCGCACTCACGAGCGGTGAAGCACAGATCGCCAGCGACATCACCCCGAACGCCGTGGGACAGATCGGTGACGAGTTCACTATCGAAAACGTGACCATGCCGGGCCTGCCGTACACCCTGTTCCTCAACGAGGCGCACGGCGTCTTCGCCGACGAGAATGTGCGCCGCGCCTTTGCCCTCGGAGTCGACATCGGTCCGGCCGTGGAGAGCATCTACCAGGGGCAGGCGGAACGCGCGTGGAGTATCCTCTCCCCGGCCACCCCGAACTCCTACGATCCGAGCCTCGAAGACAGCTGGGCCTTCGACCCCGATCAGGCCAATGCCCTGCTCAACGCGGCCGGCTGGACCGAGCGCGACTCCGAGGGCTACCGCATGAAAGACGGAGCCCGACTCAGCGCGCAGTGGCTCGCCTACAACCCTGTCTCCGATGCCAACGCGAGCTTCGGAGACGTCGTGCAGTCTGACCTGCGCGAACTCGGCTTTGAAATTGTGCGCGACAACCGTGAAATCGCCCAGTACTACGAAGCATTCGACCAGCGTAATTACGACCTATCAGACTGGAGTTTTCCCAGTGTCGACGCCGACGTGTTGCGCGCCCACCTGCACAGCGGCGGCTACAAGAACGGCTCATCCACCGCCGATCCGGTCGTTGACACGCTTCTCGACAACGCCATCGCCACGAGCGACCCGGCCGAACGCGAGGCCCTTTACCAGCAGCTACAGCAGTGGAACGCTACCCACGTCGCCATGGTTCCGATCACCGTGCCCACCGCGATCACCGCATACAGCAAGACCATCGAGAACCTGAGCTTCGACCTGTACGGGCAGCCGCTCTTTTACGAGGCGTCCCTCACGACCGCTCCGTGATCGAACGCCACGGGCACGCACGCGGCGCTGCCCGACCGGGCGCTCGCCTACTCGGTCGGCTCGGCGGCATGGTGCTCGTGGTGTGGGGCGCCGCCACGCTGGGATTCTTCGCATTGCGGCTGATCCCGGGCGACCCGGTGAACGTGCTCATCGGGCTCGGCAACGTCTCGACACAGGTACGCGACCAGATCCGCGAAGACTGGGGCCTCGCCGACCCGCTTCTCGTGCAATACCTCGGCTACCTCGGCCGCCTCGTGCAGGGCGACCTCGGAACGTCGTACCGCAGGCAGCAACCCGTCGCCGACGTGATCGGCCAGCAACTCGTGCCCACCGTGCAGCTGATGGCCCTCGCCGTTGTGTTCGCGCTCCTGCTCGCGCTCGGGTCGGCATTGCTCGGGCGCGGCCGGCGCACAGCACCGCTGGCCGGCCTGCTCGAACTCGTTGCCGTGTCGTCGCCCACGTTTTGGATCGGTCTCGTGCTGATTAGCGTCTTCGGCTTCGGGCTTGGCTGGTTTCCGGTCGTCGCCACGGTGGGGTTCGGCGCTCTCCTCCTGCCAGCAGCGACCCTCGCCATCCCGGTGGCCGGCATCATCAGCCAGGTGCTGCGGCAGGGCCTCGATGACGCAGCAGCGCTGCCCTTCGTCGACACCGTGCGTGCCCGTGGTGCCAGCCACACCCGGCTCGTCGTGCGCCACACCCTGCGCCACGCCGCCGCCAGCACCATCACGCTCACTGGGTATATGGTCGGCTCGCTGCTCGGCGGGTCGGTGCTGGTCGAGACCGTCTTTGCCCGCCCAGGGCTTGGCCGCGTAGCCCTCAACGCCATCGTTGACCGGGACGTACCCGTGGTGCTCGGCATTATCGTGCTCGCCGCGGTGGCCTTCTCCGTGATCAACCTGCTCGTCGACCTTGTCGCCGACCGCATCGACCCGCGCCTGGAGACTAAGCAGGCCTACGCATGAGCGTCCTCGTCGCCGTCCGGTCACGTCGAGTCAAGCGGATGCCCGCCCCGGCACTCTGGGCCGCCGCCGGGTTCCTCGTGCTCCTCGTGGTGTCGGCCCTTCTGCCCGGGGTGTTCACCGCCGCTGACCCCCTGCGCACCGACATCGGTGAGGCGCTGCTGGCGCCCGGCCCCGGGCATCCGTTTGGAACGGACCAGACTGGCCGCGACGTGTTCGCACGGGTGATCTACGGTTCGCGGTACTCGCTCGCCATTGGCTTCGGTGCCACGCTGATCGCTCTGGTCGTGGGGCTCGTGATCGGCTCATTCGCTGGGCTTATGCGCAGCCTCGGCGACGGTGTGCTGAGCCGCGCCATCGAGATCGTGATGGCCTTCCCGGAGTTTCTGCTGGCCCTGATCGTGATCGCAATCATCGGCCCGGGGGAGGCGAGCCTGCTCGTGGCCGTGGCCCTCGCGGTGATCCCCTCCTACGCGCGCGTCGCCCGGGTGCAAACCCTCGTGGTCAAGCGCGCCGGCTACGTGGAGGCCGCGCGCACGCTCGGTGTGTCGCCCGCGGTGACCGTGCTGCGCCACGTGCTACCCAACACCCTCGGCCCGCTGCTGGTCATGGCCACCATGGGAGTCGGCACCGCTATCACTGCCGCGGCCGGCCTGAGCTTCCTCGGCCTCGGGCCGAAGCCGCCAACGCCGGAGTGGGGACTCATCCTCTCGGAAGGCCGCAATTTTCTCGCCAGCGCCTGGTGGATCGCCGTGTTCCCCGGGCTCGTGATCACCGCCACCGTGGTGTCGACAAGCATTCTAGGCCGACACCTGCAGGCCCGAAGCGCGCGACGGCAGCGATGAGCGTCATCACGGTGCGCAACCTGCGCGTGGTTCTGCCGGGCTCGGCGACCGCCGTGGTCGACGGCGTCTCGTTCAGCATTGCCGCCGGGCAATGCCTCGGCATAGTGGGGGAGTCCGGTGCCGGTAAGACGGTGACCGGCCGCAGCCTGATCGGACTCACCCCGGAGGGCGCACGGGTCACCGCCGAGGAACTGACCGTGGCCGGAGTTGACGCTCGAGACCTGACCGAGCCGGCTTGGCGACGCCTGCGCGGTGCCCGCGTTGGCCTCGTGAGCCAGGACGCCCTCGTCTCCCTTGACCCGCTGCGCCGGGTGGGCGCCGAGGTGGCCGAACCCCTCGAGGTGCACGAACCCACACTCGGCCGCGCCGACCGTGCCGGCCGGGTGCTGCAGCTGCTCGATCAGGTGGCCATGCCAGAGCCCGCCATGCGCGTGCGTCACTACCCGCACGAACTTTCCGGTGGCCTGCGCCAGCGCGCACTCATCGCCTCGGCCCTCGCGGCTTCGCCGGCCGTGCTGATCGCTGACGAACCCACTACGGCCCTCGACGTGACCGTTCAGGCCCAGATTGTGGTCCTGCTGCGCCAGCTGAAGGAGTCGGGCCTCGCGCTGCTGCTGATCAGCCACGACCTTACGATTATCCGCCAGCTCGCCGACGACATCGCCGTGATGAAAGACGGGCGGTTCGTCGAGTTGCAGCCTGCGGCCGACCTGTTCGCCGCGCCGCAGCATCCGTATACTCGCGAGCTTCTGGCGGCGGCGTCGCAGAGCCGACCGCCGGCCCCGCCGAACACCGGCCCCGTGGTGCTCGCCGCGCGGGACCTCGCCAAGACCTACGGCCAGGCGGCCGCGCAGCTACACGCTGTGAACGGGGTCTCGTTCGAGCTGCGTGCCGGCCACACCGTGGGCATCGTGGGCGAGTCGGGGTCGGGCAAGAGCACGGTGGCACGGATGCTGCTGGGCACGGAAACCCCGGACCGCGGCGATGTTCTGATGCACGGTGAGCCCTGGAGCCGAGTGCCGGAATCGACGCGGCGGGCCCGACGCGGCGGCATCCAGATCATCCACCAGGACTCCCTGAGTGCCTTCGACCCGCGGGCGACAGTACTGCAGATCCTGTCGGAGGCAATCGCTCTGGATGGCACCCGGCTCGGGCGGCGTCGACGGCGCGAACGCCGGGCGCGGGCGATCGAGCTACTCGAGCTGGTGGCACTGAACGATTCCCTGCTGGGGCGGCGGGCGCACCAGCTCTCCGGCGGGCAGCGCCAGCGCGTGGCGATCGCCAGGGCGCTGGCCCGGCAGCCGAGTATCTTGGTCTGCGACGAGCCGGTGTCGGCGCTGGACGCGTCTATTCAGGCCCAGGTGCTCAAGCTGCTGGCATCCTTGCAGGAGACGACGGGGCTGGCGATGGTGTTCATCTCGCACGACCTCGCAGTGGTACGCGCGCTCAGCCACGACATCCTCGTGATGAAGGATGGCGTTGTCGTGGAGCAGGGACCGGCTGCGGCGCTATTTCTTGCGCCGCAGCATCCGTTCACCCGAGAACTGCTCGCCGCGCACGCCACGGCTTAGTCGGATCAGCCAACGGCCGGGTCGAATCCATGAACACCAAGATCCGACTCATCACCCGCATCGCTTTCGGCTTCACATCCCCGACGCCTGATCGCCCTCACCATGCTCAGCCTCGGCGGCCATAAACCGGTACTCCCGAGCAGGGTTTAACCCACGGTTACGACAGGACAGCCTTCACGACGACCAGTTAATTGTGATCATCCTCCGCCTCGGACATCGTCGGGAGATAGACGAATCCCGATAAGTGAACGCCCATCGGCGCACACGAAAGGAACAACATGGCGGCTCTGGCCGCGCTGAGCTACGCGAGGACCTTTGAGCCCTTCGTTCGGTTGCACCGCCAGCAGAGCGTCTGGAGGTTTTCGGGCGTGCTGAGACCGCCTTTGGACACCGGCATGATGTGGTCGACCTCGAGCAAAAGGTGCGGCTTGGCAGCCACCGAGACGCTGCATTGCAAGCAGGCGTAGCGGTCGCGCTGCTTGATCTCGCCTCGGAGTCGCACCGTCATCAGCGTGCGCTGCCCAGCGGCCGACTTCGTCCAGCGGATCTTCTGGACGAGCGTCGCGGACAGTGCATCAAGGGTGGGAGTGTCGAGTGCGATGGTCGATGCCTGACCGCTGTTGCCTCCTGCGGAGGTGTACTGGAATTTGTAAACCGGGTACGGCACCTCGATGGGCGACAGGTGGGCACCGATCTGGTTCCAGAACTCGTCGGCGTGACGCTTGAGGATGAACTTCGGCGGATTGATTCTCGCGGTGATCTCTGCCTCGCGACCCTTGACGTTGGAGACCGCCTCCTCCAGCCGCGAGATGTCCTCGGCGACACGCTGAACGTCAGCCAGGGTCTCCTGGTCGGCCTTGATGGAGAAGTACTTCATGACGTACTTGATCGGCTCGACGCTGGCATTGCGGACGACCTGGAGAGATGTGTTGTGCACTTGCGGCGCGTAGTCGGAGACGTTGCGGTCGCGCCGATTGTTCCACGCCGAGTTGTTCTCAAACGTGGCCAGGTGCGCATACTGACCCGCTGAGGACGCTCCCAGCTCAAATGAGCCCTGTGAGCGGATCTCGGCCACGTAGTTCACGACCTCGTTGTGCTCGGCGACAACGACGGCGATCTCGGATCGCAATGTTTGGAACTGGTCGGAACTGGTCGGAACTGAAATAGCGATCCTTGCGGACCTTCCAGATGATCGGGCTGGCGATCAGAACCAGTGCAAGCGCGGCCAAGGCGGCAACTCCGCTTCCGGTGGTTCCGCCAAGGACGAGGGGCGCCGAAATGAGCAGCATGATTTAAAGCGGTTGGGGCATGATGCCATCTTTCCGTGATGTGACGTAGACAAGCTCATTCTGGCGGGCACTTCTGACACAAATGTCTCTTATCCAGCAAAAACGGGTCAACACTTCCAGTGGAAGCGAGGCAGAGGGCAGAGGAAACTCGTGCGGGCTGGCGGCTGCGGATTAAATGACGATGCACGGCCAGGGATGCTCGAACGGCCGCTTTTCGGCGCTGCGAATTGTCCTGCTCGTGCGATGGAGTGATGAGTGGCGAGTGGGTGCGCGCGGTTATGTTCGAAGCGGCGGGTCGAGTTCCGCGCCGTCTGCGGCGCCGGGTAGCACCTTGAGTGGCCAGTTGGCCTTGTAGTTGGAGTGGACATCGCGGTCCCGACGTCGAGTCGTTGAACATACCGGCCCCATGCCCGTTTGGGCAGTCGGGTTGCCTTGCGTTGCCTGCGTGGCACGGTCCGCAGGGAACTTAGACCAACCACTAATGCGTTGCCACTCGCGTTCACGGAGTTCTCCCGCCCGTGAACAGATACGCAATCATGGGTACGCTTGAGCCCGGTGCTACCGGCAGCATCGACTGGGACGACTACGGCAGCTTCCCGATCGAAATCACCGAGGTGGTGTCCGACGGCTCGTTCGGCTTCCGTTGGTCGGGAATCCCCGCCGAAGAGCTCGACGAGTACTCGACGCACGTGCGCTTCACCATCGCCGATGCTGGTACCGGGACGGATGTCACGGTGATCGAATCGGGCTTCGACACACTCCCCGGCGGCACCCGCTACCGTCGCGAACGTCTTGAGCAGAACCGAGAGGGCTGGGACGTCGAACTCGACGAGCTCGCGATCCTACTCGAGGGTGTCACCCAGTAGTTCACGATTACGGGGGAGTCGCTCGACGAGTTGGCCACGTTGCTCGGCCGGTAGAGGATTATTTGACAGAGCGCAGAGGATGTACGCGAAAGTACCAAATAACTGCCCAGTGATTTAGCGTCCTGTGAGTTATAGGATCAACCCGCCACAGGGTCGTGCTCAGAACTGGTTGATTCTGGTCTTAGAACAGGTCTTAAAACGAATGGCCTCCGAGATTTCGGCGGCCATTCGTCGTTACCGGGGTGGATTGTCCTCGTGGGGAGGCGTTTCCTGACGAGGATCCCCTGGAGGCAACGAGGGCCCCGGTCAAGTCACGTGAACGCCGACTGAAGCAACCTGCTTCGGCGTCGACTTGGTTCAGGCGCGCGCTACCGTGCGTGAGTGCGGGCGAAGGCGGATGCCGCGGCGACCTGCTCCGGCCCCGGCCGCACCCCGGTGTAGCGCTCGAACTGCTCCGCTGCCTGCAGAGCGATGACCTCGGCCCCCGTGATCACGGTCTTGCCTGCCGCGCGCGCGGCCAGGATGAGCGGAGTCTCCGCGGGCAACGCCACCACGTCGAACACGCAGGTCGCGCCGGCGATCACCTCGGCGGAATAGGACAGGTCGTTCGCCTCGGCACCGCCGGTCATGCCGATCGGGGTGGCGTTCACGAGCAGCGGTGCGGTGAGGCCGGTCGGCTCGGCCGCCCAGCGGTAGCCGAGCTCGGTGGCGAGAGTCCGGCCTCGGGCCTCGTTCCGGGCGATCAGGGTGCCATGCTCGAACCCGGAATCGCGGAAGGCCGCGGCGACGGCCTTCGCCATTCCGCCGCTGCCGCGGAGCAGGAACGGAGTGGTCGGGTCGAGGGCGCGCGCGCGGATCAGATCGGCGGCGGCGATGTAATCCGTGTTCGAGGCCCGCAGGCAACCGTTGTCGTTGACGATCGTATTGATCGACGCGATGGCGCTCGCCGAGTCATCCAACTCGTCGACCAGGGCGATGACATCTTCCTTGAAGGGCATCGACACGGAGCAGCCACGGATGCCCAACGCACGCACGCCGCCGATCGCGGCGGCAAGATTCGTCGTGGTGAACGCCTTGTAGATGAAATCGAGCCCCAGCTCGGCGTACAGGAAATTGTGGAAACGCGTGCCGAAATTGCTGGGCCGGGCGGCCAGGGAGATGCACAGGCGGGTGTCTTTGTTGAGCAGGGGCTGCAGTGTCATGCGGTCAAGTTTAGGAGCGGAACCGCCAGCGGAAGCCCGGGCGGAAGGAGCGGGACCCAGTCAGCCGGCGGTGGACTCCCGCACGATCAGCTCCGGTTGGAACTCGATCTGCTCGTGCACGAAATCGTCGCCGCCGGCGGCTTCGCGCAGCAGCAGGTCGACGGCCGTGTGGCCGATCAGGGCGCTCGGCTGGTGGATCGAGGAGAGCGGCACGATGGCTGCCGCCGCGAAAGCGATGTCGTCGTAGCCGATGAGCGCCACGTCTTCGCGGACCCGCACATCGCCCAGCATGCTCAGGGCCTGCAGCACGCCGATGGCGAGCAGGTCGTTCGCCGCGAACACGGCGTCCGGCCGGTCGACCGGGTCGCGGGCGCGCAACTGCTCGCCCACGAAACGCCCCTGCAGCACCGAGAGGGACTCCGTGCTGATCACCTCGAGCGACACGTTCGGATGCTCCCGCACGGCCTGCCGCGCGCCCTCCAGCCGGTCGGCAACCTGACGGATGCTCTGCAGCCCACCCACGAACGCGATCCGGGTGCGCCCAATCGAGGCCAGGTGCTCCGCGGCGAGGTGCCCGCCGGCCACGTCGTCGACGGCCACGGAGGAGAAGCTGTGGACGGCCGTCTGCCGGTCGACGGGAACGGTGGGGGTGCCGCGGGCGCGCGGCCGCATGAGCCGGTCCCCGACCTCGCCGAGCGGGGAGATCAAGACGCCGTGCACACGCTGCTCTTCGAACAGGTCGAGGTAGGCACTCTCTCGGTCGATGTTCTCGTCGCTGTTGCCGAGGAGCAGGGTGAGGCCCTCTTCGGCGGCTCGGTCCTCGGCGCTGCGCGCGACATCCGTGAAGAATGGGTTGGCGCCGTCGAGCACGACGAGCCCGATGCTGCGGCTGCGGCCGGCCCGCAGTTGCCGGGCAGCGTCGTAGCGCACGAAGCCGAGGTCGGAGATTGCCGTCTGCACCCGCTCCACGGTTGCCGGGGAAACCTTGCCCGGCCGGTTGAGCACATTGGAGACGGTGCCGACCGACACCCCGGCGCGAGCCGCGACTTCGCGCACACTCACCGTTGCCATCGTCACCCTTTCGCCTTGCGCTTTGCTGCCTCTAGGTGACGTGTAGAGCACCGCGCCGCAGATTGAAACGAATCAATACACGAGACCCATTCGAAGTCTCGGTTGAATCTCTTTTGGAGGATTGCACTTTTTCTGCTGTTGACGGGTGCCCCAACCTCTCCTTATATTCGCTGAATACACGTTCTCTGAAACGATTCACCCTTGTCGGTGCCGTTGAGCCATTCGGACCGGTCGTCGCCCTCGCAGACGGGAACATCGAAATCCTCCCCGGTGAGATCCATGCCCTGGTCGGCGAGAATGGGTCCGGCAAGTCCACCCTCGCGAAAATCCTGGCCGGGCTCTACCGCCTCGACGCCGGCGAGTACCAGGTCGACGGGCAGCCGGTGTCGTTCCGCACCGTGGCCGACAGCAAGGCCCCCGGCATCTCCGCGATCTATCAGGAACCCACCCTGTTTCCCGACCTCACACTGGCCGAGAACATCTTCATTGGGCGCCAGCCGAAAGGCCGGCTGGGCCTGATCAGCCGGGCCGCCATGCGCACGGCCGCCGCGACCTGTTCGACCAGCTCGGCGTGCGCATCGATCCCAACCGAGCGGCCGAGGGACTGTCGATCGCCGACCAGCGGATCATCGAGATCGCCAAGGCCATCTCCCAGGGCGCCGCGGTGCTCGTCATGGATGAGCCGACCGCCGCGCTGTCGGACATCGAGGTGGAGCGCCTGTTCCAGGTTGCCCGCAACCTGCGGGCCCAGGGCGCGAGCATCCTCTTCAGCTCGCACCACTTCGACGAGGTGTTCGCCCTCTGCGACCGCATCACCGTGATGCGGGAGGTCGCCCCGGTGGGCGACACCGTGCTCTCCGTGAAGGGGCTCGGCCGCGCCGGCCTCTTCGCAGACGTGACCTTCGCCGTGGACGACCCCCGTTTTCTGGCACCCCGGGGACATGCCGGCGCGCATCCGTTTCTACTGCGCCGAGCACGGCTTGCCGGTGCCGGGCACCCCGGTCGAACTCATGCGCAGCATCGTCGAGAGCCTGGCGGCTGCCTATGCCGAGACCGTCCGGGTCGCGAGCGAGCTGT
The DNA here is from genome assembly GCF_004403415.1 of Cryobacterium sandaracinum. NCBI lineage: Bacteria > Bacillati > Actinomycetota > Actinomycetes > Micrococcales > Microbacteriaceae > Cryobacterium > Cryobacterium sandaracinum. The sequence continues at coordinate 25,106 of NZ_SOGO01000021.1, forward strand.
CGGGAAGGAGCATCCGCGCGGTGCATATCGTCGGCGGTGGGTCGCAGAACGACCTTCTCTGCCAGCTCACCGCGAACCGAACGGGGCTGACCGTGCTGGCCGGCCCCGTCGAGGCCACCGCGATCGGGAACGTGCTCGTGCAGGCCAGTGCCCAAGGTCTTGTGACCGGAAGCCTCGACAGCTTGCGCGCCCTGGTCGCCCAGGCCTCCGCCCCACGGCGCTACCGGCCCACGGCCTGACGGCCCACGGCCTGACGGCCCACGGCCTGACGTGCGCCGGTGCTACCTGCCTCGGGGCGGAGCCGCCCCGACTGGCTGCCGTGCGCCCCCAACCAATTCGACGGAGATTCTGCCAAAATCCGGCCATTCCCACCGAGAACGGGCGGTCTAGAGTAAAATCTCCGTCGAATTCGTTCGGCGTCGGGCTGGACTGTCGCCCTCGGTCCGCGGTCGAGAAGGGGCCAGGGTGGATGGCGCACAGGGGCGCCTACGTCCCGGTGGGGTGTCCGGGCGGTGATGCGTGATCAGGATCGGGTCGATCGCGCGAGGCGGCCGCTCAGGCCCAGAGGCCGATGCTGAGCTGGAGGCGCGCGTGGCTGCCGAGCACCGCCTGCCCCATCGGGACGATGGGAACCGGCAGCTGCCATTGCCCGTCGCTGGACTTGCCCGGTGCCCAGTCGAGCTGGTTGGGCAGCTCTGCTTGTTCGGCGATTCGAACGGCGAGGGTGCTGTTCCACTCCCAGATCACGCTTCTGGCCGCGCCCTTGTCGTTCACCTCGACGTCGACGATGAGCGTGTCCTGCCAGTCCGCGATCTGCTCGAGGTGTCCCCCGAAACCGAGGATGCCGCCCGTCTCCTTGAGTGAGATGATCTTGAGGTCGAGGGCGTAGCGGCACTTACGCACGTTCTTCGGCTGCAGGAAGATTGTCATCGACGGGACCGGTGACAGGGGCCCGGCGATACCCTTCTCCGTGGCGTTCAGATCGATCGGGCAATAATGATCGGCCGTCTGCTCATGAATAAGCGCAGGCACGCCACGGATGGCCAGCCTCGCCTCGCCCTGCCAGATGCGGTCGTTGCGATCGAGCTCCACCCCGTGCGGGGCGACCTCCACCCGCAACCCGCCGAACAGGAAGCGGGAAAGGTTCTGGTACGTTTCCTCGGAGTTGACCAAGCCGTATCGACCCGAGTGGGAGCGATGGATGTAGGCCCGCGCGCCCCCGTAAACGTAAGCGTTGCGGATCGCGACGAGACCATCGCTCTGCACGCCCATGACCGCGGATGACAGCCCGGCGGCCACGGAATAGTCGCGTGAATTCGTGCCGACGATGCTGAGGATGCGGGAGGGAGGGAGGGAAGGAGCCCACCATGCGCCGGGGGTCCCACCAGACCGTTTTCGGGTCGGTTTCCCGGGCAGGGTCGTGGGTGGCCGACAGCATGTACTCCTGCATGTGCCGGGGGAGAAGATATCGCTGCCCAGCGGCCCGAACCGGTCCATGAGCCAGCCCCCGATCGGCCCGCCGAGCTCGGGGGAGATTCCTCCATGCGGGGTCCCGATCGTGCAGAGTTTCGACACCGCTTCGGCGGGGTCGGCCAGTTCGCGCTGCGGGACGGTGCGGCAGATCAGCCCACCCATGGAGTGGGCCACGAGGTAGACGGGTGGTCCGCCGCGAGTCTTGGCACGCACCAGATCGATGAAATCGACGAGACCCCGGGCCGCGCGGCCGATGTCGTACGATTGCGGCTTGACCCCGAATGTGCCCATGCGACGTCGTGGAATTGGTGGATCCAAACGGAGTCCGGTTCCAGCGTTCCGGGATAGGCATTGATCAGGGCGTTCTGCTGTCTGCAAAGCCTCGCACATAAATGACGGGGTAGCGCTCGCTCATCGCGTCTTCATTCGCGCGTCACGTGTCACGACAGGAAGTCTTGGTGGCACGATTGGAGGCGTTCGACAAGCGGATGACGGTCCTGAACCGATTTCCGCGCTTACCCCACGCCGAAACCCGTCGATAAAGAGTTGAGAGGTGCAAGACGATGGACACAGAGCCGCGCGAGACCGCAAACACGACCATCAGCCTACTCCTGCGCCACGTGCGTGAGCGCGGTGGGGAGGGAGCCGTCATCGAGGTGCTCGCCCGGGCGGGCGTACAGCAGGATGCAAAGACTCTCCAGAACACGTCCGCGTGGGTCAGCTACGCCACCCGAATCCGGCTGTTCGAGGCCGCAACCGCGGTGCTCGGTGACCCGAACACCATGTTCACCGTGGGTACCGGTGCGGTCCGCGGTGACGTCCAGCCCGTGCTGGTGCAGCTCCTGAGTGTGTTCGCCTCACCTGGAGCAATTTTTCGCCAGCTGCCGCGCATGGTGCCGAAGTTCACCACAACGTCGACGATGGATGCAGTCCGGGTCGGACAGACCAGCGCGACCGTGCGCTACCGCCTCCACGACGGCTATCGTCCGTCCCGACTCGACTGCCAATACGCCCAGGGACTGTTTTCGTCCGTGCCGGCCATTTTCGGACTCGCCCTTGCCCACATCAGCCACCCGCAGTGCCAATCGGACGGCTACCCGGCGTGCGAATACGTGCTGACCTGGTCAACGCGGGTGCGTTGGTGGTCCTGGCGCACGCGGAGTCGCTGGGTCGACGCATCCCTCGGCGTACTGCGCGACAAGGTGCGGGAGGTGCAACTGGCCGCGGCTGACCTCGTTAGCAGCGACGATGTCGACGAGGTGCTCGCCCGAATCGTCGATCGCGCCGCCTCCGCCGTGCTCGCGCCGTCGTACCTCCTCATCGTCGAACCTGCCGGGGGCGGCGCGCCGTTGGTCCGCCACCGAGGGCTTGGCGACGAACGTGGCGCCGATCTCGTGGCACGGATGCTGCGCGGAGAGCAACTGGGCGAGCGCGCGCTGGTCGTCGACATCGCCTCCAATCGCAGGATCCACGGGCATCTGGCCGCCGTGTTCACGGAGGGACACACCGCGATGCTAGGAGATCGGGCCCTGCTCGAGGCCTACGCCGGACACGCGGCCGCGGCCCTGGACCTGTTCACGGCTCTCGAGGAATCCCGCCGGGAGGGAGTTCGCACGACCGCACTGCTCAACCTCGCCCACCAACTGGCGATCAGCGACAGCGTCGAGGCGATCGCGGAAGTCATCGCGTCGGCACTGGCGGCGATCGTCGGCAGTGACGCGGCATCCGTTCTCCTCTGGGACGCCGACCTTGGTGAGCTTCGCCCTGCCTCAGCCGTCGGTTTCGAGCCTGCCGATCGCGAATTCTTCATGCGTACGACGCTGACTGTGGAGCAGACGCCGGAGCTTCTCGGCGTTCTCAGACGGCAGGAACGCGTTCTGATCACAGCTGACGACGCCAGCCCGGCCCTGGCGGAGCTGCTCCGTGCCATCGGTTCACACAACGTGGTCGCCGTTCCCCTTCTCGCCGGGGATATGTTGATGGGCGTCGCAACGGCCTGCTGGGTTGCCCCCGTCGCGGCCGAGGTCCTGGCGGAGGCCATCACCCTGATCGAAGGTGTCAGCCACCAGGGAGAAACGGCCATGCAAAGGGCCCGGCTGCTCGAGACCGTGAGGCACCAATCCCAGCACGATGCCTTGACAGGCTTGCCCAACCGAGCGCTGTTCGCGCTGCTGCTCGACACCGCCCTGGCAGAGTGCCAGCCTCACAGCCGAACGGCGGTGCTGTTCTGCGACCTCGACAACTTCAAACGCGTCAATGACCGGCTGGGCCATCGCGCCGGGGACGAGCTGCTGCGGCAGGTCGCGGCTCGCCTGCGCGCCGAGGTTCGAACCAATGACACTATCGGCCGCCTCGGCGGCGACGAGTTCGCGGTGCTTGTCACCGATCTCGACGGCGAAGATTCGGCCATCGAGCTGGCCCACCGAGTGGTCGGCTGCCTGAATCCCCCTTTCCACCTGGCCGGCCAGCACGTGCGCATCTCCGCCAGTGTGGGTGTTGCCTCGCACAGTGGACAGGGGGGTCGCGGCGAGCAGCTCCTCGACGCGGCCGACGCCGGGATGTACGACGCAAAGAGAACGGGACGGAATCAGATCGCCGTCGCCCGCACCGAGGTGCCGGGCAGTGCATCATCGAACCCGGAATCACCGGGGGACACCGACACGTCACTGCTGGTCGAGCTGGCCCGTGCCGTCGAGGCGAACGAGATGAGGCTCTACTACCAACCTGTCGTGGACATCTCCCGTTTCGGCGAGGAGACGGTGGTGGGTGCGGAAGCCCTCATCCGCTGGGCGCACCCGCGACTGGGCGTTTTGGCCCCGGGCGCCTTCTTGCCGCTGGCGCAGGAACGCGGCCTCATCACCGAGATGGATCTGTGGGTGATCGCGACCGCGTGCCGGGACGTGGTTGAGTGGCCGCAGTTAGGCGCTCGGCCTCTAGGCGTCGCGGTCAACCTCGACGCCGCCACCCTTCTGGACTGCCGACTCGTGTCGACGGTTCGCACGGCTCTCAACCGCAACGACCTCGCACCGGAGCGACTCACCCTCGAGGTGGTGGAGAGCAGATCACTGGTCGACCTCCCCGGCATCGTCGAGCGCCTCGTGGAACTGCGCCGCCTCGGCATCCGCATTTCCCTGGACGATTTCGGCACCGGCTTCTCGACCCTGGCCTGGCTCAACACCCTTCCCGTCGACCAGATCAAGATCGACCGCAGCTTCATTCAGGACCTTCCCAACGCCTCCTCCGTCTCCCTCGTGCAGGGAATCCTGGCGCTGGCGTCGAAGCTCGACGTGGAGGTGATCGCCGAGGGGGTGGAGACCACGGAACAGCTCGACAGTCTCCGCACCAGCGGCGCCGTGCTTGCCCAGGGCTACCTGTTGGGCCGCCCGAGCGCGACCTGGGACCCGATGGCTGGAAGCGCGGTTGCGGCGGCCCGACGCGGGGCATAGCGCACGAGTCCGGGCGTGCTCGCCTCAGATCGCGGCCTGGCCGCCGTCGGCCGGCAGGACGGCCAACTGGTTCATCCGTTCGGGGACACATCGCTCGCGATGACCCGGGCACCCTCGCTGGCGAAACGGATGGCCGGGGCCCGGCCGAGCCCGGACCCCGCACCGGTCACGATGGCCGTCTGGCCCTGCAAACGGTACGGGGCGAATGCGGGTGCCATGGAATCCGAACGAGCTGGCGCTGATCGCCTTGCGGCTCTTTCGGAAGCGCGAATTCGATGCCTGCAGCGGGGCGGACGTCGCATCCGCCGCCAGGGCCAGCCGGCGCACCCTGTTTCGTCACGTCACGTCACGTCACGTCTAGGTCCGATGGCGGCACACGCCTTGTCGGCGGCGGCTGATGCGGCCCCGTTCTGGTGGGTCGAATTCAGCGTTGGAGAACAGCAGGCGCTCGTCGGCCAGGTGATCGATCGGATCGGCCGTGCTCTGGGCGACTGAATGCAGTTGGCAGGCTCAGGCCAGCATGCTGCGCAGCATCCACGCCGTCTTCTCGTGCACGTCGAGGCGACGCACGAGCAGATCGGTGGAGACCTGGTCGGGCGCACCCTCGGCGAGGGGCAGCACCTCCCGGATGGTGCGGGCCGTGGCCTCATGGGCGGCGACCAGACGACGGAGCATCTCCGGGGCATCCGGCAGGTCGGTGTCCTCGCGCACGACGGCGAGCTCGGTGAACTCACGGTAGGTGCCCGGCGCCGGGGTGCCCAGTGCACGGATGCGCTCGGCGATGTCGTCGACGGCCAGGGCCAGCTCGGTGTACTCGTCCATGAACATGGTGTGCAGAGAGTGGAACATGGGGCCAACGACGTTCCAGTGGTAGCTGTGAGTCTTGAGGTACAGGGTGTACGAGTCCGCCAGCACCCGGGACAGGCCGTGAACGATCTTCTCGAGCTGCTGATCCGGGATACCGATGTCGATTATCTGACTCACTGGTGACTCCTTAGGTCGTGTGGGTATTCACGCTACACACCCGGGGTGTGACGCCGCCGTGAGGACCGGTGGCCAACCGGAGTGACCGCGAACCCGGTCAGTCGATCCGGGCCACGGTGACCGCGATCTCGGTCACGACCGGGTTACCGTTCTGGTCGAGCTGATCTGTGATCGCATCGTGCACGCGGCGGCTCACGTCGGGGGCCGCGAAGGGTGCGGCGACGCCGATCTTGACCGCGATCTTCAGGCCGCCCTCCCTCTCGGAGACGGAGACGGAGACGGAGCTGGTCGACCGCGGCTTGCCGGTCACGGCTTCGACGGTGGTTGCGATCACCGAGGCGACCACGGTTGCCACGAGCGGGGCTGCCGAATACAGCGCCTCCACGCCGGGGACTGCCAGCACCGCCCCCTCGAGTTGAGCGGTCAGCTGGGCCGGCGTCCCGGGGTCGGGCGGCGGCGCTCCAGGTGCAAGGGCGTCACTCATCGCTGCTCGCTTTCGCTTTCGCCGGCGGGGGTACGGGTTGGTACAGGTCGCGGATGGTGATGTCGACGGCCTCGACGGCGAGTTCCGTGTGCTGGCTAAGTGCGGTGTAAAGAGCCTCCCGGAGCTGCTCGGCGAGCGGTGGAATGTTCTTGCCCTCCAGAACCGTGGCATCCACGCGCACGGTGACGGGTGCGCCGGGCTCGCTGACCTCGCCGTCGAGGCGGCACCGGCCGACGATGATGTTCGGCACGCCGTCACCGGCGGCACGCAGAATGCCGCGCACCGCACCTTCGGTCACGCTCAGGCGAGCGGTGGGGGAGGGGTGGCTGATCGGGATGTCCCGGCCCGCGCGCGCCTCCAGATTGATGTGGTGCAGAATCGAGTTGACCCAGCTGTCCTCGCGCTCGGATTCGCGCTCCACGTCTTTCCGGAGCAGGGCGCGCTGCGTGCGCCGGAGCCGCTGCATGCCGCGCAGGGCGATCTCGCACTCGGGGAAGCCGTCGATGCTCGGGTCTGCGGGGGTGCGGTCCCGGTCGAGGTAGTCGCTCAGTTCTTCGAAGGTGTGGCCCGCGAGCTCATCGGAGGGGTTCATCATCGCCATTCCTCCATCTCTTGGAGCAGAGTCTTCCGAGCTCGGGCGAGAAGCCCACGAACCGTTGAAACGGGAAGTTCCAGTTCCTCCGCGATCTCGCCGTAGCTGCATTCCGCGAGTTCTCGCAGCATCCAGCAACGGCGCTGGTCCTCCGGCAGATCGCCGAGGACACGCGTCAGAGCTTCGGTTTGAGACTCCACCTCCGCCAGTCTATGGGGGGAGTGGCTCTCCGGTGCCGGGGCGTCGGTGAGATCGACGTTGAGGTGCGGACGCCGGGCACGTAGCCGGTCGACGCTTTTCCGGCTCACGATCCGCATCAACCAGCTTCTGACGGCGGCGCCGTTGTCGAGGGTGGGCAGCTGCTGCCAGGCGGTGATGAAGGACTCCTGAACGACGTCGTCCATCTCGTCATTTGATCCCAGGACCCGGCTGGCATACACCCGCATCAGCGGGCCGTAGCGACGCACGAGCGCCTCGAACGCCCGAATGTCCCCGTCGGCGGCGCGGTCGGCCAGGGTCTGGTCGGTGAATGACTCAAACGGAGATGCGAGCGGTGCCCGGATTGGGGTCGTTGGCATCATTTCTCCACCCTCTCACCCGCCGTGTCCAAAAATTACTTGACAAATCCGTGTGACAAATATGCCACAACACACGTCGTATTACTGACAGCCTTTGTCAGCCGCAGAACGGAAGGATTCCCGATGTTCCACTCACCCGCCGTCGACGACAGCATATCCGCCGGTGCCGTCATGCCCACGTTCGATTCGTTGCTCGTCGGTCCGACCGATGATGATGATGACGCCGGGGACTCGACGGCTGCGACCGCATACGTCTGGGGCACGCGCGCCTGGCTGCCACCGACGCAACACCACTAGAAAGGGAAGATGCTATGAGTGCATCCGACAAGATCGAAAACGCCGCCCAGGACCTCAAGGGCAAGGCCACTGAGGCCGTGGGCAAGGTCACCAAGGATGATTCCAAGGTTGCCGACGGCAAGGCGGAGCAGTCTTCGGCGAGTGTGAAGAAGGCCGGCGAAAACGTCAAGGACGCTTTCAAGCACTAAGTTCTTCACGCATGGAGCGTCAGATCCAGTCGTTGCGCTTGAACAGCACGTAGAGCAGTGCCGAGAGCCCCACGATCAGCGCGGCCGAGCTGTAATAGCCCAACGGCTGGGCGAAGCCGGGGTAGGGCACGTTCTGCCCGTAGAAGCCCGTGATGGCTGTGGGCACGGCGATGATGGCCGCGTAACCAGTCACCTTCTTCGTGATCACGTTGAGCCGGTTGCCTTGAATCGCCAGATTCGCCTCAAGGATGGCGGTGGCCTGGTCACGCAGGCTCTCCGTCCATTCCATGACGCGAAGCACATGGTCGTATACGTCCTGGAAATAGGGACCCATTTCGTCCCGCAGCAGGTGCAGATCGCGCCGCAGCAGCGTGTTCACGACCTCGCGCATAGGAAGGATGACCCGGCGTATCGTCACGAGACTCTTGCGCAGTTCGAAGGAGGCCCGCTGCACCGCTTCCTGCTTGGTACCAGGCAGGAAGAGTTGGTCCTCGAGTTCTTCGACTTGTTCGTCCAGTGCTTCAACGGCGTCGAAATAGCCGTCGACGAGGTGGTCGAGCAGCCCGTGCAGGAGGAAGGCCACTCCGTTCCGGGCCAGATCGGAGGCCGAATCCCAGCGGGCCACGACGGCCTCCAGGTCGAAGCCTTCAGTGTGCACGGTCACCAAGGCCCGGTCGGTGATGAACACCGCGATCTCGTGCGTGGTGACCTGAGCGGTCGCCACGCCGAATTCGGCCGAGTACGCGGACAGGAACAGGTGGTCGGGGTAGCGGTCGAGCTTGGGCCTCTGCCGCAGCGTCAGGGCGTCTTCGACCGCCAGCTCGTGCAGGCCCAGTTCGCCCGCGAGGCTGACGAGATCCTCTTCGCCGGGATCGGCGAGGTCCACCCAGACGACGGCGCCGGACAGGGCGAGGTGCTCAGACACTTCGGCGAGCGGGAAATCCTCGTCGACGAGAGAGCCGTCGCGGTAGCAGCGGGTACGGGGTGTGGGCACACTCCAGTCAAGCCCGATCTCGACCGATCGAATAGGTCAGCGCGCGGGGGGCTCCCAGGCGGCGACGGATGTGACGGTGTCGAGCACCTGCGTGCGTCCGGCATCCGTCAGCTCGATGCGGAGGCTCGGTGAGTCCAGCGTCATGGCCACGGTGAGTCGCGCGACGGCGTCCGTACCGGTCCAGAGGAGTTCGAGTCGGTCGTCGCCGATGGCCGTCCAGGAGAAGTCGCCGTCGAAGGCCGGGTGCGTGCTGCGGATGCGGGTCAGGCCGAGCTGGGCCCGGGTCACGTCGGTCGCGAGGGCACGTTCGACCTCCTCCGCCGTGTAAACGTGGCGGTTGACGTCGCGGCCATTGCCGGTGCGCTCGAAGAGTTCGGTGTCGTCGAGGCCGCCGAGCAGTCCCACGTAGTACACCTGCGGTCGGCCGGGCAGGAAGTGCTGCACGGCGCGGGCCAGAAGATAGGGCACTTCCTCGCCGCCGAGGACGCTGTAGAACGTCGCGTTGATCTGGTGCGGCAGCGTGAACCACTCGGGCACGACGGATGCGATGGAGGAGTGGCCGTGTGTGGCACGCTCCGCCCGCGCGAAGATGTCGATCATCTCGGCCTGGGTCAGCAGGCCCGGCTTGTCGCCGATCGGGCCCGCGTCGATGACGCCGATACCGTCGTGAGTGTCGAGCACGGTGATGGCGTTCGCGGGGCGGATTTTGAGCCAGTCCGCGAGGCGGTCAACGGTTCCGGTGCCGAGCGAATGTAGAAGCAGAGGCGCCAGCGCGAAGTCGTAGACGCGGTCGACCAGCGGGGCGATCGCGAGCTGCTGGCTGTAGTGCGCGTGCACCTCGACCAGCACCTCGAGGCTCTCCTCGTGGGCCATGGCCACGACCGTGCGGGCGAACTCGAGGGTCTGCTCGGTCATGAAGCTGTCGGTTCCGGGGGTCTTCACGGCGTAGCCGACAGCGTCGAGCCGCACCGTTGTGACGCCGCCGGCGGCCAGCGTCTGCAACACCCGGCGCAGATAGGCGAGGGCCGCGGGGTGGTTCACGTCCAGGTCGACCTGGGTGGGCATGAAGGTCGTCCAGACGAGGTGACGGCTGCCGTCGGCGCCCTGGTAGGCGGTGAAGGGGAGTCCGGGTCGCGGCCGGTAGAACGCCGTGATGTCCTTCTCGGTGCCGCCGTTCGGGAACACGGTGTCGAAGGTGAGGAACATGCCCTCGGAGGTGGAGGCGGTGCCACGGGCCAGCCAGTCGATGAACTCGACCGACGAGGAGGAGACGTGGTTGACGATGAGGTCCGCGGTGAGCCCGCGCGTGCCGGCGAGGCTGCGCATGTCGTCCCAGGTGCCCAGTCGGGCATCGACCGCGGCGTGGTCGATCGGGTCGAAGCCGGCATCCGCGCCGTCGAAGGGAACGTAGAACGGCAGCACGTGCACGCTGCCGAAGGCCCTCAGCGGGCCGTCGAGCAGCGTCTGCAGATTGTGGATGGTGCCGCCCAGGCGGTCGGCGTAGACGAGCAGCTCGATTGTGGTCATGTTCAACTCCGGTTCGACTCGGCGCGGCAGCGAACAGCACCGATTCAGAAGTTACGGCACCCGGTGGGCCAGGGCAATTCCGGCTGTCCTTCAGGCTGTCCTTCAGGCTGTCCTTCCGGCGGCTTCCCCTCGGTGGTCGAGCGTGCGAGACCCTGGAGACCCAACCCGGCCAGGGACCCCGTGACGTTGGTCGAACCGGTCGAGCCCAGGGCCCAGTACCCCCTTACTCGTCGTCCCGGGTTGCGTTCTTCCGTTCGATGGTGTTCGTCATGCGGGTGCGGGTGCGGGTGCGGGTGCGGGTGTCGGTGTGGGTGTGGGTGTGGGTGCGGGTGCGGGATTTGGTCGTGTTTCGCCCTGTGTGGGGCCCGGTTTCGAGCCGGGGTGGTGCCATGATCTGTGCGGCTCCGCGCAGCATGCGGATGGCCCGTCGCTCCGCGCGGGTAAAGCATGCTCCGGTGCGCCCCGGGCGATGATGCGTCCGCCATCGTTGATCACGGCCTTCTGTTGGCCGCCGTTGCTGATCAGATCTCTGACGGCGAGCGCGTCGGGCGTGGACCGGTCGGCGACCTCGGCCGCTGCCGCCACCCGCACCGCGTCCACCCGTCTCCCGTGGACCCCGACCGCCGCGGTCACCTGCAGCAGGTCGTCGTCGTCGTCGTCGAAGCCGCGCACCGCCGAACACCGCAGAGACTCCCCACGCCCCACCGCGAGGGTCTGCCACTCAGCGACCGCCCGGGCCGCCGCGGACGGGCCGGGCACGGCAACCGCTTCGAAGCTTTCCCAGAGGTTGATCACAAACAAAAGGTTACCAAAATTAGAACAAAGAAACGATGGTCTTTCCTATTGTGGATAAGTGTTATTCGAAATCTATGTTCAATTCGACCGGTACGCCTCGATGAGCGAATCCTGACGGTTGTGGGCGATGATGGATCGGGAATTGAGGGTTTCGGGGCGGTCGTTCCTGGTGCCGACGTGGACGAGCAGTGGACCGCTACGCGGGATCACCGTGCGTGCCGAACGCAGTGTGCCCGAACGTCCTGCTCCGAGTCCGAGGCCGTGCGGCAACGCCGCTGAACGAATTCGACGGAGATTTGCGCCAAAATGGCCCTAGACATTGCTGAACAGCTGTTTTTCAGGAAAATCTCCGTCGAATTGGTTCGACAGCTGACCCGGCGCTCCGCCTGTGCCGACAGGCATCCCCGGGGTGTAGTCAGCTCTGGCCCCTCCGGGAGCTACGCGACCGATCGATCAGGACCCTCTCGTGTGGTGCCGCGGAGCGTCCTGGTCGGCAAGATTCGTCCAGTGCTTCTCTGAGCCGCACTCGTCGCACAGGAACCAGATCTCTTCATCCGCCAGGGTGTCGGTTGCCACGGCTCGGGTTCGCATGAGTCCGGCGCACGCGGCCTGCTGGCACTGGGGATTGAAGTCCATGTATGGAGCGCTCTCTCTCGGCGCGGCAGTTTGCCGTCTGTGTTGACCGTGCCGGTGACGTTACTCCGATTCGGCGTGTGCGACCAGAGCTGAGGTGGCGGAGCCACTTTTGCGGGTGCTATGCGCCGAGGCGTCGTGCCTTGAAGCCGAACACCATCGCCTCAATGCTTGGAGCGAGCAGCACAAGAACGGCTCGGGAGGCCGGCCAATGCTGTTGCCCCCAGCGGGACCGGCTCCTCGCCGCCGCGCTCGTATCCCGGCAGCTCAGCAGGGCATCACCCAGGAGTGCGGCGTCGACAAGAAACACCGGCAGGAAGGCCACGGAAATCCAGAAGGCCGTGAGGGCGCGGCGCCCCGCGCGGCGCCTGCTCTGCCTGGGTGCCGGCCTGCAGCGGCCGTGGTCACTCCTTCGCCGCCGTCAGCTTGCCCGTCCGTGCCGCACCGGGCAAGCGGGGGTGGCCTGTCAGGGCATCCGTTCGTGCGCATTCCATGATAATTTCACCTGACCATGTCAGACCTGCCTGCCGAATCCTCCCGGGCTGCCGAGCCGCTCGGGCCGCAGAGACCTCTCTCGCGGGTCGAGGTTGCCGACATCGCGGTTCGCCTGTTCCAGGAGCACGGCTATGAGGCCACGAGCACCGTGGACATCGCCGAGGCGGCCGGGGTCTCGCGCAGCACCTTCTTCCGGCAGTTCCGGTCCAAGGACGACGTGATCTTCGCCGACCACGACGAGCTGGTCGCCCGTATCGACGAGCACTTCGCTGCGACGCATTCGGATCCCTGGCTGGCCGTGTGTGAGGCCGCCGCCATGGTCTTCGAGCGGTTCCGCGAGCGACTGGAGATCGTGCGCATCCGGGACCGGGTCCTGCGAGAGACCCCCGTGCTGCGGGACCGGGAGACCATTATGGCGATCCGGTATGAACGGATGTTCGCCAGCTACCTGCGCAGCACCGTGCCGGGTGTGCCGCCCCTGACTGCCATCCGCTTCGCGGCCGCTGTGACGGCCACCCACAACTTCGTGCTGCGGCGCTTGATCCGGGCGACGGACAACGTCGGCCCGTATTCGCTGGCCGCCGAACTCACCGAGGTGCGACGGCTTTTCCACCTGGATGCCGCGGCGCAAGGTCCCGAGGCGCGACCCGCGGGCGACGTGGTCGTCGCCGTCTTCCCGGCCGCCACGGATCCCACCGAACTGGCTCGCGCCATCGAGGAGCGGCTGCGCGCCCAGACGCGCTCCCGCTGAGACTCAGTATCACTTGACCTGAGACTGAGTGTCAGATAGAACTTGTACCTGGGTGTTTTCTGACCGGCGCACGAGGGCATTCATTCCCTGGTGCCGGACGACATCGGCCGATCAGGCCTGCCCGACTTCGCTGTCCTCCACGAAAGGGAAACCGTGCCCGACTACGACGTATCCACGCCCCTCGACACCGACTACTACGGCGTATTCGCCGACGTGCCTCAAACTGACCGGGCCTTCTGGGACCGCGCCCGCAGTTTTGCCACCGAGTCGCTGGACGAGTTGACGACTGCGTGGGACAAAGCCGAGTACCCGCTGCACCTTGCCCGTAGACTCGGCGAGCTCGACCTTCTCACCGACGGTGTCGTCGGCCCCGGACTGAGTCCCATGTCGCCGCTCGCGGCCGGGCTCGTCAACATGGAGATCTCCCGCGGCGATGGCTCGATGGGTACCGTGGTCGCCGTGCAGGGCGGGCTGGCCCTGCGCAGTATCGCCTTGTTCGGCAGCCCGGAGCAGCAGGAACGCTGGCTGGTGCCGCTGGCCCGCGCCGAGAAACTCGGCGCCTTCGCCCTGACCGAACCGGACCACGGCTCCGACTCGGTCGGTCTGGAGACCACCGCACAGCGCGACGGCGACGAATGGGTGCTCAACGGCGAGAAGAAGTGGATCGGAAACGGCTCGGTCGGCGACGTGACGGTGGTCTGGGCTCGCGACGACGACGGCAATGTGCGCGGCTTCCTGGTGGAACAGGACACCCCCGGGTATCACGGAGAGACGATCACCGGGAAGGGGTCCCTGCGCGCCATCCACCAGGCTCGGATCACCCTCACGGATGTGCGGATCCCGCTGGACGCCGTGCTGCCGGGCACCCACACGTTCAAGGACGCCTCCACGGTGCTCTTCGCGACCCGGCTCGGAGTGGCCTGGTCGGCCCTCGGCCACGCCACGGCGGTGTTCGAGGCGGCTCTGAACTACTCGACCCAGCGCATCCAGTTCGGTAAGCCGCTCGCCGGTTTCCAGCTCGTGCAGGAGCGCCTGACCATGATGCTGTCCCGGCTCACGTCGATGCAGCTGCACTGCTTGCGTCTGGCTGAGCTCGACGGCACCGGAACGCTGCGCCCGATCCAGGCGTCGCTGGCGAAGTATCACAACACCAGGGCGGCGCGGGAGATTGCGTCGATGGCCCGTGACATGCTCGGTGGCAACGGCATCCTGCTCGAAAACCACGTCATCCAGCACCTCGCCGACATCGAGTCGCTGCACACCTACGAGGGCACCGAAAGCGTGCAGTCGCTCCTGATCGGGCGGGACCTCACCGGGATCAGCGCCTTCCGCTGACCCGATTGCTCGGCTCAGGACTCGGTCGACCTGTGGTCGACGGATGTCGCCGCTCGCGGGTCGGGCGGGTTTCGGTCAGGTGGATGAAATGACCAAAACTCGACATTGTGGAGACATTCGGCGTCTGCCAACGTACGCTATGACGCAATCACTCAGCCCGGCCGCACCAGAACGTGCCAGAGAACACGGGCAGCACTGCGCGCAACCGTCGTGGGAAACTCGGCCTGTGCGCCTGAACCAGGAACGCAGATCGATGACCGACAAACACCTCACCGACGATCAGCTGTTGCTCGAAACGGATTACACCAGCTACGCCAGCTCGTGCCGCGACCCGCACATCACCCCGACGAACGACCTCGTGGAATGCCGACGGCAGAGCGGCCATGACGACACGCACGCCACCAGGTCCGGCCTGCGCGCCATCCGCTGGGCAGTGCCGGAGCCACACGCGGCCTAGCCGAGCACGCCTGACCCCGGCCCGCCCTGTCACACGCCCGTGCCCCGAACGAATTCGACGGAGATTATTCCCGAATCAATGCCAGAAACTCCGAAAAGGTCGTTTCAGAGCAGAATCTCCGTCGAATTGATTCACCGCCGGAGACGCTGCTCAACCTGTGATGAACAGCCTCCCCGTCCGGAGGCTGCTGCAGGGTGCCCGCGAAGGGGGTGAGTGCCCGATCCTCGCACTCCTTTGAGTGCGTCGCCCGGCCAAACGAGGGGTGGACGCCGCTACCCCGTAGGCTGAACGGGGCACGCTTGACCGAAATTCGACGTGCTCACGCTTGATGAGCTGAGCTCGACGAAAAAAGGCCGAATATGACGCAGAACATTTCCGAACTTCCCCGCATCCGCGCGATGATCCGAAGCGACGGAACGGGAGAGCTCGTCATCGACGGTGTCAGCTCGCGCATCACCGCCGCCGACGAGGCCGGCGTGCGCGAGGAAATCATCAACCGGGTCACGGATGCCGCGCGCGCGATCGATCGCGCGGTGCGCCTGACCGCGGAAGACGAGCAGGGCAAGTCGCCGTTGATCGTTCACCCGAACGGGGACGTAGAAGACGATGGGGCCTTCATCCCGACCTCCTTGGAACCGGGACCGGCATCGGAGCCGGTGTCGACCGCGCCTGCTCCCGTCTCCGCCGCTGTCTCCGCCGCTGTCTCCGAAACCGAGGACGTCGAACTGATCGCGCTGGTCGTGCCCGCGGAACAGCAGAAATCGGGTCTCGACACCACCGAACTCCAGGCCGCCGGGCTCGATGACGCTGGGCTCGGCACGGCTGCGCTTGACACGGCAACGCTGAAGGAAGCCAAGCGCGATGCCGACATGCGCGATGCCGATGCCGAGGTCATCCAGCAGATCGAACCGGCCCCGTCGGCACGGGCCCATGTCCCACCCCTTACCGCGTTCGATGGCCTCGTGCTCGATCTCGACGCCGACACCGACGATGAGGACGATCAGGAGCAGGACCTCGCGGCCTCGCCCTTCTCCGCTCCCCGGGCAGCCACGAACCTCGTCGGCCCGGCACCGGTGCAGGGCGGCACGTTCGCCGAGGTGCCCGCCGACGACCCCTCGATCGCCCCCTCGGCGCTCGCCGGTGGTGGTCCGAACCTCGCGGACTTCATGAATTCCCGTCCGCCGCTCGTGGCGGGGCCTGCCCTTCTGGGCTGGCAGGGCACGGTGCGGCGCATCACCGGCGGACTCGTCTCCCCGGCCCCCGGAACCGGCGAGATGTCGCACCGCGCGGCGGTCGCGTCCGTGCAGCGCAGCCTGGTCGGCCCGCGCACGATCGTCGTGCTCAACCCGAAGGGCGGCGCGCACAAGACCACCGCGACCTTGCTCATCGCCGCGACCTTCGGCATCCATCGCGGCGGGTACACCCTCGCCTGGGACAACAACGAGACCATGGGCACCCTCGGCGTGCGGGCGCAGACCGCCGCCCACACCAACACCGCAGTTGACCTGCTCCGCGACCTCGACAACTTCGCCTATTCAAGCTCCGCCCGGGTCGGCGACCTCGACAACTACGTGCGCAACCAGGGTGACGCCCGGTTCGACGCGCTTGCCTCCGACCTCGACCCTGCCGGGGCAGCCAGTATCGACGACGTGGCCTTCGGCAAACTGCATGCCGCGCTCAGCCGGTTCTACCGAGTGCTGATCATCGACACCGGCAACAATATGCGGGCGTCCAACTGGGAGGCGGCCGTCGACGCGGCCGACCAACTCGTCGTCGTCTCCACCATCCGAGAGGACACCGCGTATGGCGCGGCCTCGCTGCTCGACGGCCTGCGTCAGAAGGGCCACGCCGACAAAGTCGCGCAGGCGGTCACAATCCTGGCGTCACCGGCCAAGACGGCCGATCGTCAGCTCTCCGTGCGGCTACACGACCACTTCAGCAAGCTGACCCGCACCGTCGTGGACGTGCCGTATGACTCCGCCCTCGTGGCCGGGGGATCGCTGAACTATGACGCGCTCGCGCCGCGCACCCGTAAAGCGTGGCTCGTTGCCACGGCCGCGATCGCCGAAGGTCTCTGACCCGGCGGCGTCCCGGTGTTGAGCCTGCCCGGCTGACAGTGTGCCAGCCGGGATTCAGGCGGCACTGATCTCGGTCGGGCATACTGGCGAAGGCCCGAACGGATGCCCATCGACTCAGATGCCTCGCAAATCAGTGTGTGCATCGAATCCTGCCGAACAGATCAGTGGTCGAAAAGATCATTGTGAACAGATCACTGTCGAAGAGAAAGATCAGCGTGCGTAAACTTCCTGCCCTCATCTCCATTGCCACGGTTGCCGTGCTCGCCCTCGCCGGGTGCAGCGGGTCTCCCTCCGACAACACCGGAGCGGCGGGAATCGCCTGCGTCGATTCCGGCACGGCGTCGGAGGCCGTTAAAGTCTCCGGCAAGGCCGGCGCCGAGCCCAAAGTGAAGTTCGAGTCGCCGCTGACCACGAAGGCCACCGAGGTCTCCGTCGTGACCGAGGGCAAGGGTGACGCCGTCAAGACCGACGACATCGTCGAACTGGGGTTCTCCGTCTACAACGCGAACACTGGCGAGAAGATGAACGCCGGCGGCTTCGGTGACGACCTCGGCGCTCCCATCACCCTGGCCAAGGACTCGAGTGTATTCCCGGCGCTGATGAAGGGTGTCGCGTGCGCGAACTACGGATCGCGCGTCGCGGTCGTGGCCCCGCCGGCTGACGCGTTCGGCGAGACCGGCAACGAGGAGCTCAAGGTCGGGGCCGAAGACAACATCATCTTCGTCATCGACGTCAAAAGTGAAATCCCCCCTCGCGCGAACGGCGAGGACCAGAAGCCGGAGGACGGCTTCCCGACTGTCAAGCTGGCCGAGGACGGCGCTCCGACCGTGACGATCCCGGCAACCGACGCTCCGACCGAGTTGAAGACCTCGGTTCTCAAGAAGGGTGACGGTGCCACAGTCGCCGAAGCGGACACCGTGGTCATGCACTACTCGGGCGTCGTCTGGTCCACCGGTGAGGTGTTCGACCAGACCTGGGGCAAGAGCGGTCCGACCCCGATCTCCCTGGCCGCCGTCGTTCCCGGCTTCGCCCAGGGTCTCGTCGGCCAGACCGTCGGCTCCCAGGTGATGATCGCGATTCCGCCGGAACTCGGCTACGGCGCCGAGGGCCAGCCCGACGCCGGCATCTCGGGTACCGACACGATCGTCTTCGTCGTCGACATCCTCGCCGCCGGCTAGCCGGCCGTTCGGCTGCGATCGAACCGACCGGTTTTTTGGGACAGACAGCCGTCGTGCCGGGCGCCGCCGCAGTGCCGGTGTGGTATAGCACCGACGAGCACGGCACCCTTCTGCATCTGGCCGAGGTCGAGTCCGGACCGGTCGACATGGAGTTCCACGCTGACCTGGTCGGCCGGGCGCATCCGTGCGTTCAGGTGTGGCGCTTGTCCGAGCCGGTCAAGGTCCATAAAATGTTGATTTCGTGGCTCCGCTCGTTCCCGCTCGTTTCCCTCGTTTTTCCCCCGACCAGGCAGGGATGTCCCATGACCATCATTGAGGCCAGAGGTCTGACCAAGGTGTACCACTCCAAATCCGGGCCGGTGCATGCGCTCGCCGGGCTGGACCTGTCCGTGCCGCGCGGGACCGTCAAGGCGCTGCTCGGCCCGAACGGCGCCGGTAAGACAACCGTCGTCAAGATGCTGACCACCCTGATCCGGCCGGACTCCGGCACCGCGTTCGTCGACGGCATCGACGTCGTCGCCGACCCCAAGGGCGTACGGCGCATTATCGGCGTTTCGGGACAGTACGCGGCCGTCGACGAGAACCTGACCGGGTTCGAAAACCTCGAGATGGTCGGTCGGCTGTACCACCTGGGCGGCGCCGAGTCCCGGCGCCGGGCCCAGGAGCTGATCGACCTCTTCGAGCTGACCGCGGCCGGCAACCGCCCGGTCAAGGGCTTCTCCGGCGGGATGCGCCGCCGGATCGACCTGGCCGGCGCGCTGGTGATCAACCCGAAGGTGCTGTTCCTCGACGAGCCCACCACAGGGCTGGACCCGCGCAGCCGGATCGCGCTCTGGGCCGTCATCAAGCGCCTGGTCGCCGACGGCACCACCGTGCTCCTCACCACCCAGTACCTCGAGGAGGCCGACCAGCTCGCGGACGACATCGTCGTCATCGACGACGGCCGGGTGATTGCAGAGGGCACGTCCGACCACCTCAAGGCGCAGATCGGCGGCCACCGCCTCGAGGTGGCCCTGGTAGAGGCCGGCGACGGCGTGGCGGCACGGGATATCCTCGCCCGTTACGGCGCGGGAGAACCGGCGATCACCAGCGACGGCCGCGGCCTCGAGGTCGCGGTGGTCGACGGGCCGCGGGCGCTGCAGCAGGTGCTGGCGGCGCTGGGTGACGCGGACATCCGTCTGCACGACGCCGGCATGCGCCGGCCCACGCTCGACGACGTGTTCCTGAAACTCACCGGCCACAAGGCGGACAAGACCGCCGACCAGGCGGACGACGTGGAATTGGAGAAGTCGAAATGAGCTCCGCTGCCACCCTCCCCACCTGGAACCCGCTTTCGCTCTGGTACTCCGACGGCTGGACCGTCACCAAGCGCAACCTGATCAAGATCAAGCGCTCGCCCGACATGCTCGTGTTCGCGGTGATCCAGCCGATCATGTTCGTGCTGCTGTTCAGCCAGGTTTACGCCGGGTCGATCTCCGTGGAAGGCACCGACTACGTCCAGTTCCTCATGGCGGGGATCTTCGCTCAAACCGTCGTGTTCGGGTCGACCTTCTCGGGCGCGGCGATGGCGCAGGACCTCAAGGAAGGGATCATCGACCGCTTCCGCAGCCTGCCCATGACCTCCTCCGCCGTGCTGATCGGACGCACCAATAGTGACCTGGCGTTGAACACGATCTCCATGGTGATCATGATGCTGACCGGGCTGCTCGTGGGCTGGCGGGTGAACTCTTCGGTGCCGGAATTCCTCGCCGGCGTGGGACTGCTGCTGCTGTTCAGCTACTCTTTCAGCTGGGTGATGGCGCTGCTCGGCATGAGCGTGAAGACTCCCGAGGTCATCAACAACGCGTCCTTCCTGATCCTCTTCCCGCTGACCTTCATCTCGAACGCCTTCGTGCCCAGCGACACCTTGCCGACCCCGCTGCGCGTCTTCGCCGAGTGGAACCCGGTTTCGTCTCTGGTGCAGGCGGCACGGGAGCTGTTCGGCAATGAGGGCACAGCTCCGGTGCCCGATATCTGGACCATGCAGAACCCGATTGCCACGGTGCTGATCGGCACCACGGTCATGCTGGTCGTGTTCGTTCCGCTCTGCGTGCGCAAGTTCGCGTCCATCAGTTCCCGCTAGCAGGAGTCAGTGAATCCCCTGGAGAGTGCCCATGAGTGACCCGGTGCCATTCCGCACTGACCGGCGCACCGGAGCGTTGCGCGCGCCCCGCAACACCGCGCCCGGCGGGGCCGGCCCCTGGGACGTGAAGCGCGTTCATCCGTCGCTCTACGGGCCTGCCAACGTGGACTGGGAGCTGATCGAGGTTCCGGCCCAGCGGTTCGTCGCCCTCGACGGGGTCGGCGACCCGGACACGGCGCCGGCCTACATCGAGGCCGTCGAGGCCCTCTACGCCATCGCCTTCGCGGTCAAGTTTGCGGCCAAGCGTGCGCTCGGCCGCGAGATGGTCATCGCACCGCTCGAAGGCCTCTGGTACGCCGGCGATGCCTCCGTCTTCACCGCCGGCGCGAAGGCGGAGTGGAAATGGACGCTGCTGATGAGCCAGCCGGACTGGGTGACGGATGCCTTCATCGCCGGGGCCATCACCGGCGTGCTCGCGAAGAAGAAGCTGTCCGCGCTCGCCCGGGTGCGGGTGGAAAGGCTCGACGAGGGGCTGTCGGCGCAGCTGCTGCATGTCGGGCCCTACGCCGCCGAGGCACCCGCCCTCGGCCGTCTGCACGGGGAGTTCCTGGCAAGCTACGGGCTGAGGGTGAACGGCCGGCACCATGAGATCTACCTCGGCGACCCGCGCCGCGCCGCGCCCGCGAAGCTGAAGACGGTGCTGAGACAGCCGGTCGCGCCGGTCTGACCCGCGCCGGCCGGGCGGCGCCTACTCCTGACGCCGGCCGAGGTCGGCCTGGATCAGGAGGGCGAACTCCCGCAGCAGCACGGGGTCGACCTCGGCGGCGCCCCGGGGTTCCGAGTCGAACACGCACAGAACGCCGATCCGCTCGCCGGAGTCGGCCTCGATGGGGAAACCCGCGTAGAAGCGGGTCTGCTCCTGGCCCAGACGGGGCGGGCGGGCGGTGAACCGGTCGTCCAGGAGCATGTCAGAAATCACGAACGCTCCGGCCCCGCTCACAGCGAGGGCCGTGATCGACCCGGCCAACGAGTAGACGCGTGGAGTGAAGCCCACGCTCACCAGGTCCCAGAGCCGGTCGCCGTCGATGAGCGTCAGGGCGGCCGACCGGGTGCCGTAGGCGCTTCTGGCCAAGGCGACGATGTGGTCGCAGCGCACCTCGGTGTCGGCGGCGAGGATGCCCAGCCTGGCGACCGCCCGGCGGGGGCCAGGCGAGAGCGGCTCGGCACCCCACGTTTCCGCGCGGCCCTCGGCCGTTCCTCGGGAAGTTCCTCGGGCAGCAGCCAGGTACTCGGCATCGAGCGGTGGCGCCATCTTGTCGGCGAGGAGATTGGCCCAATGCACGTACTGCGCGGCCGTGCGCACCCGCCCCGGCGTTGAGGCGAGGGTTGCGGCCATGGGCACAAAGCAGCTCCGCTCCTGCCCCGCGCAGATCGCCGCGCTGGCCTCGTTCAGGCTGCGGGCGTGCTTCTCGGCCACGGAGCCCAGCCCGGAGTCGAAGGCCGCGATGGACCGGATCGGCTGCATGCCGAGCACGAAGATCCTGGTGCTGAGCGAGGACTCGTGCCGGATCCGGTCGAGCAGGGCGGACAACTCGCGCTGCCAGACCAGGGCTGACAGGAGTGTGACGGCGTCGGTCGTGCCGAGGCTCACGACGACCGCGTCATAGCGCCAGAGTCCCAGCCCGTCGAGTTCGGCCTGCGATGTGCGGATGGTGACCAGCGGGTTCGGGATGACGTCGACATCCGTGCCACGCCCGGTGCGAGACGACAACGCCCGCGCCAGAGATCCGGGCAGGGCCACGTTGTGGCTGAGCACACCCCAGCCGACGGCCGGTCCGCTGCCGAAGAGGAGCACGCGGTCGCTGTCGGTTCCCGGGGAATGCGCCTGAGGAGTGTCCCGGGGCCGCGGGATGTCGTCGTAGTCGCGCGTCACGGCGGCCGACCAGGCTCGCATCAGGGGTACCAGCACCCACCGCAGGAGTTGCGGCACGGAGGGCTACCGGCCGCCGCGGCGCTTGCCCGCCCGGGGGCTGGGGGTGTTGCGGGTGCGGCCCGGGGCGCTCGTCGCCTTCTTCGCCACGGCCGGCTTGGATTTCGCCGCCGCGACCCGTACGGCCTTCGCCGCCGCTTTGGCCTTGTCGGTCTTCTTCTCTTTTTTGACCTTTTCAGTGCCGGCGGGCAGTGAGTCGACCCGCGAGCTGTCTTTCGTGCGGCCGCGCACGATGCCGATGAACTCCTCGACGTCTACCGTGGTCTCACGGGAGAGCCAGGCCAGGGACACCTGGCTTTCGGCGACATCCTCGACCGGGCGCGAGACGACATCCTTTCGGCCGTACAGTCGGGCGATCGAATGGGGGACGATCAGAATTCCGACCCCAGCTGCGACCTGCGCCATCGCGTCGTCGAGGTCGCGCATGGCCGGGAGCGGGCGGCGGGTGCCGTCCTTGACCTCGGTGGCCACGAGGCGCCATTCGGGCACGTCGTCGGGGTCCTGCAGCAGGTGTTCTTCGGCCAGGTCGGCCACCAGCACGCTGTCGGCGTCGGCGATGAAGTGGTCTTTGGCCGCGACGACCACCGGGATCTCCCGGTAGAGGGCGATCAGGCTGAGATCGGTCTCATCGACGGGCAGGCGCACCAGGCTGACCTGGGCGCGGCCGTCACGCAGCACCGCGTCCTGTTCGGACGGGTCGGTGCGGAAGACCTCGAGTGGCTGGTCGGGGCGTCGATCGGCCCAGGTGCGGGTCCACTTGGTGG
This sequence comes from Cryobacterium sandaracinum, assembly GCF_004403415.1. Taxonomy (NCBI): domain Bacteria; kingdom Bacillati; phylum Actinomycetota; class Actinomycetes; order Micrococcales; family Microbacteriaceae; genus Cryobacterium; species Cryobacterium sandaracinum. The sequence goes on from NZ_SOGO01000021.1 coordinate 48,267, forward strand.
GGGTCACACCGGCGACGAAGGCAAGGGAAAAGGTCACCGGCATCCTTTCTCGTGATGGCACTAATCGTAGATCCGTGGGGAGCGGCTGTCTCTCAGGCTATGCGGGTGCTCTCAGGCTATACGCTTGACTGATGAGCGAGAAGAAGACCCAGACCATGAAGCCCGCCACGGCGGCCCAGAAGCTCGGGATTCTGCTCGAAGCAGCCCCGGAAGAATTCCAGAGTGCGCCCGTGTCGCGCACCGAGCTGGCCGCGCTCGAAGCGAAACCGCCTGCCTGGCTGGTCGACCTGCGAGCGAACGGCCCGCATCCCAAGCAGGTCGTCGCCGCCAAGCTTGGCGTCTCGATCTCCGGTCTCGTGCGCGGCGCCGTGACGGAGCCGCTCACCTCCGCCGAGATCCAGGCTCTGCTGCAGCAGCCGCCAGCCTGGCTCGTGACCGAGCGTGCCACCCAGTATGAGGTGCGCGAGGAGCAGATCCGGGTCAAGGACCGCGACGCCGAGCGCGCCCGCAAGATCGCCCACGTCGCCCGCCAGGCAGCCCAGAACGAGAAGGCCGGTCGCGGCCGCTAGCGCCGCAGTCCCGCGCGCACGCCGCTCCCTCCGCGTCGTCTCACCAATTCGACGGAGATTTTGCCCGTAGGACGTCGATTCCGGCCTTTTTGGCCAACTCGGGCCAAAATCTCCGTCGAATTCGTTCGGGGCGGGAGACGCTGCTGTGTCGGGTGTCGGGTGTCGGGTGCGGGGTGCCGGGTGTCAGGGTATCGGGTGTATCGGGTGTATCAGGGGTCGGGGTGCCGGGCCTCCTAGGCGTCGTACTGCGCGCGCAGGAACGTGACGATCTCGCCCAGTTCGGCTTGCGAAATGGAATGGCCCATGCCCTCGTAGATGCGCTCGGTAAGTGTGGAGTGTTCGGGAAGCCAAGCCCGGGTGCGGTCGACGGCATCCTGCGGGATGACCGGGTCGGCCGTGCCGCGACCCCAGAAAACCGGCAGGCGCCGCTCACGCAGGCGCTCGTCACCGGTGTGCTTGCTGCGCCCCACGAAACCGGACAGCTGCACCGCGAACGCGAACCGGTCGGGTGCCTGACGCAGCAGCTGCAGCGCCATAGCCCCGCCCTGCGAGAAGCCGAGTAGTCCGACGGACGCAGGCTGCTCGGGAAGGCCGTCCAGCCATTCGAGCACCCCGGCAGCGGCAGCATCCAGTGCGTCAGCGCTCGGCGAGCCCGGGTTGACCTTGGCGCCAGCGGCCCCGATCGGGAACCAGGCCCAGCCCGGACCGGCCGGGAGCGGGGCGCGCAGCGCGGCGATCACCGGATGCAGCGGCAGGTGCGGCGCCAGCGAGAAGAGATCCCCCTCGTGCGAACCGTAGCCGTGCAGAATCAGCAGAAGCGGTCGCCCGGCGCGGTCGGCGCCAGACGCGCTCCACAGCACGCCATCCGGGTCGATGGGCTCGGCGCACGCCGCGGCGGCGCCGGTGGTGCTGCTCTCGGTGGTGTCGTCGCTCCCGGTGGAGGCGTCGCCGCCGGGATTGGTGTCGTTCGGGCCCATGGTGGTCCTCCTGTTCGAGGTCGACACCGAGAAACGCCGACGGGTCAATCTTTCCACTCCCGGGGACGCGGCAAAATCGGTCGGCATCCGTCGTCCCCGTGCAGAACTCCGGCGATCCGCTGCGAGAAGCCGGAAAGATGCCCGTATTTGCGGGAACCGTGCCACCGCTCCGCCGAATTTCAGGGGTCATGCACCACTGGCCGGCACTTCCCCACGTGGCGGCGGCAACCGCGGGCACCCCGTGGCCAACTCAGGAGATTCCGGCAGCGGCGGGCGCGCCCCCGCAGAGTTCCGCATGTTACCTCGTCGTTTCGCTGGGCGGCCGCGCCAGCCACCCGTTTCTCCTGAGTCAGCCTCACCTCACTCGCCCCGCCTGGCCTGCCCTGGCCGGCCCGGGCATCCGTTGCCACCTGCTCGACCGGCGACGGATGTCCCGATCAGCTGGTCCGCCGCCTCGCGCCGCGCCGCCGGAGTGAGGCCCGCGAGGTGGCCCGTCGCCCACCAGAGACGGCCGGCGAACCCCAGTCCGGTGTTGTGGGTGACTGCGCCGGCCCGGGCCACTCGGTCGATGAACGCGGCGAGGGGAGCGAGGCCGAAGGAGATCCCCACTGGGTGATGCGCATGGCCGCGCCGTTGGTCGTGCCGAAGCGCCCGGACTCGAGGGATGACACGCCGGATCGCAGGCGCTCAAGCGTCGTCGTCGAGGGTCCGAGCAGATCGAGGGAGCCGCGCGCCCGCGCCCGTTTCACTTAGTCGAGAAGCTGCTTCGCGAAGACGCCGGGGTCGCCCTGGCCGTGACAATCGATCAGGAGCGGGCCAGCAGACTGGCCTGCTCCGTGTCATCCGTGATCGACCCGGCGGGCATCCCGACGGCGATCGGCTGGTGCTGTCCGGGGTCCCGAAACCCCTCACTGGCGCCGTAGTCGGCCTCGATCTAAGCCCGGGACAGGTCCTGCGTCGGCATCCCGAGTGCATCGCCGAGGGCCAGCCGGTGAAGGCGCCGAGCGCGCGGTCGTGGCGCGCCGCCGCAGTTCTCTGCCTCACCATGCGCAAACCGTCGCCGCACGCGCGCCGGACCGCGCCCGTTCCGTCCGACCCGCGGCGGGGTGCCCATGGCGTATCCGGGCGCAGGGTAAGACAGAATAGCCTCATGAGCGTGCGCACACCTGACCCCGATCCGGACTGGACGCCTGGGCCCGAGGGCGCGGGGCCGCCCCACACCAACCCGGGCTGGCTGAGCGACGTCGAGCTGGCCGAAGTGCGGCGCCGACTTCCGATCCTTTACATCGAGGCGGTGCCCGTGCGAGTCGACGGCCTCGGCCAGGTCGTGGAGGTCGGCGTGCTCCTGCGCGCCCGGTCGACCGGCGAGATGACCCGGATGCTCGTGTCCGGCCGCGTGCTCTACGGCGAGACCCTGCGCGACGCCCTCTTCCGGCATCTCGAGAAGGATCTCGGCCCGATGGCCTTCCCGCAGCTGCCGATGAGCCCGGTGCCGTTCACGGTGGCCGAATACTTCCCGATGCCGGGCATCACCGCGTTCACGGATGACCGCCAGCACGCCGTTTCGATGGCCTACGTCGTTCCCGTCACCGGCACCTGCGACCCGCGCCAGGACGCCCTCGAACTGACCTGGATGACCCCCAAGGAGGCTGCCTCCGACGCGGTGGCAGCCGAGATGGAGGGCGGGCGCGGGGCGCTGCTGCGCATGGCGCTCGCCTCGGTCGGCGAGCTGCGCTAAGCCGCCTGATGGCGGCCCGATCCTGCGGGCCGCCGCTGCGAGCTACTCGGTCGTTACGAGTGACAGACGACGCGCGAGCGAGCGCGGTCGCACCAGGCGCACTTCGTGGAGCTGTTCGCCGAGCACTTCCTGATCCTGCTCGTGGCCGTCGGGGGCGTAGCCGTTGCGCTTGTAGAACGAGTGCGCGCGGGGGTTGTTTTCGGCGACCCACAGGTAGGACGGGCCCTCGTCGACGACGGCGTCGAAGAGCTGCTGGCCGATGCCGGTGCCGTGGTAGGCGTCGAGCAGGTAGATGAAGTAGAGCTCCATCGGGGCCGGTTTGTCGGCGTCGCGGGACGGCCCGCTGCCGGCGAATCCGACGATCTCGCCGTCGACGAGGGCCGCAACCTGGCGGTGGTTCGGTCCCTGGGCGCTGAACCGGCGCCACATGGCGGCCAGGCGTGCGGGCTGCAGCTGCTCAAGGGCGGCCTCGCTGAGCAACTGGTCGTAGGTTTCGTGCCAGCAGGTGGCATGCACGCGGCCGAGGCTGTCGGCATCTGCTTCTGCGACGGGACGAAGTACTGCTGTGGTGGCCATGACCCGAGACTAGCTCAGCCGCAGGCACCCGATTGACGCTGCCGGGTTCTGCCCGTGGTCACTGCGCCGACGGCTCCCGTCCGACCCGCGACTTCCCGGTCTACGGCGGCTCCAGACCCCGCCGATGAGTCGGATAACAAGTGGCTAACTCCTGAGATACGGTGGCGCCATGGTGCGGCGCCACGTGATTCCGGGGCCGAGCATCCGTCACGGGCATGTTTCTCCTGAGTTGGCCACAAAGCAGAACGGGCCGGCCTCGGGAGAGGCCGGCCCGTTCACAGTGGAACTAACGTGCAGATGCTGCCGAGCGACTAGCCCTGCGCGCGGCGCGGGGCCGAGCGACGAGCGCCGCCGGTGGCGCCGGCGCCGCGCACGAGGCCTCCGACCTGGAGGCCGCCGGAGCGACCACCCTGGGCCGGACGGCTCTGGGCGTTGCCCGATCCCTGGCTGCGACCGGATGCCGCGGGGCGGCCCGAGCGCTCCTGGCGCGCTCCGCCGGCGGGTGCCACTGCGTCGCTGCCGCGGTGTCCGCGGTTGCCACGTGCTCCACCGGCGCGGGCGCCGGAGTCACGGGAGCCGGAGTCGCGCTCATCGCGGTTGACGCGCTTGCGCTGGGCGTTGGCGCCCTGCGAGCGGCCGCCCTGGGACTGGCCGTGCGGCTGCTCCACGCGGGGGAGCGGCTTGACGTACGCTGCGACGTCGCCGACGAGGGCGTCCACGGCGGGGGAGGACGCGGTCACGCGCTGCGGGGTCACCTTGATGGCGGCCTTGCGCAGCAGCGCGTCGGTGTCGCGGCGCTGTTCGGGGAGAACCAGAGTCACGACGTCGCCGGCGCTGCCGGCGCGGGCGGTCCGGCCCGAGCGGTGCAGGTACGCCTTGTGCTCGGCCGGCGGGTCGACGTGGATGACGAGTTCGATGTCGTCGACGTGCACGCCGCGGGCGGCGACATCCGTGGCGACGAGAACCTTCACGTCGCCGGCGCTGAACGCGGCGAGGTTGCGGTCACGGGCCACCTGTGAAAGGTTGCCGTGCAGGTCGACGGAGGGGATCCCGGCATCGGTGAGCGACTTGGCGAGCTTCTTGGCCTGGTGCTTGGTGCGCATGAAGAGGATGCGGCGGCCGGAACCGCTCGCGAGCTTCTCGACGAGCGCCTTCTTCGATTCGACGCCGTCGATCTCGAAGACGTGGTGCGTCATCGCGGAGACGTGGCTGTTGGCCTCGTCGACCGAGTGCATGACCTCGTTGTGCAGGAAACGGCGCACGATCTTGTCCACCCCGTTGTCGAGCGTGGCCGAGAACAGCAGGCGCTGGCCGCTGCTGGGCGTCTTGTCCATGATGCGCGTGACGACGGGCAGGAAGCCCAGGTCCGCCATGTGGTCGGCCTCGTCGAGTACGGTGATCTCGACGGCGTCCAGGCTGATGAAGCCCTGCTTCATGAGGTCCTCGAGGCGACCCGGGCAGGCCACGACGATGTCGACGCCGGCCTTGAGTGCGGAGACCTGGCGGCCCTGCGAGACGCCACCGAAGATCGTGGTTGTGTTGAGGCCGTACGCCTCGGCCAGCGGCGTGAGCGCGTTGGTGATCTGCGTGGCCAGCTCGCGGGTCGGGGCGAGGATGAGACCGAGCGGGCGGCCCGGACGACGGCGGCCGCCGGCGAGCTTGCCGCCGAGGCGCGACACCATGGGCAGTGCGAACGCGAGGGTCTTGCCGGAGCCGGTCTTGCCGCGGCCGAGCACGTCGCGGCCGTTGAGGGTGTCGGGCAGCGTGTCCACCTGGATCGGGAACGGGCTGTCGATGCCCTGCTCGGTCAGGATGGCAACGAGAGGGGCCGGCACGCCGAGCGCGCAAAAGGAAGTTTCAGACAAAATGGTGCCTTTCGGGCATCAGATTCCTCGGGCATCCGTTCCGCACGGGCGGCAACTCGGAGCCTCAGAGGTTTCACATGGCGAAGGTGCCGATGGGCACATCCGTTCGCCGTAAGAAGGTTTAATTCGAAAAATCGGGCCGGCCCTGGTGGGCTGCCGCAATAAGAAGAGGCGTTCTACGACGCAGTGGGCGCAACTACGCACCCGCAAGCTTCTATCGTAGCGGATGCTGTCAAGCCCTAGGGTCGAACGCCCGCCCGACGGGAGCCGTGGGGTGGCGCTCCGCACCGGGGGTCAGCTCGCCGACGGGCACCTCCGCGGCCACGGTATTGCCGGCCTGGGGCAGCGGACAGGCCCACATCGGGTCGTACGCGCAGGACGGGTTGTAGGCGAAGTTGAAGTCGAGGATGATGCTGTCGTCGTCAGCCCCGGCGCCCAGGTCGGCGCCCTTGACCGTGTCGAGCAGGTAGCGACCGCCGCCGTAGGTTCCGCCGGGCTTGCCGGCCAGACCGTCGCGCACAGGCAGAAAGAGCCCGCCGCCGTAGTTGGAGAGCCGCCACAGGTCGATTGGTCCCAGGTAGGGCAAACGCACGGTGCCGACAAGGTCGAACTGCACCTTCCCGTCGGTGCCGGTGTCAACCGAGATGCGCATCGGATGTTCCGCGCGGTGCACCTCGGCCTCGAACCGCCAGTCGGGGTCGTAGGCGGCGACCGGCAGCCCGGTGAAGCCGGCCCGGTCGTCGGGCATCAACGGCGACGCCGAATGCCCGCCGAACAGGTCGTCCCTGCCGCTCCGCCACAGTTCGTGGCCGGCGGCCGGGTCGTGCGCGCTGAGCTGGCGCACGCCGCCGTACAGCCCGAACACGCGCCGACGCCAGTCGGCCACCTGCAGGGCGCCGAGGGTGGTGCTCACGAGCTCGCGCCGGACTCATCGACGCCGAGGTCGAGGCTCCAGTTCGGCGCGAGGCGCTTGAGCTGGTGCAGCCGCCACTGCCAGAGCGCCCAGAAAACGGGCCAGCTGGCCAGGGTGAGCGCGCCGGTGCGGAAGATCAGCTGGTCTCGAAAAAGCGTCTTGCCGGTGCCGGCCGGGTCGGGAGACACGGCCATCCGGTGGTCCCAGAGGGTGACCGAGGCGAGCGGCCCCGATACCCCGCGGCCGGTGTCACGCAGGATGCGCACGCCATCCTTCCGGGTGGTCGCCATGGTCAGGCGAATCACTTGGTCGCCCATCGGCACCAGGCCGAGCGCAGTCAAGCTGACCGGATGCTCACCCGGCTCCCAGATGGTGGGGAACCCATCCATCTCGAGCGATTCGACGCTCACCACGGGCGAACTTACCTCGCGGAACACGGCAGGACTCCGCAGGGCGCGCCAGGCGGCATCGGGGGAGCAGTCGAGGATCTCTTTCAGAAGAACACGCATGACCCCAGTCTGTGGTGCTGGGGCATGCAGTACAACTAAGAGGGTGGCAATTCGATACTGGCTGGGCGTTGCCTCACGCGAACACGTGCTGCGCGCCGTCGCGGTGGGGCTTATGCAGGCCAGCCACGGGGCCCGGGTGGCGCTCGAGCAGATGGGCGAGTCCGACGGGGTGGTCTACTATTCCCCGAAGACGAACATCGACGGCGACACGCTGCGCGAGTTCACCGCGATCGGTCGCATCGCCCCCGGAATCGTGCATCAAGGCGAGTCCGCCGCCCCGAGCTCGTACCGCCCGTGGCGACGTCACATCGATTACGAAACGGATGTCGTGGCCGCCTCCATTCGCCCGCTCCTGTCGGTGCTCGAGTTCACCCGCAGCAACCCCGACTGGGGCTACCAGCTGCGCCGGGGGCTGCTCGAGATCTCCCGGCACGACTTCGAGGTGATCCGGCGGCAGATGCGCCGGGAGTAGCGCTGGTACCAGCCGTTCTTCGCAGATGCTGCCGAGGCGACCCGTCTCCGCGGCGATTGTGGGTGGGATCGGCGATTTTCGAGGACGTGCCACCGGGTGCGGCGCCGGGGTGAGGCGCATCCTTTCGGTACACTGAAGGCATGACTGGCGAGTTCTGGTGGGTGCCCTCGGCCGTCGTTTTCGGTGGGGCGGCAGCGGTCGTCGTGGTGATCGTGATGATCATGCGGCGCCGGGTCCGGGCGCGCGCGCGCGTCGACCTCGCTCTGGCCGCGGAGCGCACCCGAGCCGCCGCAATCGCCCTCGTGCGTGCGGATGACCTGATCGAGGTCGCCACCGACGAGCTCGGTTTCGCGGTCGCCCAGTTCGGGGAGAACGCCACCAGCGACTTCGCCGCCGCGCTCGACGCCTCCCGGCGGCAGGTGCGTGACGCGTTCCTGCTGCAGCAGAAGCTCGACGACAGCGTGCCCGACTCCGAGGGTGAGCGTCGCCGCTGGACCGAGGAGATCATCGTGCTCGCCGACGAGGCCGTCAAGCGCCTCAGCGCGCAGACCCGCACTTTCGACTCCCGGCGCGGCGTCGAACGGGATGCCCCGCTGCTGCTTGAGAAGTTGCGTCGTCGCCTCGACCGGGTCGCCGACCGCGTCGCGGCCGGCACCGCCAGCCTCTCCCGGCTCAGCCGCACGTATGCCGCGCACGCCCTGGCCCCGATCAGCGGCAACGTCGCCCGCGCCGAAGAGGCCGTCGATGACGCCCGCCGGGCAGCGGATACCGCGGCCGCCCGTCTCTCCCGCGAAGCCACCGACCCCGTGGGTGACCAGTTGCTCGCGGCCGAGCAGGCCCTGCACCGCGCCGGCACCCTGCTCGACGCGATCGAACAGGGCGAAGACCAGTTGCACGTCGGATTCGCCTCCCTGGCTCGAGCGCTCGACGCGGCGGACGCCGAGCTGGCCGAGGTGCGCGCGCTGCGCGACACCCACGAGGAGACCACGGCCCGCGGCGAACTGAACCGCGTTATTGCGGAGGCCGACCGGGTGGTCGGCGAGCTGCGGCAGCCGTCGCGCTTGAGCGACCCTGCCGCTGACCAGTCCCGACTGCGCACGGCAATGGACGGTCTCGACCTGATCCGTTCCGAGGCCCGCAACCACCAGTTGCGGCTCGACAACGCCCGCGGCGCGCTGACCGGCGCTCTGTTGGCCGCGCGCAGCCAGATCACCGTGACCCGCGACTTCATCACCGCGCATCCCGGCCGCGTGGGCGCTGTGGCGCGCACCCGCCTCGCGGAGGCCGAACGCAAGCTGAGCCTGGCGGCTTCGGAGGCCGACCCGGTGTCCGCACTGGACACCGCGCGCAGCTCGATGACCCATGCCACGGATGCCGACGCGCTCGCCCGCTTCGACGACCGGTAGCGCCGCCGCTACCCTTGGGGAGTGAACAAAGACGCGCCCCAACAGAAGTACCAGGTCCGTTTCGATGTCGGCCTGGCCGGGTTCCAGGCTCTGGCCGCCGAGGCCGACGTGGTCATCCTGGCCGACGCTTTGCCGTCGCCCGGCTCCGAGATCGTTCTCCCGACTGCCCTGCACGAGCACCAGGTCATCGCCGCGAACCTCGCCAATCGCGAGAGCGTGGCTGATTGGGTGCTCGCCCGCCAGGCGGAGAAGGGAGACCGGTTCTCCGTGGCCGTGATCGCCGTGGGCGAGCAACGCCAGGGCGGCACCCCCCGGTTCGCGGTGGAGGACTTCCTCGCCGCCGGCGCCGTGATCGACGCCCTCGCCGCCCGCGGCATCGACCACTGCTCGCCGGAGGCGGCCGCGACCGCCGCGGGATTCGCGGGTCTCGCGCGGGCCGTGCGGCACCTGGTCACCGCGTCCGAAACCGCCCAGGCGCTCGTCGCCGAGGGGCGGTCGGCCGAGGTGCAGGCGACGGATGCCCCGGCGCGCTCCCCGGGAATCTCCCGATTGCGGGAATTCGCCTTTCCGGGCTGAGGTTGTTCCTGAAGCGGTCTCTGGGCCGAACCCCTCGTTTCACCCTCACCGTTTGAATCTCACTGAAGGAGCAACTCCCATGAAGGCAGTACTCAACGGCACCGTCATCGCCGAAGCACCGCAGGCAGATCTTCTCAAGATCGAGGGCAACTGGTACTTCCCACCGGCGAGCGTGAACTCCGAGTTCCTCGTCGAGAGCCCCACGCAGTACACCTGCTCCTGGAAGGGCGCGTGCCAGTACTTCAGCGTCAAGGACGGTGAGACTCTGCTGCAGGATCGCGCCTTCAGTTACCCGACTCCGCCCTCGGCCTCCTTCGACCGGGTCGGCCAGGACTATAGCAACTACGTCGCCTTCTGGAAAGAGGTCCAGGTCTCCGAGTAGACCGCTCCTGGCCGGACGGACGGCCCGGGTAATCGGTGGTCGAGCCTGTCGAGACCACAGGGCAGCGCTAGGGCTTCGCCGCCCCCGCAGCCTGTCGCCGGGCGGCGGCCGTGATCTCGCGCCGTGTCCACCGGATCAGGAACCGCTTGTCGAATCCGCGCACGCACAACCCGCAGGCGAACGCCCGGGTGGGTTGTCGGTAACGGTAGTGCGCGTGGCCGGCCGGGCAGGTGCCGACCCACGGCGCGAGCTCGTCGGCGATGTCCCCGTCGTGCGTGCTCTTGCCGTCATAGCCGAGGTTCCGCGCGATCACCTTCCACTTCGGCCCGTGGCCGGCGCGCGGTCCGGCCAGAGCGTGCGCGACCTCGTGCAGCAGGATCTGGTGCACGTCATCGTCTTCGTAGCGCGCCGCCAGGTAGCGGGACACGGTGATGCGCCGCACGGTGAAGTTGCAAAGCCCCGCTCGCTTCTTCGCGTTGTCGAAGGCGAAGGTCCAGCTGGGATCGAGGTGCAGCGTGATCAACGCTTCCGCCCAGTGCCGAACCCGGTCGAGGTCGGCCATCAGGGTGCGACCGCCACCTGGTAAAGCCGGTCGTCGCCAGCGGAAGGGGTGCCGCGGCCATCCGTATTATTGCTCACGAACCACAGTGTGCCATCGGGCCCAGACACTACATCGCGCAGCCGCCCGAAGCTGTTCCCGAACCAGTCATCGACCTCGCCTGTGGAGGGATCGATGCGCCACAGCCGCTCGCCGCGCAGGGTTGCCATGAAGATGGTGTCGTTCACGATGGCGAGCCCGCTCGGGCTGGCCTCACTGGTGGGCCACTGCTGCTCCGGGTCGAGGTAGCCGGAGTCTGCGCTCTGTCCCCGGCCCTCGACGATCGGCCAGCCATAGTTGCCGCCCGGGGTGATGAGGTTGAGCTCGTCCCAGGTGTTCTGTCCGAACTCGCTGGCCCAGAGTCGGCCGCTGGAGTCCCAAGCGATCCCCTGCGGGTTGCGGTGGCCGTAGGAGTAGACGAGCGTGCCGAACGGGTTGTCGTCCGGCACGGCGCCGGTCGGCGTCATCCGCAGGATCTTGCCGCCGAGGGAACCCAGGTCCTGGGCGTTCTCGGGGTTCCCGGCGTCGCCGACCGTGGCGTAGAGCAGGCCGTCCGGGCCGAAACCGAGCCGACCGCCGTTGTGGTTACCGGCCTTCGGGATGCCGCCCTGCACCGGTTCGGATGCGCCGAGGGTGTGGCTTCCGACCGTGCCGAGCAGCGGCATCCGTACGATCTTGTTGTCGTCGGCGGACGTGAAGTAGGCGTAGACCCACCCGGTTCCGCCCGGTGCGGCCGGGTCGGCCAGTGCGGCGAGGCCGAGCAGCCCGCCTTCACCGCCCGGGCTCGCCTCGGCGACCCGGCCGGCGTCGCGCAGGCTGCCGTCGGGCAGGAGTTCGCGCATGAGGGTCGTGTCGCGTTCGCTGATCAGGGTGCCGTCGTTCGGCAGTCGCAGGATCGACCAGGGGGCATCCAGCCCGGATGCGATCACGACCGGGGTGTCGACCGGCCGCACCGATGGCCCGGCGGTGCCGGTCGGCCCGGGTGCAACGGTGTCGGACGGAACCGGCCGGGCGGGGGTCGAGGTCTCTGCCGCGGGCCCGGGCGCGGTCGCCGTGCACGCGCTGAGCAGCAGGAGCGCGCCCAGGGCCAGCACCCCGGCCGCGCCGCTGCGTGGTGGCATCCGCCCGCTCATCTTCCACCTCCTTCGCACCGGCACGCTCGCCGGCGCTGTGTCCAGCATGCCCCGAATTTCTGCTTCGGGTTGAGTGGCCCGTTCCGTGCGTAAATCCTGCAAATCGATGTCCGGATGCAGCCGGCCGGTCAATCGAAGGCCGGCCGGCACCCCGCGGCGCCGACGCGCTACTGCTGTAAGCGGGTCTGTCGCCGCTCGGCAATGAAGGACTCGACCACCGCAACGGCGACGAGCGCGCTCTCGAGGAGGGCGGGTGTGGCGCCGGCCTGCTCCCGCAGCGTCACCGAGGCCGTGAAGTCTGCCAGGGCGGCGTCGAGGTCGCCCTGTTCGAAGTGAACCTTGCCGCGGCTTTCCCGGGCGAACGCCGCAACGGCGCCCCACTCGTGCGTCTCGGACTCGAGCACACAATGGGTCAGCTCGGTCACCGCCTCGTCGAGCTTGCCTCGGTACTGCTGTACCTGGGCGCGACGGATGCGACTGAACGCGAGTTCTTCCCGCGACCCGGTGAAGCGGGACTGGCGCAGCGCAGTGTTCGCCATGTCCCAGGCCTCGTCGATCCGGCCGGTCAGCCGCAATAGCACGACCTTCTCGTTGAGGGCGGACAGGCTGCGAAGCTCGCCGAGTTCTTCGAGGCGCAACTCAGCAGCAGAGAGGTCGACTTTCTCACGCAGGGTGACGGCGTCGTAGCCAATGATGATGGGCAGGGTGTGGTCCTGAGGCGAAGGCGGCACATGCCGCGGAGTAAACGTGGTCCCAACCAGCGTAGCCGGGCCGGGCCGGGCTGGTCCCCGATCCGGCCTGATCCACCGGCATCCGTCGCCCTCGTTCCCCCGCCGCGAGCCGCACACGTGGCTAACTCAGGAGATCCCAGCGCGTGAGCACATAAAGCCGCATGAACACGGATGCCCGCAGCACCTTGGCCCCGGATCTCCTGAGTTGGCCACACATCACCCGGCGCGCGACGCCCAACCCGTGACCCCCGGCGTAACCGCGGCTCAGCTGCCGAGTTGGAACACCGTGCGGCCGGGCAGCGGGGACGGGGTGGCCGTCACATCCGTCGTCACCATCGCGGTCGCCATGAAGTGCGTGAGCTCAGCACCCTCGACCACTTTCGACGGATGCGGCCCGCCCGCCAGCAGCCGCGACACCCAGCTCATGTCGATGGGGGTGTGCGCGGCGACGAAGACGATATTGCCGAACCGGCGCCCCTTGAGCACCTGGGTCTCCGCGAGGGCGAGCACGTGTCCGAAGACGGCTGACAGCGTCGCGGCCTGTGAGCGGGCGAACGGCAGACCGGGCCCGTCGGCGACGTTCACGACGAGCACCCCGCGCGGCGACAGAAGGGGAGCGGCCAACTCGTAGAACTCGCGGCTGGTCACGTGGGCCGGGGTGCGGGCCCCGGAGAAGATGTCGACGACGACGAGGTCCACCGCGCCGTGCAGCCCGGCCGGCAGCTTGGCCAGAACCTCGCGGGCATCACCGTGCCGCACGCGCAGCTGCGCCCGCTTGTCCCAGGGCAGCTCGCCGCGAACGAAATCGATCAGGTCGCTCTCCAACTCCACGACCTGCTGGCGGGAGCCCGGCCGGGTCGCCTCCACGTATCGGGGGAGGGTCAGCGCGCCGGCGCCGAGGTGCACGGCGGTGATCGGCTCGCCCACCTCGCCGATCAGGTCGATCACGTGACCGATCCGCTGCACGTATTCGAAGAACAGCTCGCCCGGATCGTCCAGGTTCACGTTCGACTGCGGCGTGCCGTCCACGATCAGGTTGAAGCTGCCCGGGGTGAATCGGTCGGGCTCGATGACGGCGTGGTGGCCGCTCAATTTCAAGGTGATCGACGGATGTTGCGCTACAGGCCTGCTCATCCCTCAAGTCTGCGCCCTCCGCAGTCTGCACCGGGGCGGCCCGAAACCGGGTTATACCTGAGAATTTATGGCACGTCAAGAATTGAGTGGACATGGTGAACTAACCGGCATATAGTTGTTCTTTGCGCTCCCAGACTAAACTCTGCCTTCATATTGCGGTCGGCTTTGCGTGCTCAAGCCACCTTGACGCATACCTCGTTCCAGGATTTCAGAACACCGGAATTTCAGAACGCGAGGGTCTGAGGAGTTCGTACTCGGTATTCCTTACTAACAGTGACTAGACCTGACGGGGTCCACGGAGGTTATTTCCTTGGCTGCTGCGCGCAACGCAACCACCAACTCACCCAAGAACGGACGCGCCGCTGGCCGTCTTTCGTTCGCGAAGATCACCGACAATCTGACTGTTCCGGATCTGCTTGCTTTGCAGACCGAGAGCTTCGATTGGCTCGTCGGTAACGACAACTGGAAACAGCGTGTCGCAGAAGGCCAGGCGGCCGGTCGACAGGACCTGCCGACTCGCACCGGGCTCGACGAGATCTTCGAAGAGATCTCACCCATCGAGGACCTCGGCGAAACGATGCAGCTGTCGTTCACCAACCCGGAACTCGAGCCGGAGAAGTACACCATTGACGAGTGCAAGGAAAAGGGTAAGACCTACTCCGCACCTCTCTATGTGAACGCTGAGTTCATGAACCACCTCACCGGTGAGATCAAGACCCAGACCGTGTTCATGGGTGACTTCCCGCTGATGACCCCCAAGGGCACCTTCGTGATCAACGGCACCGAGCGTGTCGTCGTCTCACAGCTGGTCCGCTCCCCGGGCGTCTACTTCGACCGCCAGCAGGAGAAGACGTCCGACAAGGACATCTACTCCGCTCGCGTCATCCCGAGCCGCGGTGCCTGGCTCGAATTCGAGATCGACAAGCGCGACCAGGTCGGCGTTCGCATCGACCGCAAGCGCAAGCAGTCCGTCACCGTCTTCCTCAAGGCCCTCGGCCTCACGAGCGAAGAGATCCTCGAGGAGTTCAAGGGCTTCGCGTCGATCGAACTCACCCTGGAGAAGGACAACATCCTCACCAAGGAAGAAGCCCTCAAGGACATCTACCGCAAGCTGCGTCCGGGCGAGCAGGTTGCCGCCGAGGCCGCGCGTGCGCTCCTCGACAACTTCTTCTTCAACTCCAAGCGCTACGACCTGGCCAAGGTCGGTCGTTACAAGATCAACCGCAAGCTCGGACTCGAAGCGCCGCTCAGCGACTCCGTGCTGACACTCAAGGACATCCTGGCCACGATCAAGTACCTGGTTGCGCTGCACGACAACCAGACCACGATCGCCGGCGTCCGCGACGGCAAGCAGACCGACATCCGCATCGACATCGACGACATCGACCACTTCGGCAACCGTCGCATCCGTGCCGTCGGCGAGCTCATCCAGAACCAGGTGCGCACCGGCCTGTCCCGCATGGAGCGCGTCGTTCGCGAGCGCATGACCACGCAGGACATCGAAGCGATCACCCCGCAGACCCTGATCAACGTGCGCCCCGTCGTCGCCGCGATCAAGGAGTTCTTCGGTACCAGCCAGCTGTCGCAGTTCATGGACCAGAACAACCCGCTCGCCGGACTGACGCACAAGCGTCGCCTGTCCGCGCTGGGTCCGGGTGGTCTGTCCCGTGACCGTGCCGGCGTCGAGGTGCGAGACGTTCACCCCTCGCACTACGGCCGCATGTGCCCCATCGAAACCCCGGAAGGCCCGAACATCGGCCTGATCGGTTCGCTCGCCTCGTTCGCGCGGATCAACGCCTTCGGTTTCATTGAGACCCCGTACCGCCGCGTCGTCGATGGCAAGGTCATGAACGACCAGATCGACTACCTCACCGCCAGCGAAGAAGACGAGTTCATCGTCGCCCAGGCGAACGCCCCGCTCACCAAGGACTGGCACTTCGCCGACGCCCGTGTTCTCGCCCGCAAAAAGGGTGGAGAGGTCGACCTCTTCCCCGCGGAAGACATTGGCTACATGGATGTTTCGCCTCGCCAGATGGTGTCCGTCGCCACCTCGCTCATCCCGTTCCTCGAGCACGACGATGCGAACCGCGCCCTCATGGGTGCCAACATGCAGCGTCAGGCCGTCCCGCTCCTGATGAGCGAGAGCCCGCTCGTCGGTACCGGCATGGAGGTCTTTGCGGCCATCGACGCCGGTGACGTGCTCACCGCCGACAAGGCCGGCGTGGTGATGGAGGTTTCGGCCGAAGTCGTCACCATTCAGCTCGACGAGGGCGGCACGCAGGAGTACTACCTGCGCAAGTTCGCGCGCTCCAACCAGGGCACGAGCTACAACCACCGTGTCATCGTGCAGGCCGGCGAGCGGATCGAAGTCGGCGAAGTCATCGCCGATGGCCCCGCCACCGAAAACGGAGAACTCGCTCTAGGCAAGAACCTGCTCGTCGCGTTCATGCCATGGGAAGGCTACAACTTCGAGGACGCGATCATCCTGAGCCAGAACCTGGTCAAGGACGACACCCTCTCGTCGATTCACATCGAGGAATACGAGGTTGACGCTCGCGACACCAAGCTGGGCAAGGAAGAGATCACCCGCGACCTGCCCAACGTGTCGCCTGATCTGCTCGCCGACCTCGACGAACGCGGCATCATCCGGATCGGTGCCGAGGTTCGCCCCGGCGACATCCTCGTCGGCAAGGTCACGCCCAAGGGCGAGACCGAGCTGTCCGCCGAGGAGCGCCTGCTGCGTGCCATCTTCAACGAGAAGAGCCGCGAAGTTCGCGACACGAGCCTCAAGGTTCCCCACGGTGAACGCGGCACCATCATCGGTGTCAAAGTCTTCGACTCGCAGGACGGCGACGACGAGCTCGGCTCGGGCGTCAACCAGCGCGTCGCGGTCTTCATCGCGCAGAAGCGCAAGATCACCGAGGGTGACAAGCTCGCCGGCCGTCACGGCAACAAGGGTGTCATCTCCCGCATCCTGCCGATCGAGGACATGCCGTTCCTCGCCGACGGAACCCCGGTCGACATCATCCTCAACCCGCTGGGCATCCCGGGCCGAATGAACTTCGGTCAGGTTCTGGAAACCCACCTGGGCTGGATCGCCAAGCAGGGCTGGCAGGTGGAAGGCAAGCCCAAGTGGGCCGGCCGTCTGCCCGAGGCCGCGCACAGCGCAGCTCCGAACACCAAGGTCGCGACCCCGGTATTCGACGGCGCGCTCGAGGTCGAGATCGAGGGTCTTCTCGACTCGACGACCCCGACTCGTGACGGCGACCGCCTGATCGACCGCACCGGTAAGACCCAGTTGTTCGACGGCCGCTCCGGCGAGCCGTTCCCCAACCCGGTTTCCGTGGGCTACATGTACATCCTGAAGCTGCACCACCTTGTCGATGACAAGATCCACGCCCGTTCCACCGGCCCCTACTCCATGATCACGCAGCAGCCGCTGGGTGGTAAGGCGCAGTTCGGCGGACAGCGTTTCGGTGAGATGGAGGTGTGGGCGCTCGAAGCATACGGAGCCGCTTATGCCCTGCAGGAACTCCTGACCATCAAGAGCGATGACATCCTCGGCCGGGTGAAGGTCTACGAGGCCATCGTCAAGGGCGAGAACATTCAGGAGCCGGGTATCCCCGAGAGCTTCAAGGTTCTGATCAAGGAAATGCAGTCGCTGTGCCTGAACGTCGAGGTGCTGTCGAGCGACGGTACCGCCGTCAGCCTGCGCGACACGGATGACGAGGTGTTCCGCGCTGCGGAAGAACTCGGCATCAACATTTCCACCCGGTTTGAGTCGTCTTCGATCGACGACATCTAGGCCCGGCCGATGACGAACACTTCGAATACTTTCCAAGGAGAGAAATTGCTCGACGTAACCACATTTGACGAGCTTCGCATTGGCCTTGCGACCGCCGACGACATCCGTCGCTGGTCTCACGGTGAGGTCAAGAAGCCCGAAACAATCAACTACCGCACGCTCAAGCCGGAAAAAGACGGCCTGTTCGGCGAGCAGATCTTCGGCCCGTCCAGGGACTGGGAATGCTCATGCGGCAAGTACAAGCGAGTGCGCTTCAAAGGCATCGTCTGCGAGCGCTGCGGCGTCGAGGTCACGAAGTCGTCGGTGCGCCGTGAGCGCATGGGCCACATCGAGCTCGCCGCCCCGGTCACCCACATCTGGTACTTCAAGGGTGTCCCCTCGCGTCTCGGCTACCTGCTGGACATGGCTCCGAAGGACCTCGAAAAGGTCATCTACTTCGCCGCGTACATGGTCATCACGGTTGACGAAGACGGCCGCCACCAGGACATGCCCGGCCTTGAGAACGAGCTCCGCCTCGAGATCAAGACCATCGAGGGCCAGCGCGATTCCCGCATCGCTGACCGTCTGCAGCGCCTGGAAACCGACCTCGCGGCACTGGAGGCCGAAGGTGCCAAGAGCGACCAGAAGAAGCGCACCAAGGACGCCGCCGAAAAGGAGATGAGCCAGGTCCGCAAGTCTCTCGACGAGCAGATCGCTCACCTCGAGCGCGTTTGGGAAGACTTCCGCACCCTCAAGGTCGGCGACCTGAAGCCCGAAGACTCCGTCTTCCACGAGCTGCAGGACCGTTTCGGCATGTACTTCGAGGCCTACATGGGCGCCGAAGCCATCAAGAAGCGCCTGCTGGCCTTCGACCTGGTCACCGAGAGCGAAAACCTGCACCTGCAGATCGCCGAGGGCAAGGGCCAGAAGAAGATCCGTGCGATCAAGCGCCTCCGCGTGGTCAACGCGTTCATCATCACCGGCAACTCGCCGGCCGCGATGGTGCTCGACGTCGTCCCCGTGATCCCGCCCGAACTGCGCCCGATGGTGCAGCTCGACGGTGGCCGCTTCGCGACCTCCGACCTCAACGACCTCTACCGTCGCGTGATCAACCGCAACAACCGCCTGCGTCGTCTGCTTGACCTCGGTGCCCCCGAGATCATTGTGAACAACGAGAAGCGGATGCTGCAGGAGGCCGTTGACGCACTCTTCGACAACGGTCGTCGTGGCCGCCCCGTCACGGGTACCGGAAACCGCGCCCTCAAGTCACTGAGCGACATGCTCAAGGGCAAGCAGGGTCGTTTCCGTCAGAACCTGCTCGGCAAGCGCGTCGACTACTCCGGCCGTTCGGTCATCGTCGTCGGCCCGCAGCTCAAGCTGCACCAGTGTGGTCTGCCCAAGCAGATGGCACTCGAGCTGTTCAAGCCGTTCGTGATCAAGCGCCTGATCGACCTGAGCCACGCTCAGAACATCAAGGCCGCCAAGCGCATGGTCGAGCGTTCACGCCCGCAGGTCTGGGACGTGCTCGAGGAGATCATCCGCGAGCGCCCCGTGCTGCTGAACCGGGCACCGACGCTCCACCGCCTCGGCATCCAGGCGTTCGAGCCTCAGCTCGTGGAGGGTAAGGCGATCCAGTTGCACCCTCTCGTCTGTGCCGCGTTCAACGCCGACTTCGACGGTGACCAGATGGCTGTCCACCTGCCGCTGTCGATGGAAGCCCAGGCCGAAGCGCGCATCCTGATGCTCGCCTCGAACAACATCCTGAAGCCGTCTGACGGTCGCCCGGTGACCCTGCCCACCCAGGACATGATCATCGGTCTGCACCACCTGACCACGCTCAAGGAAGGCGTCATCGGCGAGGGCCGGGCGTTCTCCTCGATCGCGGAAGCGATTCTCGCTTTCGACCAGAAGAAGGACGCGAACCAGGGCCTCGACCTGAACGCCAAGGTGCGCATCCGTTTGGCCGACAAGTACTTCGAGGAGGGCACGCAGCCCGAAGGCGTCGAACTCGTCAACGGCCAGGCCGTCGGAACCGTGTTGGTGACCACCACGCTCGGCCGCGCGATCTTCAACGAGGCCATGCCGGTTGACTACCCGTACTTCGAAAAGGTCGCCGACAAGGGCAGCCTCTCGGCGATCGTCAACGACCTCGCCGAACGGTACCCGAAGGTGGAAGTCGCCGCGACGCTTGACCGCGTCAAGGACGCCGGTTTCTACTGGGCCACCCGGTCCGGTGTGACCGTGGCGCTCAGCGACATCCTGACCCCGCCGAACAAGCCGCAGATCGTTGCTGGCTATGAGAAGCAGGCCGCCAAGGTGCAGTCGCAGTTCGAGAAGGGTCTCACGACCGACCTCGAGCGTCGCCAGGAGCTCATCCAGATCTGGACCAAGGCAACCGAAGACGTCGCCGCGGCCATGCAGGAGAACTTCCCGGCCGACAACACCATCAACCGCATGGTCACCTCCGGTGCCCGTGGTAACTGGCTGCAGGTGCGGAACATCGCTGGTATGCGAGGCCTGGTCAACAACCCGAAGGGTGAGATCATTCCTCGCCCGATCATCTCGAGCTACCGCGAAGGCCTGTCCGTCGCCGAGTACTTCATTGCTACTCACGGTGCTCGTAAGGGTCTGGCCGACACGGCTCTGCGTACCGCCGACTCCGGGTACCTCACGCGTCGTCTCGTGGACGTCTCGCAGGATGTCATCATCCGCGAAGACGACTGTGGCACGACCAAGGGTCTGGAACTGCCGATCGCCGAGGTCAACCCGATGGGCGATCTCGTCCGCCACCCCAACGTGGAGAACGCGGTCTACGCTCGCAGCCTGGCCACCCCGGCGGTCAACGCCAAGGGTGAGATCGTGGCTGACGCCGGCGACGACGTGGGTGACGTGCTCATCGACAAGCTGGTCGAGGCCGGTGTCGAGACCATCAAGGTGCGCTCGGTGCTGACCTGTGAGTCGGCCGTCGGAGTGTGTGCGGTCTGCTACGGCCGCTCGCTCGCCACCGGGCTACTCGTCGACATCGGTGAGGCCGTCGGTATCATCGCCGCACAGTCCATCGGTGAACCGGGTACCCAGCTCACGATGCGTACCTTCCACACCGGTGGATCGGCATCCGCCGACGACATCACCCAGGGTCTGCCTCGTGTGCAGGAACTGTTTGAGGCCCGAACCCCCAAGGGTGCGTCGCCGATCGTCGACACCGCCGGTCGCATCACCATCGAGGACACCGACCGCAGCCGGAAGGTCATCCTTACCCCCGACAACGGCGATGAGCCGATTGCCTACCCGGTGCTCAAGCGCTCCACTCTCCTCGTCGAGGATGGCCAGCATGTCGAGCTCGGCACGCAGATCATCATCGGCGCCGTCGACCCGAAGGAAGTTCTTCGCGTCAAGGGTGTTCGCGCCGTGCAGAAGCACATCGTCGGTGGCGT
Organism: Cryobacterium sandaracinum; assembly: GCF_004403415.1. Taxonomy (NCBI): domain Bacteria; kingdom Bacillati; phylum Actinomycetota; class Actinomycetes; order Micrococcales; family Microbacteriaceae; genus Cryobacterium; species Cryobacterium sandaracinum. The sequence continues at coordinate 69,064 of NZ_SOGO01000021.1, forward strand.
GCAGGATGTCTACCGGTCGCAGGGTGTGCCGATTCACGACAAGCACATCGAGGTCATCGTTCGCCAGATGCTGCGCAAGGTGACCGTCGTCGAGCACGGCGACACCGGCCTGCTCCCCGGCGAGCTCGTTGACCGGTTGAAGTACAACGACCTCAACCGCACCGCGCTCACCGAGGGCAAGAAGACGGCGTCGGCTCGTCAAGAAGTCATGGGTATCACCAAGGCTTCGTTGGCGACCGAATCCTGGCTGTCGGCCGCTTCCTTCCAGGAGACCACCCGGGTTCTGACCCAGGCGGCCATGGAAGGCAAGAGCGACCCGCTGATGGGCCTCAAGGAGAACGTGATCATCGGTAAGTTGATCCCGGCCGGCACCGGTCTTCCCCGCTACCGCGACGTCACCGTCGAGGCAACGGATGAAGCCAAGGCTGAGCGTTACCCGAACCGCATCTTCACCGATGATGCAGCGTTCAACGAGGGTGACCTGAGCTTCGTCGACTTCGACAGCTTTTCGTCGGATGACTTCACCCCCGGCACCTACAACTAGTCACTAGCGATAGGTTCCACGGACGGCCTCCTGCCTCGGCAGGGGGCCATCCGTGGTTATGCCCGTTCGCCCCCGCTGGTCGAGCCTGTCGAGACCCGAGCCTGTCGAGACCCGCGATAGGCTTGTCCAGAATCTTTTTGGGGGTATCGCATGGGTGCAGGTCCGGTGTCCGCTTCGGCAATGACGCGTCGACGGATGTGGGTGCTCCTCGGCGCCGTCGGCTCCATGCTGGTCATCGCCCTCATTGTCCTGCTCATTGTCTGGCGGGGCGGCGCGGGCGCGCCGGAGGGAGAGGCGGTCGGGCGGCCGCAGCCGCACTCGTCCCCTGCCCCCCTGGCCCTCGCCAGTGTGCCTGCTCCGACGGCCACGACGGATGGGCCGCATCCGTCGACCTGTGATGAGCTCTACAGCCCGGCGATCGTGGCCGCTTTCGATGACCTGGTGCTCAACCCGGCCTGGGTCGCTGAGGAGAACTCGGACGTCAACCGCGGGTCCGGGGACCCGGAGTTGATCGCCCTGATCGACGCTACCGGGGAGCGCCTCACCTGCGTGTGGGCGAACGCCAACGGCGGGTCCGGCCTGGGACTGACCACGGAGCTGGTGTGGGTGACCCCGGAACAGTCGACCAAGATTCAAAGCCGGCTGACCGCCGTAGGTATGAACTGCTACGAGGAACTCGGCGGAATGCGTTGCCTCATCGAGACAACCGAGGATGGTGAACTCGTCGGTGAGTCGCACTTTCTTCGCGACGACATCTGGCTGGCCACCAGATATGTCAATACCGGACCGGACGGCTACACGCACGACATCATCGCCAACGTGTGGGCCGACGAGTAGTCACCCGGGAGATCCGCAATCCGCGCACAAAGTAGGGTAGAAGCAACGACCGGCAGACCTGCTTTTCGGGAGCAGAGGAACAGTATGCGGTTGGTCGGGCAGCTCGGTGGAGCGCTAGTCGGTGCCATGGGTCTCCTGGTGCTGGTCAGTTGGTACGTCGGAGTCGACGCCCTGCCGCCCGTGCTCCGCGACCTGCTGGCGATGAAGCCGACGGCAGCCCTGGGGCTCGTGCTGGTGGCGGTTGCCGTGCTGGCCGTCGATCGTCGCAGGCTGACCGTGACCCTGGGTCTGCTGGCACTGATGATCGGCGCCCTCACGATCGCGGAGTTCGTCGTCGGCCGATCACTCGGCATCGATGTGCTCCTGCCGGGAATCGACTTCGGCGGGCGGTCGGAGCGGATGGCGCCGTCCACGTCGGTGGCGCTGGTCCTGCTCGGTGCGTCCGTCATCGCCAGCCGGGCCGCTCGATCCGCCGTGATGCTCGGCTTCGCATTCGCGGCTCTGGGCGTCAGCCTGGTCGCGATCCTGGGTTATGCCTATGGCGTCTCCTCGCTGTATTCGCTGGGCGGCTACACGAGTATGGCCTGGCAGACGGCCTTGGGCGTCGGAATCCTCGCCACGGCCCTGTTGATTCAGCGCCCCGATGCCGGTCTGATCGGCCTCTTCCGAGACGGTGGCAGTGCGGGTCGGCTCCTCCGCCAGGTCATTCCATTCCTAGTTCTGGGACCGTTCATCCTCGGTTGGCTGCGGCTGTGGGGACAGCGCCAGGGCTGGTACGACACGGCCTTCGGCGTCGCCATCCTGATCCTCGGCATGACAGTGCTCAGCTGCGCGCTGGCGTGGGTCGCTGCCCGCCGGCTGCGTGACCTCGATCGTCAGCGTGATGCCGCGATGCAGGCTCTCGCTGAGGCCAACCATACGTTGGAGGTGACGGTCGAGAACCGAACCCGCCAGCTCGCGGAGACGGCCGACACGCTGCACACCCTCATCAAGATCGCACCCGTTGGAATCGTGCAGATGGATGCCGCGGGCGGGCTCGTGTCCGCCAACGACCAGTGGCTGGCACTCAGCGGCCTCACGAAGAGTCAGTCGCGCCGCGACGGCTGGGCCACCGCGCTCCATCCGGATGACGCGGAACGGGTGCTCCTCGGTTGGGAAGCGAGCGCCGCAGCCGGCGAGCCCTTCGAAACCACCCTGCGGTTTCGCACCCCTGAGGGCCACATCAACTGGGTGCAGGTGAACACCGCTCCGATGCGTGATGAGAAGGGCATCATCGGGCACCTGGCCAGCGTCACCGATGTCACCGCGCAGCGTGAGGCCGAGAACGCGGCCACGGCCGCCGCGGCCCGGTTCGAGGCTGCCTTCGCTTCCTCGCCGTTGGGAACGGCCATCGTGACGCTCGACGGACAGGTAGTGGCCGCCAACAGGCGGCTCCTGGAACTGGCGGGTCACCAGAACCCGCTTGTCAGCGCCCATATCGAGACGATCTTCATGCCGGCTGAGGACGCTGACGATGAGGAGTCGGAGAGCGCTGGCCTGGAAGGTCCGTCGACCCGACAACGCATCGACCGGCGGATGCGTCACGAAGGCAATCAGGAAACCTGGGTCAAGGTCAGCATCGCCGAGATCTTCGAGGGCGACCAGGCCGGGGGACTGCTGTACCAGCTGGAGGACATCACCGCCCGACGCCTGGCCGAGGCGCGGGTTGAGCACCTGGCATTCCACGACCCGCTGACGAACCTGCCCAACCGTCTGCTCCTGCTCGACCGGTTGAAGCAGGCGCTTCTGCAGGCGTCGCGCCAGGGTCGCGGCGTTGCGGTGCTATTCATCGACCTCGACCGGTTCAAGTTCGTCAATGACAGCCTTGGGCACCACGCCGGTGACACAGTGCTGAACGAGGTTGCCATCCGCCTCCGGCAAAGCATCCGGGCCGGCGACACGGTGTCCCGGATCGGAGGCGACGAGTTCGTCGTGATCTGCCCGGATGTCGGTGGCAGCGAGGATGTGCACCGGATTGCCGATTCGATCCAGGCGGCCATCGCGCGGCCGATCACGATCGGCGACCAGTCGGCATCCGTCGACGCCAGCATCGGGATTGCTTTCGGCCTCGGGCACGACGATGCCGAACTGCTCCTGCGCAATGCGGATCAGGCCATGTACCTGGCGAAGGACCGCGGGCGCGCCCGCTACGAGGTCTTCGACGACGACCTGCGGTACCGCATCCATCAGCGGCTCGACAGCGAGTTGGCCCTGCGCGACGCGGTGGAACTGGGCCAGATCGAATCCTGGTATCAGCCGATCGTGGATCTGCAGGACCACAAGGTGGTGGCGACCGAGGCTTTGGCACGCTGGCGGAGGCCCGAGCGCGGGCTCGTGATGCCGGGTGACTTCATTGCTCTCGCCGAGGAAGTGGGTCTGATCAAGGGAATCGGATCGACGGTGCTCGGCCAGGCGTGCCGGGCGGCCAGGGGGCTGCCTCAGGGAGTGGCGGTCAGCGTCAACGTGTCCGCGCGGCAATTCGTGCAGGATGACTTCGGTGACGTCGTCAAGCGGGCCCTCGCCGAGTCGGGTCTGCCGCCGGAACAGCTCTGGCTGGAGCTGACCGAGAGCGCGGTGCTCGACGCCATCGATTCCGCGGCCCGGACCTTCCAGGAGCTGCGGAGCCTGGGCGTGCGGTTGGCCATCGACGACTTCGGCACGGGGTATTCATCTTTCACGCACCTGCGCGCGTTCACGGTTGACCTGCTCAAGATCGACCTGACGTTCATTCGCGACGTCGAGAGCTCCGATCACGATCGCGCGATCGTGGAGGGAATCCTGCGTCTGGCCGATTCCCTGAACCTGGATGTCGTCGCCGAGGGCATCGAGACGACGAGCCAGCGGGACCTGCTGAGATCCATGGGCTGCCGCTTCGGCCAGGGCTATCTTTTCTCCAAGCCCACGCCGTCCGTGCATCCCGAAGTGCAGTTCGCCCACTAGCCCTGGCGCTCTGCGGTGCCCGGGGCGGAGGGTGATGTCGCAGCCGCCCTATGAGAGTGCCACTGCTCGGCCTTATCCCGTCGGGTTCGCCCGGTCGAATTGAAGGCCGGCCTCGTAGCCCACCCAGCGTCGTTTCACCCACCGCACCTCGGCCACCTCCGGTTGTGCCAGGCTTCCGGGGATCTCGACGATGACGAGCGCTCCCGGTTCCAGACGGTGGCGGAGCGATAGGCGGCACCCGCCGAAGCCGATGTCCTCGACCGCTGCCGTGAGCGCCCCGGGATCCCGATCCAGGGATTCCGCTTTCGGATGATCGACGACGTCGAGTGCCAGCCCTCCCGCCGCGGCGGTGGGCACGCGGTCGACGGCGAACGCGGCCTCACGTTCCCGGGCGAGTTCGAGAGCTGGGCCGCGCTCGAAGAGGGTGACGGGATGCAAAACAGCCGACGAGTTGGTAGCCATCCGAACCTGGGCGCGCCGCCAGGGAAGCGTGGGCGTTGTGGCCCCACGTACTGCACGCCAGCCGGCAGTGGCGAGGTAGGCCTTCTCCTCCTCGTCTCCCCGGACCCAGCTCGGTGATTCGGTGATCACCTGTACCAGGTCCACGGTCTGCTCTGGGGTGAGCGGATCGAAACGGAAGCCGATCGTCACACCGTCCGAGGAGTTCACGATCCAGCTGCCTATTCCGGGCAGTTCGCCGACCTCAGGGATCTGAAGAGCGGTGACCGACGATGCCTTGGAGGCGAAGCCCTTCGGGTCGAGCCGCTCCGACCAGGGAATGGATATGCGCGCCCCCATCAGGCTCAGGTCGACGAGTTCACCCGGGTGAGCGCCAAAATTCTGGAAGGCCGCGGTCACCGGTGTACTCATCGGCGTGCGCTCGGCTGACCGGAGGCGTGGACGCTCAACGCACAGAGTGACGGCCAGCACCAGGCCGACCACGAAGTACAGGCACCAGAAGACGTTGATGTACAGCGCGCTCGTGTTGGCGAGTTCCGGGCTGAGGAAGATTCCTCGCACCAGGCCGACGGCCGCCAGGGTCAGAAGCACCAGGTGGGGGAGCGCGATTCGCCAGTGGAAGACCTGTTCTTTCAGGCCAACGCCCTTGGGGGTGACGTTGAAGGCTTTGACTCGCAGGCCCAGCGTCTCAGCTGCCGCGGAGAGCGCGATGGCGGGGGTCAGAGCCAATTCGTAGATGTTGCTCCAGGAATGGCTCCGGCGACGTCCGACGATGATGGCGAAACACAGCATCACGCAGAGATAGGTGGGCAGCCAGAAGATAAGCAGGGCCTCCACGCTCGTGTCCAGGGCGACCACCCCGAAGAGGAGGAAGAGCAGCGGGGTAATGATGTAGATCAGCTTGAAAACCCCGAAGTACCAGTAGACGACCGCATCGGAATAGAGCCACCTCTGCATGAGTGTGAGTCCGGGCAGGGTCAGTGGGTTCCACTTGCGGGCCGTCTGGATGTTGCCGCGGCACCAGCGGTCACGCTGCTTGAGCATGTCGGCCAGGTTCTCCGGGGCCAGCCCGGCCGCAATGATGTCCGGCACGAATTCGGTCCGGTACTTGGCCCCCTGGATCAGGAGGCCCGTGGCGAGATCCTCCGTGATCACACCCACTGCAAATCCTCCCACGCTTTCCAAAGCCGAGCGGCGGAACATCGTGTTGCTCCCCACGTACATCACCGCATTGAAGCGCGATTTGCCGGCCTGCAGGGTACGCATGAAGAAGTCCTGCTCGTTCGGCAAAGCCTGACCGGAGAACAGGTTGTACTGGAACGGGTCCTCGTTGTAGAACGCCTGGGGCGCCTGGACGAAGCCCAGCTCGGGGTCCTGAAAACGACCGACGGTGCGCTCCAGGAAGTCCGGCCGGGGAACCATGTCCGCGTCCAGGGTCACGATCAGGTCCCCGTCGCTCCGCCCAAGCGCATTGTTGAGGTTGCCGGCTTTGGCGTGAGCGTGGTCAGGCCGGATGAGATGGATGGCCCCGTACTCTTCGGCAAGTTGGCGCACTTCCTCACGCGCGCCGTCATCGCAGACGAAAACGCGAACGCCGTCGGTCGGATAGCGCATGCCCACGGCGCCGGCGATGGTCATCCGGAGCATTGACACGGGCTCGTTGTAGGTGGCAATGAACACGTCGACCCGCGGGAGCTCGTCTGCTGGCGGCAACGGCACAGTGCGCCCGGCGTATGGGGTCCAGAGGGTGACATACACCGCCAGCGATTGTGCGAATCCGAGTACTTCGACCGTCAACAGCAGAATGCCGGTCGCAGTGTTCCACCAGGCGTCGGACGGGATGGTGAACAACACGCGCCACGTGAGGTAGATGATTCGCACGACAATGGTGATCACGATGGCACTCTTGTGCCCGAAGCCGGGGCGCCGGCGTGAACCGATCCAAAGCGTTTCCATCACGACCAGTATCAAGGCCGGATAGACAAGCATCCAGTACCAATTTTCAATCATCATGCAGCCCCCTGGTCGTTCCTAGGGAAAACCTAGCAGTGCTGGTTCAGATTCGGTGAGCATCAGAATTTTCGGTTTCCCGGGGGTTTTGATGATTGCAGGAGGGCGTTCTTGCCGGGCAGGACCGCCGGCGTCTGCGAGCCATTGGTCGAGGTGGTGGGCTTCGGTCCAGGCGGGTGGGCGTTCGTAGCCGGGCCAGCGGCATCCGACGTAGCGGGCCACGATTCCCGCGCGTTGCTTCTCGGTGAAGAGGCGCTGCGCGAGGCGGACGTTGACGCATTGTCCGTCGTCGAGAAGTGTGACTGGACTACAGCCCCGATCTCTTGCTCGGCAACGCCACCAGCGTCTGCTCTGGATCGAACTCGACCGGTGGCCTCAGCCAGCGCTGCGTTCCGGTGCGAATGATCGTCCAGTGCTGGTTGTGCAGTAGCAAATGGTGCGGATGGCACAGCAGCACTCCGTCGGCCAAATCGGTGTACCCGTTTTCCTTCAACCATTCGTTGACGTGATGGGCCTCAGTCCACGCCGGTGGCCTGTCGCAGCCGACCCAGAGGCATCCACCGTCACGGACTGCCATTGCGGCGCGCTGGTGCTCGGTGAAGAGCCGTTCGTCGCGGCCGACATTGATGATTTGGCCGTCCGCGTCGAACTTGATGCCGCGGGTTCCGGTGTCGCAGAGGAGTCGGTCGATGGTCTCCTGCGAGATGGGGACCGGGTTGCCCTCGATCTGCCCGTGAGCGGCCGGTGCGGCCGGCTGCCGCGCCTCTGCTTCCTGCGCGGCTGCTTCCGGCTTCAGCGCCTTTTCGGTCACGATCACGCGCACCGAGGGTCGGCGTCCGCCGAAGACCCGGCCCGGGTCGGCCTCGCCGGCGATCTTCAGCAGCTGCACGAGGGAGTCCGCGGCGATCTGTTCGGTCGTGCGGAGGTCGTCTTGCATCTTCTTTGCCCAGGCTGCCCGCTCTGCGTCCACGAATCGAACCCCGCCGCGGCGGGGGCCCGTGATCGAGTCGAAGGTGGAGAGCACGAACTCGCCGTCTTCGGGGGCAAACAGCCCGTTCAGGCGTACGGTGCCGTTGCCCAGCCGGTAGACCCGCAGGTAGCGGTCGTCGTAGGCCTGCTTCTCGCGGGCGGCAATGCCGGCCTCGTCAAGCCGGTCGCGCATCCGTCTCGCCTGCTTGAACACCTGATCGGCATTCAGTGACGACGCCTCGGTGAGGAGCGCCGCCAGGGCCACCCCGAGCTTCTCCGCGGTAACTGCCGCATCGACCTGGCCGAGCCCGGCCCGGATCGCCTCGGCAGCGTCAACCGAGAGCGTGCCGGCGGTGACGGCCCGGGCGATCGGCGCCTGCCACGGCACCTTCGCCTCGAATTCGGCGACCTCGGCGGCATCCCTGTCGGGCGAGGACAGCGCCGCCTCGACGAGCCTGTCGGCCGCCTCGGCATCAGCCATCATCGTGCCGACCGCCACCAGCTTGTACGCGTCACCCTTCGACGAGCCGGTCGAGTTCTGAATCAGGGCCTCCGGGGAGAGGTACCCCTGCTGCGCCGCCAAACCCGAGTGCCCGAGCTCCGGTCGGGAACGTTCGGCGATGGTCGCCGCCATCCAGGCGGCATAGGTATCGACGAGACGGCGGATCGAAGCGATTCGCTTCTGACCGGCCAACACCTCGGCATCAGGAAGGGCCGCGAAGTCAGCGCATGACGAGCCCAGCAGGGCCACGGCATCGGCCGCCTGCCTGAGGTCTTCCGCGAGGTTGGTCATGTTACGAGAATACCTCAACTCGCACCCAGTGTCGAGAGTTACTCACATAATTTGAGAGAATAATCGAATTTATCTCTGAGCAACTCCGGCCGCTCCGAAGCCGTCCAAGACCGCCGGTTGCCTCAATGGAGACCCCGGGGCGGTGAAGGTTTCCCGGGCGCAGGCGAGACCACCGGAACCGCCACCGTGACGCCCGCCCCGACCAACGCACCCACCGCTACAGATTCTCCGACCACCACCACGCCCCCGGCAACCCTCAAGCCGACGCAATCCGCAAGCCGACGCAACCTGCACCCGGGCAGACCGCGGCGCCGGGCGTCCCACGTCCAACCGCGTGCACGCAGCTCTACAGCCCGGCCATGGTCGAGGCGCTCGGCGACCTGACCCTGAACCCCGTCTGGAGCCAGGACCCGGATGCCGACGTGTCCCACGGCACCGACGATGCCGAGCTGCGCGTCCAGATCGACGCTCTCGACCACCTGACCTGCGTCTGGGCGAGCCCATATGGGGGATCCGACACCGGGATTATCACCACCGTGGTCTGGGTGACCCCGGAACAGAGCGCCGCGGTGGAGGCCCGGCTCGTCGCAAACGGACTGGAGTGCTTCACCCAGTCGGAGGGCCGCCGCTGCGTCATCCAGACGAACACGGCAGACGGCGCTTTCGGTGAGTCCCACTTTCTGAGGGGCGGCATCCGGCTCACCACGAAGTACACGAATGCCGGCCCGCTGGGCTACACACAGAACATCATCGAAAACCTTTGGTGGGTGTCTAGACCGTTTCGAGCAGGCCGAGACCGGCCCGGGCATCGCCCAGCAGCGGCCGCATTCCGCCTGCCGCCCCGCGGGCCGCAACCGGGTCGAAGCCGGGTCGATGCCGTGTCTATGTCGGGTCGAAGCCCCGCCCCGTTAGGATCACTGAACAGAGGCATTTTTTCGAACCGTGTCCCCCTCATTGTGGGTCTGGCCGGATTCCCTGCCCCCGAGATAGCGTTGTCCGTTACTTACTTACCGAGCCTGTTCGAGAGGATCGCGTGGCCAGCCTCACCGAAATCTTGATCCTGCACGGTCTGCTGCCGATCGAGGAGCTCGACCACCTCATGGCCGGCGACCCCGCCGATGAGAGCGCCGTCCGCGCCCTCGTCGCCAAGGGCGTCATCACCGAGGTTCAGTTCGCCAAGGCTCGGGCCCAGCAGGCCAACCTGCCCTTCGTCGAGCTGATCGACTACCCGGTCGATCGCCTCGCCGTGGCTCTCGTTCCGGTGGCCGTCTGCAAACGCCACGAAGTGCTCCCGATCGCCGTCGACAACGGCCGCCTCATCCTCGCAATGGTCGACCCCGGCAATGTCTTCGCTGTCGACGACGTGCGCGAAGCATCACGGATGCGCGTCACCCAGGTTGTCGCCGAGCGCAGCGATCTACTCGCCGCCATCACCCGCTACCACCGCGCCGACGACGAGCTCAGCGACCTCACCTCCACACTCGAGGAAGAGAACGCCGCCACCGAGAGCTCCTCTTTCGGAGTCTCGGACTCCATCGACGACGATGCCCCGATCGTGCGGTTCGTGAACCTGTTGGTCAGCCAGGCCATCCAGGACCTGGCCTCGGACATCCACATCGAACCCGGCGAGCACAGCCTGCGGGTGCGCTACCGCATCGACGGCGTGCTGCACGAGATGCAGACCGCACCCAAGAGCATCCAGAACGGTGTTATCTCCAGGCTCAAAATCATGAGCGATATCGACATCGCCGAGCGGCGCAAACCCCAGGACGGCCGCATGACCGTGCGCCATGCCGGCCGTCAGATCGACCTGCGCGTTGCGACTCTCCCCACAGTGTGGGGCGAGAAGGTCGTCATGCGAATTCTCGATAACTCGAACACGACCCTCGACGTGCGCGCGCTGGCCCTGCTCGAGCACAACTTCGAGGCCTACAAGACCTCCTACTCCAAGCCTTACGGCATGATCCTGATCACCGGTCCGACCGGTTCGGGCAAGTCCACCACGCTCTACACGACCCTGGGTGCGGTCGCCCGCCCCGAGATCAACGTGATCACGGTCGAAGACCCGGTCGAATACCGCATGGCCGGCATCAACCAGGTGCAGGTGAACCCGAAGGCAGGTCTCACCTTCGCGAGTGCGCTGCGTTCCATCCTGCGAAGCGACCCGGATGTCGTTCTGCTGGGTGAGATCCGCGACCACGAGACCGCACAGATCGCCATCGAGGCCTCGCTGACCGGCCACCTCGTGCTCTCCACCCTGCACACCAACGACGCGCCGAGCGCCATCACCCGGCTGACGGAAATGGGTATCGAGCCCTTCCTGGTGGGTTCCGCCCTGGACTGCGTGGTCGCCCAACGCCTGGCGCGGCGCCTCTGCGACAAGTGCAAGACGCCATCCGTGCTGACCGTCGACTACCTGACGCGCCTCCGCTTCGCGTTCGACCCGGAGCGCCCGCTGCCCACGATCTTCGAGGCGGTCGGCTGCACGCAGTGTTCGAAGACCGGTTACCGGGGGCGCATCGCCGTGCACGAGGTGATGACCGTGACCGAGGAGATCGAGCGGCTCGCCGTGGCCCGAGCATCGAGCGCCGAAATCGGCCGGGTGGCGCGCGAACAGGGCATGATCACCCTCCGCGAGGATGGCTGGGCCAAGGCCCAAATGGGTTTGACATCGATCGAAGAAATCTTGCGAGTGGTCGCATAGTGCAAAAGGGGATATCTGCATGAGTCAGCCCATCTATGAAATTCCTGTCACGCCTCCTGGGGCTGCCGGGGGCAGCTGGAGCCTCGGCGATCCCGAGCGTCGAGGCGCCGAACAGACGGAGCACGATGTCGCGCCGGCCGCTCCTGACTCGGCGGAGTTCGAGTTCGTCGATGTTACGGATGCCGCACAGCCGCCGACAACGGTCCTCCCGGTGGACACCGGCACGGTCGAGACGACCGGGCGCCGCGCCCGCGCCAACCGCACCGGCGACAACGAGGTCTCCGACCTTGACCTGCTGAACGCCCTGGCCGAGGTTCTCGACCTGAACGCCTCCGATCTGCACATCACCGTCGGAGCGCCGCCGAGCATTCGCGTCGATGGCGGCCTGCGGCCGATTGAGGGCGCGAGCAAGTGGATGGGTGACAAGGTCACCTCTGCGCTCTACAGCATCCTCTCGGCGAAGCAGCGCGCGCAGTTCGAGGAGGAGCTCGAACTCGACTTCGCCTATACGGCTGGCGGCGCGCGCTTTCGCGTGAACTACTACTACCAGCGCAACTCGATCGGTGGGGCGTTCCGCCTGATCCCGCGCGAGATCAAGCCCCTGAAAGACCTCGGAATTCCCGAGACCGTCGGCCAGTTCGCCAAGCTTCCTCGCGGCCTGGTTCTGGTGACCGGCCCCACTGGTTCGGGCAAGTCCACCACCCTGGCGGCACTAATCGACCTGGTCAACCGCACCCGTGCCGACCACATCGTCACGGTCGAAGACCCGATCGAGTTTCTGCACAAGCATCAGAAGTCGCTGGTCAACCAGCGCGAGGTCGGCCACGACACGAAAAGCTTCGCCTCCGCGCTCAAGCACGTGCTGCGCCAGGACCCCGACGTGATTCTGATCGGCGAGCTGCGCGACCTGGAGACCATCTCCGTGGCCCTCACCGCCGCCGAAACCGGCCACCTCGTCTTCGCCACCCTGCACACGCAGTCGGCCGCCCAGACCATCGACCGCGTGATCGACGTGTTCCCGCCGCATCAGCAGGGTCAGGTGCGTGCACAGCTAGCCGCCACCCTGCAGGGTGTGGTCTGCCAGACCCTCGTCAAGAAAATCGGTGGCGGCCGCGTTGTCGCGACCGAGGTTCTGGTTACAACCTCCGCGGTCGCCAACCTGATCCGCGAGGGCAAGACCTACCAGGTCGCCTCCGCGATGCAGGCCGGACGTGCTCTGGGCATGCACACCATGGACCAGCACCTCGCCGAACTCGTCGACGCGGGTCTCATCACCCGCGCATCGGCCGAAGAGAAGGCTCAGGACCTCGAGGGGCTGAACCAGCTGATTCGTCGCGTGGACCCCACCGAAACCACTGGCCGGGGAATGTCGGCTAGCGGAATCGACTTCGGCGACTCGTACTCATCCAGAGGACACTAAATGGCAACAACTCAGGCTTATGCCTACAAGGCGCGCAACGCCGCTGGTAAAGCTGTAAAGGGGCGACTGGACGCAGCCTCTGAGAGTGCCGCGATGGCACGCCTGAGCATCATGGGGCTGTCACCGATCTCGGTCAGTGAGGCCGCGGACGGAACCGGACTCAGTACGGAGATCCGGATTCCCGGGTTCAGTAAGAGTATCGGACTTAAAGATTTGGCGATCATGAGCCGCCAAATGGCGACGATGACCTCGGCTGGCCTCTCGCTCCTACGAACCCTGAATATTCTCTCCGAGCAGACCGAAAACAAGGAACTCGCCAAGATCTTGGGGAAAATCCGTACCGATGTGGAGACAGGCGTTTCCCTGTCTGAGGCCATGGAGAAGCACTCCATCGTGTTTCCGCCCATCATGATCAACCTGGTCCGGGCAGGTGAGACGGGTGGATTCCTCGAAAAATCGCTCAATTCAGTGGCTGGGAACTTCGAATCCGAGGTGAAGCTGCGCGACACCATCAAGTCAGCCCTGGCCTATCCGACCATTGTGCTCATCATGGCTGTCGTCGCTGTGATCGGCATGCTTACCTTCATCGTTCCAGTCTTCGAGAAGATGTTCGCTGGTTTCGGCGGGCAGCTCCCCGCGCCCACGATGGTATTGGTCGTGCTTTCGAAAGCAATGGTATGGCTGCTACCTGTTCTCATCCTCGTGGCAATTGCGTTCAGTATTTGGTGGAAGAAGAACAAGAACACCGAGCGCGTGCGCAAAGCCGTCGACCCGGTCAAACTCAAACTCCCCGTCTTCGGTCAACTCTTGACGAAGCTCGCAATTGCGCGTTTCAGTCGCAACTTCTCAACCATGATTGGTGCCGGTGTGCCCATTCTCCAGTCGCTGAGCATCGTGGGTGAAACCTCCGGAAATTGGGTCGTCGAGTCTGCCCTGCATAAGGTGCAGGAATCGGTGCGTCAAGGTAAGTCAATCGCGGGACCGCTCAGCCTGGAGCCGGTCTTTCCAGCCATGGTGACCCAGATGATCGCGGTCGGCGAGGACGCCGGCGCCCTGGAACAGATGCTGGGCAAGATCGCCGACTTCTATGACCAGGAAGTCCAAGCGACCGCCGAGCAACTCACTGCGCTGATCGAACCCCTGATGATTGCGTTCATCGGTGTTGTCATCGGCGGGATGATCGTTGCCCTCTACATGCCCATGTTCAGCATCTTCGAATACATCAAGTAGCCCCCCCCCCCGCATTGGGGGCATGAAATCGGCCCCCTACCCCTGAACGTGGGATAGTACAACGTTGGCTGGCCCATAAGCTCAAATCAGGCAAACGCAATCGCCTTTCCCAGCACCCATCCAGAAAAGGACTTCCACATGATCCGCAGCATCTCGGAAGCGCTTGCCCACAAGCGTTCAGAACTCGGCCAGAAGGAAAAGGGCTTCACGCTCATTGAGCTTCTCGTCGTCGTCATCATCATCGGCATCCTGGCCGCGATCGCCATCCCGATCTTCCTCGGCCAGCAGGATTCAGCCAAGGATGCTGGTGTCAAGTCCGACCTCGCGACCGCCAAAATTGCCATCGTCTCCTACTACACGGACGGGGCTACGGCCGCGCCGACACTGGCCCTCCTGGCTCCATACGGCTACGCGAAGAGCGACAACACAGAATCCGTCACCATCACCACCGCTCCCACCGGGTCAGGAACTCCGTTCTGCATTGACGGCGTCAGCAAAAGTTCCAGCTCCACCAAGTTCAAGGTCACCCACAACGCAGGGGTCGTCAAAGGCAACTGCTAACAATTCGCAGCTAATCCTGTGAGAGACCGAATGGAGCCCCGCGGATACCGCGGGTCCCCATTCGGTCCCTCCATAGAAACTTTCCTTGGCAGCACCTGGCAGACCGGACCTCGACCGTGATGACAATTCAGGCCTCGCAGGCTGGGCACAACGACCGGCACGAGCGCGGCTTCGGTTTGATTGAAATCGTGATTTCGATGTTCCTACTCTCGCTGTTGACCATTGCATTTCTGCCTCTTCTGATCACGGCAATGAAAACCACGGTTCTGAGTTCGACCATTGCCTCAGCTAGTCAGCTAGTGAGTCAGCAACTCGACGCGATTCGTGCGGTGGCTCCGAACTGCGCCGAAGTAGGTGCGTTCGATGACGCGTCCGTCGCTACCTCGGGTTTGTCCGGAGGTACAGTTTTTCAGCCGCACCGTCTGGTGGGCCCTTGTCCCGGAACCTATCCTGGGGTGATCAGTGTTAGGGCTTGGGTTACCAAAGCAGGCGACGTCAAGGTGATGGCCGAGGCGACAACTCTGGTCTACGTCAAGTCGGCCACCCCATGAGTGCTGTGCGCGGCCTCCCTCTCAGTGGTGATAAAGGCGTTAGCCTCATCGAATTGATCATCTATTCAATGCTCTCAGTCGTAGTGCTCTTTATTGTTGGAAGCCTCTTAATCAGCTCGCTTTCCGCACAAGGCACTGTGCGGAAATCCTCTCAAGCCAGTAGCACCGGCCAATTGGTCTCAAAGTCCGTCACGCAGGGAATTCGAAACGCAAGTTCCATGCAATTGATCGTCCCCTCCGCAGGCACGCAACTTCTGAAGGCGCGAACCGTTGGCGCGGGTATCGATCCCATCTGGCGCTGTCAGGCTTGGTACTTCGGCAACGGTGAAGTGCGATACACGACTTCAGGAACGACTATCCCCACGCCGACCCCGACTGACGTTGCGACGTGGACGCTTCTGAGTACTGGTATTCAGCCGATCTCTGGAGCGACCGTTTTCACCCTCACGGGCCGACAGCTCGACCTCGCAATGCAAGTGAGAGACGACGGAGGCAACTCCGTGCTCATTAAGACGTCTGCATTGAGTCGTCAACCCGTGCCTGATGCTGTGGAGAGTGTGCCGACATGCTTATGAGTCGTTCGTCTTTCACCTCTCGACCGTCACCGTCCGATGAGCAGGGCAGCACTCTATTGGCTGTCATCGGCGTCATGGCCGTTACAGCGATCATCGCTCTCACGGTGACAGCGGCGACGCTGAACGGACTAGGTGCCACGAGCTCCGCGCGAGCGTCAGTCCAGTCCCGCGCCGCCGCCGAGGCAGGCATCGACGTTACGATGGTCGGCCTTCAGACCTCGACAGGGCCAGAAAGTTGCAGTGCACGCAGCGGTTTGTACAGCTCCGCATCGGGAGCTGTGCCGAAGTACGACACCAAGGTTCAGATCGACCCGGGAACTGGCTGGGTCACCGGCTGCCCTACCAGCGCCTCCACAAAGGTGAAAATCATCTCAACCGGATTCGCGCAGGCGAACGGGGTCTCGGGTGCATCTTCGGGTGACGACAGCGTGCTCGAAGCGGTTTACACCTACATTCCCACCCAGGTAACAATTCCCACCATCGGCTCCGCGGTCTACGCCCACACCATCTCGGGTGTGCTCAAGAACTTCACCCTCGACTCCGCCGTCAACACCGTTGCGGCTGACGTTCAGATCAAAAACGGCAACGCGATCTGCACGAACGGAGCCAAGATCGCCGGGAACCTCATTCTCGGTAACGGCTTTGCGTCACTCGACAATTGCACCGTCTCGGGCACGATCCACGTTGCCAAGTACGTCACCTTGGAGGGTGGCGCGAGTCTCGTTCAAGGCGACGTCATCGCCGCAGGTCAGGGAGTCGCCGCAGGATCAAATGTCATTTCCGTCGCGAATGGTGCCACAGTGAACGGGAGCCTGCTGTCCAGCGGGAACGTGAGCGTAACGAGCAGCCCCGGTTCCACGGTCAAGGGGAATGTCACCGTTGCCGGAAGCGCAACGAGCGTCGCTAGGGTGGCGAACAATTCCAAAGTCAACGGCTTCGTGCAGTCCAGTGGAACAATCTCCAATCTCGGCACCATCGTCGGTGCCAAAACCCAGAATGTCACCGGATTGGTCCCTCCTCCTGTTCCAGCCGTCCCCAACTGGAGCGAGATCCCATACCCAGCACCGTTCTCCTCGACAACCTGGGCAGCACAGGGATTCCAGGAACTCGTCTGGAACGGCCCGTGCGTGATCAGCGGCGTTGAGCCCGCGTGGACGGACTTGTCCGCCCTCACCGTACCAACCGTCGTCAACACGCTGACCAAGTGCGGTGCAGCGGGCATCTCGACCGACTCTAACGTCAAGACTCTCACGCTGCAGACACACGTTGCCCTGGCCGCCAATAGTTTCGCCTTCACCAAACTCAAGGTTCTTTCCAGCGACACGACCGCACGGAAACTGTGGCTCTACGTCCCGGACAGCAACAGTGCGGACGGACTCCCGACCTGTGTCGCGCCGTCTGGGAACATCACAATGAGCAGTGAGACTGACATCGCGCCAGAGGTATCCGTCATGGCATACACGCCCTGCAAGTTCTACAGCGACCGCGACGGCTGGCGAGGGCAGATCTACGGCGGCGAGGTCGAGTTCGGCCAGCAGGCCAAACTCACCTTCGTTCCCGTCGGCGTGCCCGGAGTCGACCTTTCGGGAAACCCCTATGTTCCTCCGGTTCCCGCGCACCTCGGCGAACGGATCAGCCTGCGCGACCGGGAAACGAGTGATTAGCCTGTTCGTCGCGGGCACTGGACTGTTCGGCTCCCTGATCGGTTCGTTCTTGAACGTGGTGATTTTCCGAGTTCCTGCGGGGCGGTCGATTGTGTCACCTTCGAGTGCCTGCGGTGGCTGTGGGAGGCGCATTCGCCCCTGGGATAACGTTCCCGTACTGTCGTGGCTGGTACTGGGCGGACGATGCCGGGATTGCAAGGTGCGCATCTCGGCGCGATATCCGCTTGTTGAGCTCGGAACGGCGGTCTTCTTCGCCTGCGTGGCCGTGTGGGTGCTGTCGGGGGTCTCGACAGGCTCGACCACCGGGCTAGCGATGGCAGGGGTACTTGTCACGCTGGTGGCGTTCCTGTATCTGGCGGGCGTGAGCGTTTCGCTCGCGATGATCGACCTCGACACCCACACTCTCCCGAACCGCATCGTGCTGCCGGCATACCCTGTCGCCGCCATGCTGTTGGCGGCGGCGGCGCTGCTTGCTGGTGAGACGGGTCGAATTCTCGGCGCCCTGGTCGGTGCGGCGGCCCTTTTCGGCGTCTACCTGCTGCTCGCACTGGCTTACCCGGCCGGCATGGGGCTGGGCGACGTGAAACTCGCCGGCGTACTCGGCCTGCACCTGGGCTGGCTCGGCTGGGGAGAACTCGCAGTGGGCGGCTTCGCCGCCTTCCTACTTGGTGGTTTTTTCGCGCTTCTTCTGGTGATCTCACGCAAGGCGAACCGCAAGAGCGGCATCCCCTTCGGCCCCTGGATGTTGGCGGGCGCCTGGCTCGGAATCTTCTATGGTGAACAGATAGCCAATGGATATCTCTCACTCTTTGGTTTGGCATCATGACACGGCCCTCGAAGGAGACGCAATGACGGCGAACATCGTAGGAATCGACATCGGCACGGCCGGTCTGAGAGCCGTCGAGGTGAGCAATGCGGGCAACGACAACGCGACTTTGGTGCGCTACCACGAGGTCGGGCTGCCGGAGGGGGCAGTCAATCGCGGCGAGGTCGTCGAACCCAATACGGTGGCGGCAGCGATCAAGAGCCTGTGGTCGTCCGGTGGCTTCAAAAGCAAGAACGTCGTGCTCGGCATGGGAAACCATCGGGTGCTCGCCCGCGACCTGACCGTCCCTAAAATGTCGATCAAACGCATCCGCGAATCGCTGCCCTTCCAGGTGCAGGACATGCTTTCCGTGCCGGTAGCCGACGCTCTGCTCGACTTTTACCCGATCTCCGAGACCGAGGGTGAGAATGGTCCGGAAATCAATGGATTGCTGATCGCCGCAATCAAGGAAGCGGTTCAGAGCAACGTGAAGGCCGTGCAGCTGGCTGGGTTGAACCCGGTTGAAGTCGACCTCATCCCGTTCGCCTTGAGTCGAGTCATCTATCGCGGGGCCAAATCCGAAGATGCCGTGGTGCAGATCGACGTCGGCGTCGCGACGACGACGGTAGTCGTGACACGGGCGGGCGTCCCGCAGTTCGTGCGCCTCATACCGGCCGGTGGAGGCGACCTGACACAGGCGCTCGTCCTTCGCCTGGGAATCACGGCGGAGGAGGCAGAAGCGTTGAAGCGAACGCAGGGCCTGCACTCCGCGTCGGTGACTGACAACCAGATGGCCGACACAATCATTTCCGAGGTGACAACAGAGTTGCTCACGAGCCTGCGCAACACCGTCAACTACTTCGTCAACACCAGGCAGAACCTGCCGGTGACCCGCATCGTGCTGACCGGTGGCGGTGCCCAGCTGAATGGATTTGCCAAGGCATTGGGCGAAATGACACGGATGCCGGTCTTCTCGGCCGACCCGAGCGCGGCGGTTGCACTGGGCAAAGGTGTCACCGCGCAAGCCCTGCAACAGTCGCGCGGTGCATTTTCTGTCGCGCTGGGTCTCGCGTTGGGGAGCCAGGCATGAGCCGCCGTTCATCCGTCACCGACGAGCTGGTGCTGGGAGCAGAGCCGCGCGTAGACCTTCTTCCTCCCGAAGTGGCCGCAGGACGACGAGGCAAAGCCCTGCGGCGAAACCTCGGTGCCTCCGTCGTTCTTGTGGTCCTCCTTGCTTTGGCGGGCGTGGCCGGCTCTTCATGGCTCGTGATGCAAAGTCAGGACAATCTGGTTCTAGCGCAGGACCGCACAATCGAACTCCTGGCCGAGCAGTCGAAGTACGTCGAGGCGCGCAACGTTCAGAACGAGGTCGACCTGGCGATCTCAGCACGCCGGCTGGGCGCATCCACCGAGATCGACTGGAAGGAGTACCTCGAAAGCGTGCGGACCATTCTGCCCACGGACGTGACCATCGACGCCGTAACGGTGAACTCTGCATCGCCGCTGTCGCTATATGACCAGGCGACTGTGCCGTTGCAGGGCGCCCGAGTGGCAACACTCATACTCGACCTCACCAGCACGAATCTGCCCGAAGCCCCTGCGTGGCTCACAGGGCTGAAGGACCTGCCCGGCTATGAAGATGGAACTCCGGGCACGATCACACAGACCGATCTGGGTACCTACCAAGTGAATCTGGTCCTGCACATCAACGAGGAAGCGTTCTCACAACGCTTCGCCGACGCTGAGGAGAAGTAACCGTGGATCGGAACCGACTCTGGGTGCTCGGCGTAATAGCACTAATGGGGGTCACCATCCTCCTCGGCTGGATGGTGGGCATTTCCCCGAATTTGAAGACGGCGAGTGCTGCGAACGCAGATCGCCTCCTCGTCGAACAACAGAATGCGGACGCTGACGAGCGTCTCTCGGCGCTCAAGAAGCAATTTGAGGGCATTGGCGCACTCAAGAATGACCTGGCGTCTGTTCGGAAGGCCGTCCCCGATGGGGCAGAGATCCCAGCCTTCCTGAGCCAGCTCGATGCCTTGAGTAGCCAAAACGAGGTCAGGCTGACGGCTTTCTCCGTCGGCGATGCCGAGCGGTATGCACCCGAGGCGCCGGTTGCTCCTGTGGCCACCGAAGCTCCCGTTGCAGAGGAAGAAGCGGCAACCGTCAGTGAGGACACGGCTGCAGCTGCGGCTGCTCCGGCCGCTGCCGCCGCAGCTCCTACCCTCCCGGTGGCCCCTGCAGGCATCACAGGGGAAAACTTCGTGGCTGTGCCGATCACGGTCTCCATCGAGGGCAACTACTCCAAGCTTCTGGATTACCTCGACGGTCTCCAGAAGGGCGACCGCCTCGCACTGGTGACGTCAATTGAGACGACGACCGTATCGCCGGACATCTCGACCGCCAAAATTTCTGCTTTTGTCTACGTCTTGCTCAATCCGGCTTCCGTCGCAGCAACCCCCGCAGGCTAGCTCGACTTGACTCGACACAGCGCCCCGTCCGGTCGAGCCTCCCTCAGCTGGGGGGCACACATTGCTAAAGTTATGGCTGATCGTCACGGCCAACCACAAGGAGCGCACCATGAGCGACACATCGTCCCCTGAGGGCAACCGCAATCGCAACCACGACAACGAGCCTGAACCGGTCGACTACGCCGGCCATGAAGAGCGCACGGATGCCCCCGACTACACCGGCACCGGCTCCCACTCCGCTCCGGCCGAGTCCGGCGACGCGACCGATGCTGCCACTGAGACACCGGCGCACTACCCGGCCACCCCCGTCGGCGAGCCGATCTCCTATGACACCCCCGCGACCTCCCGCGAGCCCGCGACGCCCACCTACGTGCCCGCCGCCTCCGTGAACATCGCCCCGGTGAACACCACCGCCGAGACCCGGCGCATCGAGCCCGGCGAGAACCCATCAGAGGCCCCGCCCGCCGAGGCCTATGCCCCCACGAACACCACGGCGCAGCCCCCCGTCTACATCCAGGCGCCGACCGCTCCCCGCTACAAGAGCAACCGCGGCCCCGGCGTGCTGATCGCCCTGCTCTCCACCGTCATCTTCGCCGCCCTCTACGCCGTGGTCGCGTTCGTGCTGTCCGGCATCGGCAGCTTGTCCATTGCGGACACGGCCTCGAAGTTCACCGACTTCATCGTGCTGCCCATCTTCTACGTGCCGGTCATCTTCTTCTTCGTCGCGTTCGCCCTTCTGGTGCTTATCGTGAACCGCGGCGGCTGGTGGGCCTACGTGCTCTTCGGCTTCCTGGTGGCCGTGGTCGTCTACTTCTCCTACATCGGGGCGGCGCTGCTGAGCGTGCAGGCCTGGAACTTCACGCCCGACCAGGCGGCGCGCTTCATCAGCCAGCAGTGGCTGAACCCGGGGGCCATCGCCGCTGCGGTCGTCGCCCGCGAGGTGCCGATCTGGGCCGGCGCCTGGATCGCCCGCAACGGCCGTGCCGTCACCGAACGCAACGCTGCAGCGAAGGCCGAATACGACCGCGTCCTCGCCGCCGGACCGCAGGGCATCCGCAGCAACTAGTCGGTCGACGCCCGGCGCTCAGCGTGCCGGGCCCCAGCAGGTACGCCATCAAGGGGGAGCGATGCGAAATTACCAGAAGTACGCGACGGTCGTCGCCGTCTTCGCGGCAGTGCTCCTTGCCGCGCTCCTCGTCGCCGCCTTCGGAATGATCAGCCTGCTGACCGACACGGATGTCATCAGTGACCCCAACGCCGGACCTCTCGTCGGCCCGTTCATGACCGCCGCCGCCGTGGTGCTGGTGTTCACCCTGATGCTGCTGCTCGGGCTGCGCACCAGACCGGAGAACCAGCGGATCGCCGTCGGGTACTCCCTCGGCACCGGGGTCGCCGCGCTTGTCGTCTTCGTTCTGGTGGGCGGGGTCCTCTACGCGCTCGGCACCGGGGTGCCGGCCGACACCGCCGGGCTCCCGGGCGATAGCGTCGGGTTCGCAGCCTCCGTGCTGCTGGGCCCGTTCGCGGTGACCACCGGCATCCTCTCCTTCATCGTCACCCTGCTCTACTCGCTGGTCCTCGCCTCACGGATGCCCGAACGCGGCCCCCCGAAATGGCCGTGGGAGCAAGGCGAAGACTGAAACACCGCCGGCCTGAAAGTCGCTGACTGCGGAGCACTCCGATCGGGTACCCTTATCTTTCATGGGCGGTTCCATCGAGTTGCGGGTCAGCCAACAGGTTGACGACTGGCTCAACTGGTTGCCGCGCTGGCGCCCGGGCACGCATCGCGGCCGTTCACGCCTGTGCCGCACCTGCTTCGGGTCGCCGGTCATCGCCGCTGCCGGCCTCGCCACGGATGTCCCGCACGCCGTGCAGCACGCCCTCGCCATGCGCCTGAAGCACCTGATCGACGCCGAGGTCGACGAGTTCACCGAGACGCACCTCCCCCTGCTGCTCCGGGAGATCCGCCTGAACGAGGAGCGCAAGCAGGCCGCGTTGACCTACCGCCCCGCTGAGGGTCTGGACCCGGCCTACACCGGCCTCGACCTCGACCCGCCGGCCATGCCCGACGCCCCCTACCTCTTCACCTTCGCCGAACTCGCCCGGCCCGAGGCATCCGTGGCCCTGCCCGTTGACCCGCTTCCCTTGACCGTCGAGGAGAAGGCGGCCATCCGCGCCGAGGTCACACGCGCCGACGAACACGCGGCACTGGTCGGCGGTCGGGTCTGCGCCGAACTGTCCCGGCACCGTGAACGGATGCGTAGCGCCGTCACCGAATTCGCCGAACCCTGGGTGCTCGCTCTCCTCGCCGACCTCGACACCGCGCTCGATTCCCCGCTCTGGCCGCGCGGCCCGTGAACAACACCTGAACGAACCCCTGGGGCCGCGTGATCCATTTGACCCAGCGGTCACCCCCGGGATATCCTTTCGAGGTGTGCGCTTTGTCGTGCGCTTGAGTCATGCCACCGCGATCTTGTCGTGCCGCACCTTAGGCGCCTTGATGTGGCACTCACACAGGGTGTGCTCTCCGAGCAGCCCCCACGGCATACCCACTACAGCCCGCGAAACTCATTCCGCGTGTTTCGGTGGGTCCAGATGAACTCGATCGGGCCGGAAACGGAGCGATTCGAATGCTAACCATCAATGAGCTGTCACCGTGCAGCACAAACAAGGAGTAATTAGTGCCCACCATTCAGCAGTTGGTACGAAAGGGCCGCAGCCCCAAGGTCACCAAGACCAAGGCGCCCGCCCTGAAGTCCAACCCCCAGCAGCGCGGCGTGTGCACCCGTGTTTACACGACCACGCCGAAGAAGCCGAACTCGGCCCTCCGCAAGGTCGCCCGCGTCAAGCTGTCGAACGGTACCGAGGTCACCGCCTACATTCCCGGCGAGGGTCACAACCTGCAGGAGCACTCGATGGTGCTCGTCCGCGGTGGTCGTGTGAAGGACCTCCCCGGTGTTCGATACAAGATCGTTCGCGGCGCACTGGACACCCAGGCCGTCAAGAACCGCAAGCAGGCTCGCAGCCGCTACGGCGCCAAGATGGAGAAGAAGTAATGCCTCGTAAAGGCCCAGCGCCCAAGCGTCCCGTTATCGCTGACCCGGTATACGGCGCCCCCATCGTCTCCCAGCTCGTCAACAAGATCCTCCTCGACGGCAAAAAGGGCCTCGCCGAGCGCATCGTTTACGATGCACTCGAAGGCGTCGTTGCCAAGAACGGTGCGGATGCCGTCGTCACCTTGAAGAAGGCACTCGACAACGTGCGCCCGACCCTTGAGGTGCGTTCGCGCCGCGTCGGTGGTTCCACCTACCAGGTGCCCGTCGAAGTCAAGCCGCACCGCGCCAACACCCTGGCTCTGCGCTGGTTGACCAGCTACGCCAAGGCTCGTCGCGAGAAGACGATGACCGAGCGTCTCACCAACGAAATTCTCGACGCATCCAACGGCCTCGGCGCCGCTGTGAAGCGCCGCGAGGACACGCACAAGATGGCCGAGGCGAACAAGGCCTTCGCTCACTACCGCTGGTAGTCGCGCTCCGGAATCCGGGCTTGTCGAGAGCAGATCTCGATGGGCCCGGCGACCGGATGCCCTGTTTCGCCCCAAGATTCACAAGCAAACTTCCGGAGGACCCCCGTGGCACTTGACGTGCTCACCGACCTGAGTAAGGTCCGCAACATCGGCATCATGGCTCACATTGATGCTGGCAAGACCACCGTCACTGAGCGCATCCTGTACTACACGGGTGTCAATCACAAGATCGGCGAGACGCACGACGGCGCCTCGACCATGGACTGGATGGCGCAGGAGCAGGAACGTGGCATCACCATCACGTCTGCCGCGACGACCTGTTTCTGGGCCTCAAACCAGATCAACATCATCGACACCCCCGGCCACGTCGACTTCACCGTTGAGGTGGAGCGTTCGCTCCGAGTCCTCGACGGCGCCGTCGCAGTGTTCGACGGCAAGGAGGGCGTTGAGCCCCAGTCGGAGACCGTCTGGCGCCAGGCCGACAAGTACGACGTGCCCCGCATTTGCTTCGTCAACAAGATGGACAAGCTCGGCGCCGACTTCTTCTACACGGTCGACACCATTGTCAAGCGCCTTGGCGCGAAGCCGCTCGTCATCCAGCTGCCCATCGGCGCCGAGAACACCTTCGAGGGTGTTGTCGACCTCGTCGAAATGCGTGCACTGACCTGGCGCGGCGACTCCAAGGGTGACGTCGAGATGGGCTCCAAGTACGCCATCGAAGAGATCCCGGCCGACCTTGCCGAGCAGGCCGCGGAATACCGCAAGCTGCTCCTTGAAACCGTCGCCGAGACCGACGACGACCTCATGGAGAAGTACTTCTCCGGCGAAGAGCTCACCGTCTCCGAGATCAAGCACGCGATTCGGGGGCTCACGGTCTCCAGCGAGATCTATCCGGTCCTCTGCGGTTCCGCGTTCAAGAACCGCGGCGTTCAGCCGATGCTTGACGCAGTCGTCGACTACCTCCCCACCCCGCTCGACGTGCCGGCCATCGAGGCCCACGACGCGCGCGACGAGGAAAAGGTCATCATGCGTCACCCCGACGCGACGGAGCCGTTCACGGCCCTCGCGTTCAAGGTCGCCGTTCACCCGTTCTTCGGTCGTCTGACCTACGTTCGCGTGTACTCCGGTCACCTTGACTCCGGCGCCCAGGTCGTCAACTCGACCAAGGGCAAGAAGGAGCGCATCGGCAAGATCTTCCAGATGCACGCCAACAAGGAAAACCCGGTGGCCTTCGTGACCGCCGGTCACATCTACGCGGTCATCGGCCTCAAGGACACCACCACAGGCGACACCCTGTGCGACCCGAACGCGCAGGTCGTGCTCGAGTCGATGACGTTCCCTGACCCGGTCATCGAGGTTGCGATCGAGCCGAAGACGAAGCAGGACCAGGAGAAGCTGGGTCTTGCGATCCAGAAATTGGCCGAAGAAGACCCGACCTTCCGCACCGAGCAGAACCAGGAAACTGGTCAGACGGTCATCAAGGGAATGGGTGAACTTCACCTGGACATCCTGGTCGACCGGATGCGACGTGAATTCAACGTCGAAGCCAACGTCGGCAAGCCTCAGGTCGCCTACCGCGAGACCATCCGCAGGGCGGTCGAGCGTCACGACTACACGCACAAGAAGCAGACCGGTGGATCCGGGCAGTTCGCGAAGATTCAGATCGCGATCGAGCCGCTCGAGATCACTGCCGAGAAGAGCTACGAGTTCGTCAACAAGGTCACGGGTGGCCGCATCCCCCGGGAGTACATACCCTCGGTGGACGCAGGAATCCAGGATGCGCTGCACGTTGGCGTCCTGGCCGGTTATCCGATGGTGGGCGTCAAGGCAAGCCTGCTTGACGGCGCCGCGCACGATGTCGACTCCTCGGAGATGGCGTTCAAGATTGCCGGTTCGATGGGCTTCAAGGAAGCCGTTCGTAAGGCTGACCCTGTTCTGCTCGAGCCGCTGATGGCCGTCGAGGTTCGTACGCCCGAGGAGTACATGGGCGACGTCATCGGCGACCTCAACTCGCGTCGTGGACAGATCCAGACCATGGAGGACGCTCAGGGCGTGAAGGTAATTCGCGCCAACGTGCCGCTGTCGGAGATGTTCGGATATATCGGTGACCTGAGGTCGAAGACCTCGGGCCGCGCGGTGTACTCGATGACCTTCGAGAGTTACGCGGAGGTCCCCCGGGCCGTGGCCGAAGAGATCATCCAGAAGAACAAGGGCGAATAGCCTGAGGCTTCCGGTCTCTCCGGGCCTTCGGGCCCAAATCGCTTCGGCCTCCCGGCCCGAGTAGCATAAGTACACAAATCCAGCAGTTTCACCGGCCGCAAACCAGCGGTCGATGGAGCCATGAGTCCTGAGGAGGACCCACAGTGGCCAAGGCCAAGTTCGAGCGGACCAAGCCGCACGTAAACATCGGAACGATCGGTCACGTTGACCACGGAAAGACCACGCTGACTGCAGCGATCTCCAAGGTCCTTGCCGACACGTACCCGTCCAAGACGAACGTTCAGCGCGACTTTGCGTCGATCGACTCTGCTCCGGAAGAACGCCAGCGCGGTATCACGATCAACATCTCGCACGTTGAGTACGAGACCGAAAAGCGTCACTATGCGCACGTAGACGCACCGGGCCACGCTGACTACATCAAGAACATGATCACCGGTGCTGCTCAGATGGACGGGGCGATCCTTGTGGTTGCCGCTACTGACGGCCCGATGGCTCAGACCCGTGAGCACGTCCTGCTCGCGAAGCAGGTCGGCGTGCCGTCCCTGCTCGTGGCACTGAACAAGTCCGACATGGTTGACGACGAAGAGATCCTCGAGCTCGTTGAGCTCGAGGTTCGCGAACTCCTCTCCGCCCAGGGCTTCGACGGCGACAATGCTCCCGTCGTGCGCGTTTCCGCACTCAAGGCGCTTGAAGGCGACGAGAAGTGGGTCGGCAACATCCTTGAGCTCATGAAGGCTGTCGACGACTACTTCCCGGAGCCCGTCCGCGACAAGGACAAGCCCTTCCTGATGCCGATCGAGGACGTCTTCACGATCACCGGTCGTGGAACCGTCGTCACCGGCCGCGCCGAGCGAGGAACCCTCAAGATCAACTCCGAGGTCGAGGTTGTCGGCATCCGCCCGACCATCAAGACCACGGTCACGGGTATCGAGATGTTCCACAAGCAGCTCGACGAGGCATGGGCCGGCGAGAACTGTGGCCTTCTTCTTCGTGGCACCAAGCGCGAAGACGTCGAGCGCGGCCAGGTTGTCGTCAAGCCGGGTTCGGTCACGCCGCACACCGACTTCGAGGGCACCGCGTACATCCTGTCCAAGGATGAGGGTGGGCGTCACAACCCGTTCTACGCGAACTACCGCCCGCAGTTCTACTTCCGCACCACGGACGTCACCGGCGTCATCACGCTGCCTGAGGGCACCGAGATGGTCATGCCCGGCGACACCACCGACATGAACGTCGCGCTGATCCAGCCGATCGCCATGGAAGAGGGCCTCGGCTTCGCCATTCGTGAAGGTGGCCGCACCGTCGGCGCCGGAACGGTGACCAAGATCGTCAAGTAGTCCCCTTCAGAAAATGGGGTCGGTCCTTCGGGGCCGGCCCTTTTTTCGTGCCCGACTTGCGGGGCCAGTTGATCCCGAATCGCCCAGGAACTAGCCTTGACATGAACCTCAACAGCCCCAGATCGGAGCACCCCGTGAATTTCAACGACATCAGCCGCAAAGCGCAGGAGTTCCTCAAAACAGAGAAGGGCGAGAAGATCGCCGACAAGATCCTCGACGGGGGCGCCGCCGCCGCGAACAAGGTCACCGGCAACAAGCACGCCGACAAGATCAAGGATGCCCGAGCGGCGGCGGACAAACACCTCGGTCGCGGGGACGGTCCGACCGACCGCGACGCTCGAGGCACTGGCCCCGACGGCAGGTAACCGCTGGTCGAGCTCACTTCGGTGACCGAGCGCACCGTGGCGCGGGTCGTGCGCCGCTTCGCGCGTGGCATGCCACCTGCGAACGGGTCCGCGGCTGTCCTGTGGGGACTCCCCACTCTCGCCGGCTGGCCGCCCGAGGTCCACTCCCTCACCGAACGCACCCGCGGCGGACGCTCGACGCCGGGTATCCGCAAGCATGCATTGGGACTCGACACGCGGGATATCGCCGTGGTGAACGGACTCCTGGTCACCAGCGTCGAACGCACGGTCGTCGGCCTCGCCGTCACTCTGGATCTGAAGTCCGCGGTCGCCATGGCCGACCGCTCCATTGCGGTGGATCGCAGGGGGCGCATTCTGCCTCTGACCACCAGAGCCAGGCTGCTTGAGACCTGGGAAGGGTTGCTTCCCTTCCGCGGGTCCGTGCGGGCGCGGGCCGTGATCGACTTCTCTTCGACGCTGTCCGGTTCACCCAACGTGTCCGGAAGCCGCGTCAACGTGGCGCTGAACGGATTTCCGGAGCCGGTGCTGCAGCATCCGTTCGTCGTCGAAGGCAAGACCGTCTTCACGGACTTCTACTGGATCGACGAGAACTCGGTGGGGGAGGCCGACGGCAAGGGCAAATACTTCGACCCCGTGATGCGAGGCGGCCGCACCACCGCCGAGGTGGTCTACGACGAGAAACGCCGTGAGGATGGCGTGCGGCGCCAGGTGCACGCCTTCACCCGGTGGGACTTCCCGGTCGGGATGAGTCAGAGTCGGCTGCGCACTCGGCTGCTGCAGTTGGGGCTGCCGTTCGGGCGCCCGCGACTCCAGTTTCGGTGAGGTGCCGGTGGTGCGCGGGTGTTGCGCCGCTGCGCTGGTGGCGTGCCCCGCGCGGAGCGGCGCAGCACTCGCGCGAGGCGTGAATGGCGGCGACGCGCCCGGGGCGAGAGCCGGCCGAGCCGCGGAACGACGCGGATGTGGCGACACGCCGCCCGCGACACGCCCGGGTTGCACAATGACCCAACCCTGTGGCAGACTCTTCTAGTTCAACATTTTCGACTGCCGCGCTGCACGCGGTGTCGGGATCACTGCCAGGCAGTGCATAGCTTGTGCCGTTCGCCGTAAAAGGCGCCAGGTGCACAGTTAGGCCGCGGGTAGCA
Organism: Cryobacterium sandaracinum; assembly: GCF_004403415.1. Lineage (NCBI taxonomy): Bacteria > Bacillati > Actinomycetota > Actinomycetes > Micrococcales > Microbacteriaceae > Cryobacterium > Cryobacterium sandaracinum. The sequence goes on from NZ_SOGO01000021.1 coordinate 98,223, forward strand.
GAACATAGCTCAAACCAACGGCCGGGACAGCTGGGTAAATCCATGCCTTCCCCCACGCGCGAGTGTGGAGAAGCGGGTTGGCTCGGCATGACCGCTCCGCGGCCTTGCCGAAATTGACAGATTAACAGTGGTGCGACAGCAGCAGTGCTACTACGGCGTCCAATGCAGCCCCTCGGGATGTACGAAGCCTTGACAAGAAAGCGAGTTCGACATGGCGGGACAGAAAATCCGCATTCGACTTAAGTCGTATGACCACGAGGTCATCGACATCTCGGCGCGCAAGATCGTCGACACAGTGACCCGCGCGGGTGCGACTGTCGTCGGCCCCGTGCCGCTTCCGACCGAGAAGAACGTGGTGTGTGTCATCCGTTCCCCTCACAAGTACAAGGACAGCCGGGAGCACTTTGAAATGCGCACCCACAAGCGTCTGATCGACATCATTGACCCGACCCCGAAGGCTGTCGACTCGCTCATGCGTCTCGACCTGCCGGCCGACGTCAACATCGAGATCAAGCTCTAGGGCCCGCGATGTCTTACTCAGATACCAAGACCACCAAGGGTCTCCTCGGCAAGAAGCTCGGCATGACGCAGGTGTGGGATGAGAACAACAAGCTCGTTCCCGTCACCGTCATCGAAATCTCGCCCAACGTTGTCACCCAGATCCGCAGCAAAGACATCGACGGTTACGCCGGCGTCCAGATCGCTGCCGGGGCCATCGATCCGCGCAAGGTCAACAAGCCTTCCGCCGGACACTTCGAAAAGGCAGGCGTCACGCCTCGCCGCCACCTCACCGAGCTCCGCACTGCGGATGCCGCTGACTATGCCCTGGGCCAGGAACTCACCGTTGACGGTGTGTTCGCTGCCGGTACCAAGGTCGACGTCATGGGCACCAGCAAGGGCAAGGGTTTCGCCGGTGTTATGAAGCGTCACAACTTCAAGGGTGTTTCCTCCTCTCACGGTTCGCACCGCAACCACCGCAAGCCCGGTTCCATCGGTGCTTCCTCGACCCCGAGCCGTGTCTTCAAGGGCATGCGCATGGCCGGTCGTATGGGTGGCGAGCGCGTCACCGTGCTGAACCTCAAGGTTCACGCCGTGGATGCCGAGAAGGGCCTCCTGCTGGTCAAGGGTGCCGTTCCCGGCGCCAAGGGCCGCCTCGTATTCGTCCGCAATGCAGTGAAGGGAGCCTAGTCGTATGACTACCTCACTCGATCTCATCGACGCCAAGGGTAAGAAGGCCGGCTCCGTTGAGTTGCCCGCCGAAATCTTTGACGTTCAGACCAACATCCCGTTGATCCACCAGGTCGTCGTCGCGCAGCTCGCTGCCGCACGTCAGGGAACTCACAAGACCAAGCGTCGTGGCGAGGTTTCCGGTTCCGGCCGCAAGCCGTTCAAGCAGAAGGGAACCGGTCGCGCTCGTCAGGGCTCGATCCGCGCCCCTCAGATGACCGGTGGTGGAATCGTTCACGGACCGACCCCGCGTAACTACGAACAGCGCACCCCCAAGAAGATGATCGCGGCAGCACTGCGCGGATCCCTTTCTGACCGCGCCCGTGGCGACCGCCTGCACGTCGTGACCGCACTCTTCAGCGCCGAGACGCCCAGCACCAAGGGCGCCATCGAGCTGCTCAGCCAGATCGCCAGCAGCAAGCACGTGCTGGTCGTCCTGGAGCGCACCGACGAACTGACGCTGCGCAGCATCCGCAACCTGCCGACGGTGCACGTTCTGCCGTGGGACCAGCTGAATGCCTATGACGTTCTCGTCAGCGACGACATCGTCTTCACCAAGGGCGCGTTCGACGCGTTCGTGGCGAGCAAGACCAAGAAGGAAGAGGTGTCCGCATAATGGCTACCCCGATCAACAAGGATCCCCGCGACGTCATCATCGCTCCGGTCGTCTCTGAGAAGAGCTATGGCCTGATCGACGAAGGCAAGTACACCTTCATCGTGGACCCGCGCTCGAACAAGACCGAAATCAAGCTCGCGATCGAAAAGATCTTCAAGGTGGAGGTCGCTTCGATCAACACCATGAACCGCATCGGCAAGACGCGTCGCACGAAGTTCGGTCAGGGCAAGCGCAAGGACACCAAGCGTGCCATCGTCACGCTCAAGTCCGGTTCCATTGACATCTTCACGGCCGTCGGCTAAGCGGCGCGGACTAGAGGAATAAGAAATGGCTATTCGTAAGTTCAAGCCCACGACTCCCGGTCGTCGCGGTTCATCTGTTGCAGACTTCGCAGAGATCACCCGCTCCACGCCGGAGAAGTCCCTGCTTCGCCCCCTGTCCAAGACCGGTGGCCGTAACAACCAGGGTCGCATCACCACCCGTCACATCGGTGGTGGACACAAGCGCCAGTACCGTCTGATCGACTTCCGTCGTAACGACAAGGACGGCGTCAACGCCAAGGTTGCTCACATCGAGTACGACCCCAACCGCACGGCGCGCATCGCGCTCCTGCACTTCACGGACGGCTCCAAGCGCTACATCATCGCCCCGAACAAGCTGAACCAGGGCGACATCGTGGAGTCGGGCGCCGGTGCTGACATCAAGCCCGGCAACAACCTGCCGCTGAAGAACATCCCGACCGGTACCATCATCCACGCGGTCGAACTGCGTCCGGGCGGTGGCGCCAAGATGGCCCGCTCCGCCGGATCATCCGTTCGCCTCGTTGCGAAGGATGGCATCTACGCCCAGCTGCGCCTGCCGTCCGGAGAAATCCGCAACGTCGACGCCCGCTGCCGCGCCACGATCGGCGAGGTCGGCAACGCCGAGCAGTCGAACATCAACTGGGGCAAGGCCGGCCGGATGCGCTGGAAAGGCGTTCGCCCGACCGTTCGTGGTGTCGCCATGAACCCGGTCGACCACCCGCACGGTGGTGGTGAGGGTAAGACGTCCGGTGGACGTCACCCCGTCAGCCCTTGGGGCCAGAAAGAAGGGCGTACCCGCCACCCGAACAAGGAAAGCGACAAGCTCATCGTTCGTCGCCGTACCGTCGGCAAGAAGCGTAAGTAGGAGTAGACGATGCCACGCAGTCTCAAGAAAGGCCCGTTCGTTGACGACCACCTGCTTCGCAAGGTTGTCAAGGCGAACGAAGCCAGCAGCAAGAACGTAATCAAGACCTGGTCGCGCCGTTCGATGATCATCCCCGGCATGCTCGGGCACACCATCGCCGTGCACGACGGACGCAAGCACATCCCGGTGTTCGTCACCGAGAGCATGGTCGGGCATAAGCTCGGCGAGTTTGCGCCCACCCGCACCTTCCGTGGACACGTGAAGGACGACAAGAAGGGCCGTCGCCGCTAACGCGGGGACGTGAAGGAGGATAAGAAATGGTGGAGTCGATCGCACGCGTGCGTCACATCCGCGTTACCCCCCAGAAGGCTCGTCGCGTTGTCAACCTGATCCGCGGCAAGCAGGCCTTCGAGGCCCTGGGAATTCTGAAGTTTGCGCCGCAGGGCGCGAGCGACCCGGTGTACAAGCTGGTTGCCTCGGCAATCGCCAACGCGCGAGTCAAGGCTGATGCAGCCAACACCTTCCTCGACGAGCAGGACCTGTTCGTCAGCCAGGCGTTCGTAGACGAGGGTACGACCCTCAAGCGTTTCCAGGCCCGTGCACAGGGTCGCGCATTCCAGATCAAGAAGCGCACGAGCCACATCACGGTTGTGCTCGCCACTCCTGAGGAGGGTACGAAGTAATGGGTCAGAAAGTAAACCCCTATGGCTTCCGTCTGGGAATCACGACCGACCACGTGTCGCGTTGGTTCTCTGACAGCACGAAGCCGGGCCAGCGTTACAGCGACTTCGTCGCTGAAGACGTCAAGATCCGCCGCCTGTTGAGCACCAGTCTCGACCGCGCCGGCGTGTCCCGCATCGAGATCGAGCGCACTCGTGACCGCGTTCGCGTCGACATCCACACCGCCCGTCCGGGCATTGTGATCGGTCGCCGCGGCGCGGAGGCTGAGCGCATTCGCTCCGACCTCGAGAAGCTCACCGCCAAGCAGATCCAGCTGAACATCCTCGAGGTGAAGAACCCCGAGGTCGACGCTCAGCTGGTCGCTCAGGGCATCGCCGAGCAGCTCTCCGCTCGCGTGGCATTCCGCCGCGCGATGCGTAAGGGCCTGCAGGGTGCCCAGCGCGCCGGTGCCAAGGGTGTTCGCATCCAGGTCTCCGGTCGCCTGGGTGGCGCCGAAATGAGCCGTTCGGAGTTCTACCGCGAAGGCCGTGTGCCCCTGCACACTCTGCGCGCGAACATCGACTACGGGTTCTACGAAGCCAAGACCACCTTCGGCCGCATCGGTGTGAAGGTCTGGATCTACAAGGGCGACATCACCAACAAGGAACTCGCTCGCGAGCAGGCCAACGCTAAGTCGACCCGCCCCGAGCGTCGTGACGACCGACCGCGTCGTGCGCCCCGCGCAGAGGCAGCGGCACCGGTTGCAGCAGGAGTTGAGGCATAACCATGTTGATTCCACGCAGAGTCAAGCACCGCAAGCAGCACCACCCGGGCCGTACCGGCCACGCAACCGGTGGTACCGAGCTGTCGTTCGGTGAGTACGGCATCCAGGCCCTCACGCCCGCCTATGTGACCAACCGTCAGATCGAGTCCGCTCGTATCGCGATCACCCGTCACATGAAGCGCGGCGGCAAGGTCTGGATCAACATCTACCCGGACCGCCCGCTCACCAAGAAGCCGGCCGAAACCCGCATGGGTTCCGGTAAGGGTTCCGTCGAGTGGTGGGTTGCCAACGTCAAGCCCGGTCGCGTGCTTTTCGAACTCAGCGGTGTCACTGACATCGTCGCAAAGGAAGCGCTGACCCGCGCTATCCACAAACTGCCCTTGAAGGCACGCATCATCAAGCGCGAGGAGGGCGACGCATAATGGCGATCGGATCCAAGGAGCTCGCCTCAGTCGAGCTCGACACTTTTGAAAACGAGCGGTTGTTCGATGAGCTGAAGAAGGCGAAGGAAGAACTCTTCAACCTTCGCTTCCAGTCGGCCACCGGCCAGCTCGAGAGCCACGGCCGCCTCCGCGCGGTCAAGCGCGACATCGCTCGCATCTACACGGTTCTCCGTGAGCGCGAGTTGGGCATTCGTCCGACTCCCGCACCAGTCGAGGCTCCGGCCAAGGCTGAGAAGAAGACCAAGAAGGCCAAGCCTGCAGTGGAGTCCGTTGACGACTCCGCTGCGGCCGACGCCGCCCAGACGAAGGAGGCCTAGTCATGGCGAAGACTGACGAAAAGGTCGTCGCTGCCGAGGCTGAGGCTCTCGTTCGCGGCTACCGCAAGACGCTGCGTGGTTACGTGACCAGCGACAAGATGGACAAGACCATCGTTGTCGAGGTCGAAGACCGCGTGAAGCACCCCTTGTACGGCAAGGTCATCCGCCGTACGTCCAAGCTGAAGGCTCACGACGAGGCGAACATCGCCGGCGTCGGCGACCTGGTCCTGATCAGTGAGACCCGTCCGCTCAGCGCTTCCAAGCGCTGGCGCCTGGTCGAGATCCTCGAGAAGGCCAAGTAAGCCTCGCGCTTACTTGATAGAAGGGTATAAAAAGTGCTTCAGCAAGAATCACGACTCAAGGTTGCCGACAACACGGGTGCCAAGGAGCTGTTGACCATTCGCGTGCTCGGCGGCTCCGGCCGTCGCTACGCAGGCCTCGGCGACACCATCGTCGCCACGGTCAAGGACGCGATCCCGGGCGGCAACGTCAAGAAGGGCGACGTCGTCAAGGCCGTCGTCGTTCGCGTCAAAAAGCAGACCCGTCGTTCAGACGGTTCGTACATCAAGTTCGATGAGAACGCCGCAGTGATTTTGAAGAACGAAGGTGACCCCCGCGGCACCCGAATCTTCGGACCGGTCGGTCGCGAGCTTCGCGACAAGAAGTTCATGAAGATCATCTCGCTGGCACCGGAGGTTATCTAAATCATGGCCAGACTCAAAAAGGGTGACCTCGTAGAGGTCATCACCGGCCGCACCCAGGCCCGCGGCGGAGACCGTGGCAAGCAGGGCAAGGTCATTGCCATCCTGGTGGAGAAGAACAGGGTCCTCGTTGAGGGCATCAACTTCGTCACCAAGCACGTTCGCGTGGGCCAGACCCAGCGCGGCACCAAGACCGGCGGCATCGAGACCATGGAGGCGCCGATTCACGTGTCCAACGTGGCCCTCGTCGACCCGGAGACCAAGAAGCCGACTCGCGTCGGATTCCGCCTCGAAGAAGTAACGAAGGACGGCGTCACCAAGACGGTCCGCATCCGTTACGCCAAGAAGTCAGGGAAGGACCTCTGATGACCGACACTTCAGTTGCAGCAGCAGAAGCGCCCGTTGAGGCCGCCCTGCCGCGTCTCAAGCAGAAGTACCGCGATGAGATCATGGCCCAGCTCAGCAAGGACCTCGGCTTCACCAACGTTCACCAGATTCCGAACCTGGTCAAGATCGTTGTGAACATGGGTGTCGGCGAGGCAGCACGCGACGGCAAGATCATGGATGGCGCCGTCTCCGACCTCACCAAGATCACCGGTCAGAAGCCGCAGGTCACCAAGGCCCGTAAGTCGATCGCGCAGTTCAAACTGCGTGAAGGACAGCCCATCGGCACGCACGTCACACTTCGTGGCGACCGCATGTGGGAGTTCCTCGACCGGCTCCTGAGCCTGGCGCTTCCGCGCATCCGCGACTTCCGTGGTCTGAGCGACAAGCAGTTCGATGGCAGCGGTAACTACACCTTCGGTCTCACCGAGCAGGTCATGTTCCACGAGATCGACCAGGACCGGATCGACCGTATCCGCGGTATGGATATCACGGTTGTGACGACGGCCAAGAACAACGAAGAAGGCCGCGCGCTGCTCAAGGCGCTGGGCTTCCCGTTCAAGACGGCCGAAAACACCAAGTAAAGTAGCTCTTTGGCTCTTGTAGTACAAATCCGGGGCTGGACAACCGTCCAGCCCCACCACGACCAAGGTCGTCACCCGTGTAACGGATGAACGAAACCAGGCGAGAAAGGCACCACAAATGACAATGACAGATCCGGTCGCAGACATGCTGACCAGACTGCGCAACGCTAACTCGGCGTTCCACGACACCGTGTCCATGCCGCACAGCAAGCTCAAAGCGAACATCGCAGACATTCTCAAGGCCCAGGGTTACATCTCGGCGTGGGATGTCAAGGATGCAGTGGTCGGCAAGACCCTCACGCTCAACCTCAAGTTCGGTCCGAACCGCGAGCGTTCCATCGTCGGCATCAAGCGGGTTTCCAAGCCCGGCCTGCGCGTGTACGCGAAGTCGACCGAAATCCCCACCGTTCTCGGTGGTCTCGGCGTTGCCATCCTGTCCACCTCCAGCGGTCTGCTCACCGACCGCCAGGCTGAGAAGAAGGGCGTAGGCGGAGAAGTTCTCGCCTACGTGTGGTAGCCGACAATGTCACGTATTGGAAGACTTCCCATCCCGATTCCCGCGGATGTCACGGTCGCCACTGAAGGCCAGCGCGTTAACGTCAAGGGTCCGAAGGGCGAGCTCGCGCTCACCGTCGCGAACCCCATCGAGGTCAAGATCGAGGACGGCCACGTCGTCGTCACACGCCCGAACGACGAGCGCAACTCGCGTTCGCTGCACGGACTGACTCGCACGCTGATCGCAAACCAGATCATCGGGGTGACGGTGGGTTACACCAAGTCTCTCGAGATCGTCGGTACCGGTTACCGCGTCGCCCAGAAGGGCAGCTCGATCGAGTTCGCCCTCGGCTTCTCGCACCCGGTCCTCGTCGAGGCACCTGCCGGCATCACCCTCACCGTGGAGAGCGTCAACCGCCTCACGGTCGGTGGCATCGACAAGCAGGCTGTCGGCGAGGTCGCCGCCAACATCCGTAAGATTCGCAAGCCGGAGCCCTACAAGGGCAAGGGTGTGCGTTACGCCGGCGAGATTGTTCGCCGCAAGGCCGGAAAGAGTGGTAAATAACCATGGGTCTCGGAACTAGAGGTAAGAGCAAGGCCGCTGCCCGCGGACGCAGGCATGCACGTCTTCGCAAAAAGATCGAGGGGACCGCGCTTCGTCCGCGTCTCGTCGTGACCCGTTCGGCTCGCCACGTGTTCGTGCAGGTCGTCGATGACAGCAAGGGTTTCACCCTTGCTTCGGCGTCCACGCTCGAAGACGGTCTGCGCACCTTCGATGGTGACAAGACCGCCAAGGCCCGCAAGGTCGGCGAACTCGTCGCCGAGCGTGCGAAGGCCGCCGGCATCGACGCTGTCGTATTTGACCGTGGCGGAAGCAAGTACGCAGGACGCGTCGCTGCGATCGCCGATGGAGCTCGAGAGGGTGGATTGAACCTGTGAGCACTGAAACCGCTAGCACAGCAACCAAGGAGACCGTGGTGGCCGCAGAGGCACCCGTCGAAACCGCTGCCTCAACGGCACCTGCCCAGAACGAGCCTCGTGAGGCTCGTCGTGGCGGTCGTGAGCGCAACCCGAACAAGGACCGCGGAAGCCGCGATGCCGACAAGAGCCAGTTCCTGGAGCGCGTCGTCACCATCAACCGCGTTTCCAAGGTGGTGAAGGGTGGTCGTCGCTTCAGCTTCACCGCTCTCGTCGTCGTCGGTGACGGAAACGGCCTCGTCGGCGTCGGATACGGCAAGGCCCGCGAGGTGCCGACCGCCATTTCCAAGGGCGTCGAAGAAGCGAAGAAGAACTTCTTCCGCGTTCCCCGCGTCGGTCTGACGATCCCGCACCCCGTGCAGGGTGAAGCCGCAGCCGGCGTCGTCCTGCTGCGTCCCGCCGCCGCCGGTACCGGCGTTATCGCCGGTGGCCCGGTGCGCGCCGTTCTCGAGTGCGCGGGCATCCACGATGTCCTCAGCAAGTCGCTCGGTTCGTCGAACACCATCAACATCGTTCACGCCACGGTCGAGGCCCTGCACCAGCTCGAAGAGCCGCGTGCAGTTGCGGCTCGTCGTGGCCTCGCGTACGAAGACGTCGCTCCGGCGCGCTTCCTGCGTGCCGACGCCGCCGCAGCAGCAGCTGCAGCGGCAGCAAAGGCAGGTGCCTGATGGCTCGCCTCAAAGTGACACAGATCAAGTCCAAAATTAGTGAGAAGCAGAACCAGCGCGACACGCTTCGCAGCCTGGGTCTCAAGCGCATTGGCGCAGTCACGATTCGCGAGGACAACTCGCAGAACCGTGGCTACGTCAACACCGTTGCTCACCTCGTAAAGGTCGAGGAGATTGACTAATGGCTGACGAGAAGGAAGCTGCCACGGCAGCCGCCAAGCCCGCCACTGCACAGAAGGCAGCCCTCAAAAAGGCTGCCTCCGCCAAGGTCGCAGTGAAGGCTGCTCCGACCGAGAAGCGCGAGCAGGTTCTGAAGGTTCACCACCTTCGCCCCGCCCCCGGAGCCAAGAAGTCGCGCATGCGTGTCGGTCGTGGTGAAGGATCCAAGGGTAAGACCGCCGGCCGTGGAACCAAGGGTACGAAGGCGCGCTACAACGTGCGCATCGGGTTTGAGGGTGGCCAGATGCCGCTGCACATGCGTACTCCGAAGCTGCGCGGGTTCAAGAACCCGTTCCGCGTCGAGTACCAGGTCGTCAACCTCGAGAAGCTCGCCGAGCTTTACCCGAACGGCGGCGATGTAACCATCGCCGACCTGGTCGCCAAGGGTGCCGTTCGCGACAACGAGAAGGTCAAGGTTCTCGGCAATGGTGACATTGCGGTTAAGCTGAACATTGCAGTGGATAAGGTCTCCGGCTCAGCAGAGCAGAAGATCGTCGCTGCGGGTGGCTCAATCAAGTAAGTCCGTAGACGCTGAGCGAGCTTGTCGAGGCCACCAATCGAAATCTTTCGATGCTGGTCTCGACAAGCTCGTTTTTCACGTTATTAACTGGAGGCATTGTGTTCAGCGCCATCGCGCGGATATTCCGCACACCCGACCTGCGCAGGAAAATCGGGTTCAGCTTGGGTATCGTTGCCCTGTTCCGACTGGGCTCGTTCATCCCTGCCCCCTTCGTCGACTTCGGAAACGTTCAATCGTGTCTGGCGGCGAACCAGGACGCCAGCGGCCTCTATGAGCTCGTCAACCTCTTCAGCGGCGGCGCGCTGCTGCAACTGTCGGTCTTCGCGCTCGGCATCATGCCGTACATCACGGCCTCGATCATCGTGCAGCTCCTGCGCGTGGTCATCCCACATTTTGAGACACTGCACAAGGAAGGCGCGTCCGGACAGGGCACGCTCACCCAGTACACTCGGTACCTCACCATCGCCCTCGCGATCCTTCAGTCGACGACGCTGATCACGGTGGCCCGCAGCGGAGCGCTCTACGGCACGTCCGCCAGCGCCGAGTGCTCGCAGCTGCTCACCAACGACGCCTGGTACGCCATCATGCTCATGGTCATCACCATGACCGCCGGTACTGGCCTGATCATGTGGATGGGTGAGCTCATCACCGAGCGCGGCATCGGCAACGGCATGTCACTGTTGATCTTCACCTCGATCGCAGCCCTCTTTCCGGGATCGCTCGCCTCCATCGGGCAGCAGAAGGGCCTCGACATCCTCATGATCGTGATCGCGGTCGGTCTGGTCGTGGTCGCCGCGGTGGTCTTCGTCGAGCAGTCCCAGCGTCGCATCCCGGTGCAGTACGCTAAACGGATGGTCGGACGCCGCACCTACGGCGGGAACAACACGTACATCCCGATCAAGGTGAACATGGCCGGCGTCGTGCCCGTCATTTTCGCGTCGTCACTGCTGTACCTTCCGGCCCTGATCGCGCAGTTCAACCAGCCGGCGGCCGGACAGGCGCCGGCAGCGTGGGTCACCTGGGTCACCAACAACCTCACGCAGGGCAACGATCCGCTCTACATGGCGCTGTACTTCCTCCTCATCGTCGGATTCACCTACTTCTATGTCGCGATCACCTTCAACCCCGAAGAGGTCGCCGACAACATGAAGAAGTACGGCGGATTCATCCCGGGCATCCGTGCCGGTCGTCCGACCGCCGAGTACCTGGACTTCGTTCTCACCCGGGTGACGCTGCCCGGTGCCCTGTACCTGGGCCTGATCGCTCTGCTGCCGCTGATCGCGTTCTCCGCGATCGGAGCCGACCAGAACTTCCCGTTCGGTGGCGCCAGCATCCTGATCGTGGTCGGTGTCGGACTCGAGACGGTCAAACAGATCGACGCGCAACTCCAGCAGCGCCACTACGAAGGGCTTCTCCGATGACCCGTTTGCTGCTGATCGGCCCGCCCGGCGCGGGCAAGGGAACTCAGGCCGAGCGCCTGTCCGAGGCCTTCGACGTTCCGGCCATCTCCACCGGTGACATCTTCCGCTTCAACGTGAAGAACGACACCGAGCTGGGTCTTCAAGTCAAGGCGTTCATGGATGCCGGCGCGTACGTGCCCGATTCCCTCACCAACGCGATCGTGTCCGATCGGTTGCAGCAGCCCGACGCTTCCGGGGGATTCCTGCTGGACGGCTACCCGCGCACGCAGGAGCAGGTTCTGGAACTGGACCGGTTGCTGGAGGCCAACGGTGACGGACTCGACGCCGTCGTGCTGATCGTCGCCGACACCGAAGAGGTCGTCGCCCGACTCCTCAAGCGTGCCGCCGAGCAGGGGCGTGCGGATGACACCGCTGACGTCATCCGGCACCGCCTTTCCGTCTACGAGGAGCAGACATCTCCTCTGATCGACGTTTACTCCTCCCGCGGTCTCGTGGTCACGGTCGACGGCCTCGGCGCCGTCGACGAAGTGACCGGGCGCATCCTTGCGGCGCTGACCGGGCGCGGACTCTCCGTGCCCGTCACCAGCGTGCCCGTCACTAGCGTGCCCGTCACTAGCGTGCCCGTCACCAGCGGAGACGCAGCCAGCGCCTCCTAACCCGGTCGTGCACGCCCGGCGTGCGCGTCCTCAGCAGTTTGCAGAGATCTTCACGATGAGCCTTCGACGATCCATCTACAAGTCGCCGGCGCAGATGCGGTTGATGATCGCGCCCGGACTGGCCACGGCCGCATCCCTGGACGCGGCCCGGGCGGCCATCCGGGTCGGTGCGACCACCCTCGAGCTCGACGCGGCCGCCGAGGCGGCCATCGTGGCTCGAGGCGGCCTGCCGAACTTCAAGCTGGAGCAGGGCTACCACCACACGGTCTGCGCGTCCGTCAACGAGGATGTCGTGCACGGCATCCCGGGGGCTCGCGTGCTCGCCGCCGGCGACATCGTGTCGATCGACAGCGGTGCCATCATCGACGGCTGGAACGGCGACGCGGCCTTCTCCTTCGTGATTCCGGACCCGGCCCGGCCCGAGGTCGTCGCCGAGCGCGAGAAACTGTCGCACGTCACGGAGCAGTCGCTGTGGCACGGGATCGCCCGGCTCGCGGTGGCGCGTCACCTCAACGAGGTCGGCGATGCCATCGAGGACTACGTCGAGTCTCAGGGGGACTACGGAATCCTCACCGACTATGTCGGTCACGGCATCGGCCGGTCCATGCACGAGGCCCCGCCTGTGTTCAACTATCGCGTTCGCCAGAAGGGTCCGGACGTGAAGCCCGGTCTCGTGATCGCGATCGAGCCCATGGTCGTCATGGGGTCCATCGAGACGTTCGTGCGCGACGACGACTGGACCGTCGCCACCAGCGACGGCCTGGCCGCCGCGCACTGGGAGCACAGCGTGGCCGTGCACAAGGACGGCATCTGGGTGCTCACCGCCGCCGACGGCGGCGCTGCGGGGCTGGCCCCGCTCGGCATCACGCCCGTTCCGCTCCCGTAGCCGCACACGGCCCGAACCAGCCGCACACGGAACGTCGGATCTCACCGCACTGCGTGGACGCCGTTCCGCACGCGAAATGCCGTGCCCGATGCCAAACCAATTCGACGGAGATTTTGGGTCAAACACCCGTTTTCGTGCCCGAAAGCGGTGTTTTGGGCAGAATCTCCGTCGAATTCGTTCGGGGTGAGTCGACCCCGGGCTCCGGACTCGTACGAGACGGCGGTTGCAGCGCGCATCCACCCCGCGCTGCGGTCAACTTCTCGCCTGTCCGAGAAATGGACCAATCGCCACTCACCCGCCACCCGCGATCGCCCCTCACCCGCGGCAATCGGAACCCGCTCCCGGAGCCACACACGGCCCGAACCAGCCGCGCTCGGGGGCGGGGATCTGGTCTCTCCGGGACTCCGGAGGCGGGAGGATGGAGGAGAGGGCAAACCGTCCGTCGCGGCTCAGGGAAAGAGCGATTCCATGAAGATTCTCATCGTCTGCGGTGCTGGCGCCTCCAGTGCCTTTGTTGCACATCGGGTTCGGCACACCGCCGCGGCCCGCGGCCTGGATGTCCACGTCTTCGCGGGGAGCGAATCGGATCTGCCGGCCTCCCTCGGCCCGGTCGACGTGCTTCTAGTGGGTCCCCACCTGGCACCCAGGTTTGAGAAGATCCGCCTCCAGGCCGTGCACGCCGGGGTCGGCATCGCCCTGCTGGAGGAGACCGTCTTCGCCTCGCAGAACGGCGACGAAGCGCTCGATGCCGCGATCTATGCGTACAAGACGCGTGACTGGGCTGAAACGAAGAAGTAGCCCGACCGGTGGCCTACTGGTCCATCAGGTGCACGAGCTCGTCGATGAAGGATGCGAAGTCCACCGACCGCTTGACCAGCCGCTGCACGTCGGCCCGGTCTGAGAAGACCTCCACGAACTGGTCGAAGACGGTCTGGAAGCTCTTGCGCCCGGCGGCGCTGAAAGCGACCATCGCCACCACGTTGACGCGGTTCTCGCCCCACGCCATGGGTGTGTCGTTGATCACGACGGCGATCGAGGTACGGATTGCCGTCATCGACATCGAGTGCGGCACCGCCACGTTGTCCGTGAACGCCGTCGACGACATGAGCTCGCGCTCGATCGCGCCGTCGATGTAGCTCTCGTCGATATCGCCGTGTGCGATCATCCGTTCGCCGAGAGCGCGGATCATCGCGGTCTCGTCAGCGGCGTGGAAGTTGTGCGCGAACAGGGACTCGTCGAAGAATTGCAGCAGCTCGTCCTTGAGAGCGGCGCGACGCCGAAGACGGCGGATGCGGCTGGCGGCCTTCCGCACGCGGTCGATGTCGGCCTCGGTCAGGAACGGCTGGATCACGATGACGGCCTCGGCCGGCGACTGCGGTTCGATGGTGGAGAGCACGAGTTTCGCATCCAGGGCCTTCCAGTCGACGTCGCTGCGGGTTACCACCGACACAACTTCGAGCTCGTCACCGAGGACCCGCTCGATCCGTTCGCGCAGCAGCACGTGCATGTCGTAATAGTTCGGGCAGATCAGAGCGCACGTGACCAGGTCCTCGCGCCGGGACTGCTGCTGAAGGTGGGCACCGACGTGCATCGCGATGTAGGCGATCTCATCGTCGTTGATCACGATCTGCTCCTGCCGCTGCAACTGGCTGGCGATGTAGACGGCGACCTCATAGATCATCGGGTAGGACGTCTTGATCGACCTGGTGAGCGGGTTGTGCGAGTACGAGCGGTCTGTCGCCCGGTTGATCAGGTTGCGCACGTGCAGCGTGAGCCTCACGATGAAGTTCTCCTCCGCGAGGTCCAGCAGGAACTCGTCCCCGGCCTGGCCGACGATCCGGCGCACGGCGTCGAGATCTTCGGGGCGGACGAAGCTCTCGATCAGAACCTGCGCCGGCTGGTCCTGCCCGGGTGTGATCACCCGGGTCTTGAGCAGGAGTGCGATGTAGTCGAGGTCACCGACACCCAGTTCGACGTGGAAGTGGCGCACGATCAGCCCGGAGAGGGCGAGGGTCATCGCGTCGGGGGAGCCGACGGATGCCGCGGTCTCGGCCACCACGGGGAAGGTGCGCCTCGTGACCCGGTCGATGGCGATGGCGACATGGAGTAGAACGTCGTTGGTGCCGTACTCGTTGACGAAATACCCCTGCGAGTCGAGCATCGCGATCAGATCCGTCTTGAACTCTCCGAGGCTCTCGGAGGCGAACTCGCGCTGGATCGCCTCGAGTTCGAGCAGACCGCGCGAACTCTCCTCGCGGAACAGCCGGCTGAGCAGCCTCCGCCGGTCGGTCTCGGAGCCGGCGAGCGTGACCACGCTGCCGTGGCGGGTGAGCGTGAGCCCGGTGGCGGGCAGTAGCTGCCGCACCTTGGTCAGGTCAGAGTCGATCGTGGAGTCGCTGACGAACAGCTCGGCGGACAGAGCGTAGACGTCGAGCCCCTCGTGGGACTCCGTGAGCCGGCGCACCAAAGCGTAAAGGCGATCCGTCGGGGTCTCGGCTTCGTCCGAGTGAATGCGCCCCCTGGCGCGGAACACGGCGAACGCCTCGAGGTCCAGCCGGTACCCGGCCGGCCCCGACTCGATGATCTCGAGCGGCCCGGCTGCCAGTTTCAGGTTCGTGACGTAGCTGCGCACGGTTCGGGGCGTGACGCCCAGGAGGTCGGCAAGCTCGCCGGCGGTAACCCAGGCCGGTGTCTGCGACAGAAAATCCAGCATCCGTGTCTGTTTGTCGCTCATCGCATGAAACTCCCAAGTAAAAAGCAAGTCTCCCACGCCACTCCTGGCCGGATCTCTGCCACGAGATTTCCGGGGGTGCGGAAAAGTCTCTGGTGGCCCCGCACGACCACCTTGGTCAGACTTGAATAAGTCGCAACGTGACGGGGCAACTCCTCATCGCATCCCTACGAAAGGCAGAGAAATGACGACGACGTCAGCTACCAAGACCAAGAGCGGAGGAACCCGTGTGCACGTTCAGCGCTTCGGAACCTTCCTCAGCGGAATGGTCATGCCCAACATCCCTGCATTCATCGCGTGGGGATTGATCACCGCATTCTTCATTCCGACCGGTTGGACCCCGAACGCGACCTTGGAAACGCTCGTCGGACCGATGATCGTGTACTTGCTGCCGCTCCTGATCGCCAACACCGGTGGCCGGATGGTCTACGGAACGCGTGGTGCGGTCATCGCCTCGATCGCGACCATGGGTGTCATCGTGGGCAGCGAGATCCCGATGTTCATCGGCGCCATGATCGTCGGCCCGGGATCCGCGTACCTCCTGAAGAAGCTTGACAGCCTCTGGGCCGGCAAGATCAAGCCCGGGTTCGAGATGCTGGTCGACAACTTCGCGTCCGGCATCCTCGGAATGATCCTCGCGCTGGGTGCGTTCTTCGGAATCGCCCCGCTCGTGACCGGGATCAGCAATTTCCTCGAGATGATCGTCGACTGGCTCGTCTCCAACAGTCTGCTGCCCATCGCCAGCATCTTCATCGAGCCCGGCAAGATCCTGTTCCTCAACAACGCCATCAACCATGGCGTGCTCACGCCGATCGGTGTGCAGCAGGTTGCTGAAAACGGCCAGTCGGTGCTGTTCCTGCTCGAGGCGAACCCCGGCCCCGGCTTGGGTATCCTGCTCGCCTTCTCCTTCTTCGGAGTCGGCATCGCACGGGCCAGCGCACCGGGCGCCATCATCATCCACTTCTTCGGCGGCATCCACGAGATCTACTTCCCGTACGTGCTGATGAAGCCGGCACTGCTCCTCGCCGCAGTCGGCGGCGGCATGACCGGTGTCGCCATCAACGTGGCCTTCGCAACCGGCCTGCGCGCCCCAGCCTCACCCGGCAGCATCATCGCTATCCTGATCCAGACCGCCCCGGGCAGCTACGTCGGCGTCATCCTCTCCGTCATCGGCGCAGCCACGGTGTCATTCCTGATCGCAGCCGTCATCCTCCGTGCCAGCCGCAAGCGCGACCTGACCGCCGGCGATACCGGTGACATGGCCGAGGCCATCGCCAAGACCGAAGCAAACAAGGGCAAGGCCAGCACCATCCTCGGCGGCCTCGGAGCCTCCGGCACTTCGGCCACCGCCGCTCGCCGTGTCAAGAACATCATCTTCGCGTGCGACGCCGGAATGGGCTCCAGCGCCATGGGCGCTTCGGTGCTGCGTAACAAGATCAAGAAGGCCGGTCTCGACGGCATCACCGTGACCAACCAGGCGATCGCGAACCTCGACGGCACGGCCGACCTGGTCATCACGCACCAGGACCTGACCGCCCGGGCCCAGTCGAAGTCTCCCGACTCGACGCATGTCTCGGTCGAGAATTTCATGAACAGCCCGAAATACGATGACGTCGTCGCCCTGATTCAGGGCCAGGCGGCCGAGGAGGTAGCGCGATGACCGACCGCATTCTGGAACCGGGCAACGTCGTGGCCGCGGGGTCGGCCACCACGAAGCTCGACGCAATCCGTGAGGCCGGCGCCCTGCTCGTCACCGCAGGCGCCGTGCGCGAAGACTACGTCGACTCGATGTTCGACCGCGAAGCCAGCGTGTCGACCTACATGGGAAATTTCCTGGCGATCCCGCACGGAACCAACGACGCCAAGGAGTCGATCGTCCGGTCGGCCCTGTCGCTCGTGCGTTACGCCGAACCGATCGATTGGAACGGCCAGCAGGTGCGTTTCGCCGTCGGGATCGCGGGGCTCAACAATGAGCACCTCGAAATCCTGCAGAAGATCGCGATCGTCTTCTCGGACGAGGACGAAGTGCAGAAATTGATTGACGCCGTCACAGCAGAGGACATCTTCATGCTCCTCGAGGAGGTAAACGCAGAATGAAGGCCATTCACTTCGGTGCAGGGAACATCGGCCGCGGATTTGTCGGCCTCCTGCTTCACGATGCCGGATACGAGGTTGTCTTCGCCGATGTGAATGTCTCCCTGATCGACGCTTTGCAGGCCGCCGGCAGCTACGCCGTGCACGAGGCAGGGGAAGTGTCGACCACCCGCGTGGTCGACACTTTCCGGGCCATCAACAGCGCCACGGATGAGGCCGCACTGATCGACGAGATCGCGACGGCCGATATCGTCACCACCGCGGTCGGCCCCACCGTCCTCCGCTTCGTGGCACCGGTCATCGCGGCCGGACTGGGGCGGCGGTCGGCCGAGTTGCCGCCCCTGGCCGTGATGGCGTGCGAGAACGCCATCAACGCCACGGATGTCCTCGCCGAACAGATCTGGGCCAACGTGCCGGAGCCGGAGCGAGCGGCTGTGGCCGAGCGCGTCGTCTTCGCCAACACGGCAGTCGACCGCATCGTGCCCGGCCAGGCCGAGAGCGACGGCATCGACGTAACCGTCGAGGCCTTCTACGAGTGGGTCATCGAGCAGGGCGCCTTCAACGGCGCCGTGCCGGTCATCCCGGGTGCGACTTTCGTCGACAATCTCGCACCGTATATCGAGCGCAAGCTGTTCACGGTGAACACCGGACACGCGACCGTCGCCTACCTCGGCGGTGTCGCCGGGGCTTCCAAGATCTCCGACGCGCTCCTGGTGCCGGCGGTGCTGGACGGCGTCCGAGCGGTACTCGAGGAAACCTCGGCCCTGCTCGTGGCCAAGCACGGCCTCGACGTGGACGCCCAGCGCGCCTACCGGGAGAAGATCCTGGTGCGCTTCGCCAACCCGTCCCTGCCCGACACGGTAGAGCGCGTCGGCCGCCAGCCGCTGCGCAAGCTCAGCCGCCACGAACGGTTCATCGGCCCTGCCGCCGAGATCGCCGAACACGGCACTCGCCCGGTCGCGCTGCTCGCAGCCGTCGAAGCCGCACTCCGGTTCGACGTCGCCGACGATGAGCAGAGCGCCCTGCTGCAACGGATGCTGCGCGACGAGACAGCCGAATCGTTCACCGCGTCGGTGTGCGGCCTGGACGCCGCGCATCCGCTGTTCGCCGACGTGGTCCTGGTCGTGGCCGCGGTGCAGAAGGCCTTCTGAGCGGAGAATCCCGCGAGGGATTATAGGGAAGAATTGCCAAAAGGCAACTCCGTACCATAGAGTAAATCCTTGGTGTCTTGTGCGCACGTATGCGGCGTATCAGTGCACCACAATCCACGCACGACCAGCAATCAATACCCTAGCGATAGTGAGTTATGGCCAAAAAAGACGGTGTCATCGAAATCGAGGGCGCGGTAGTCGAAGCTCTTCCCAACGCGATGTTTCGCGTCGAGTTGAGCAACGGCCACAAAGTTCTTGCCCACATTTCAGGCAAGATGCGTCAGCACTACATCCGTATTCTCCCGGAGGATCGTGTGATCGTGGAGCTGAGCCCGTACGACCTGACTCGCGGCCGGATCGTTTACCGCTACAAGTAGAGAGTGCTGTAAGTAACGGCCCGAGGCGTTCCTGGGGTACGAAGACAGCGAATACAAGGACACACCATGAAGGTCAAGCCCAGCGTCAAGAAGATCTGCGACAAGTGCAAGGTCATCCGCCGTAATGGCAACGTGATGGTCATCTGCGAGAACCCTCGTCACAAGCAGCGTCAGGGCTGATCTCGACAGGCTCGATCACGGTCGAGTCGGTCGAGATGCAACTGAATACAGAAAATAGCAGTGCCGGGAACCCTTCGGGGGGACACCATCGGTTGGAGGCCGATGAACAGGCACTGTCACAGACCTCCACTCATATACAGGAGAAGCCACAATGGCACGTCTAGCCGGCGTTGATATTCCTCGCGATAAGCGCGTGGAAGTTGCACTGACTTACATCTTTGGTGTTGGCCGCACGAGGGCACTCAAGACCCTCGCCGACACTGAAATCGATGGAAACATCCGAGTCAAGGACCTGAGTGACGAGCAGCTCGTCGCCCTCCGTGACTACATCGAAGGAACCTTCAAGGTTGAGGGTGACCTCCGCCGTGAGGTTGCCGCTGACATCCGCCGCAAGGTCGAGATCGGCAGCTACGAGGGCATCCGCCACCGCAAGGGCCTGCCCGTTCGTGGCCAGCGCACCAAGACCAACGCTCGCACCCGCAAGGGCCCGAAGCGCACCGTAGCCGGCAAGAAGAAGGCGCGCTAGGCCTCGGCCTGGCCCGTCTCGCCTTTAGGATTCAGGAGAAATTCATGGCAGCACCAAAGTCGGCCGTTCGGAAGCCGCGCAAGAAAGAAAAGAAGAACGTCGCTGTGGGCCAGGCCCACATCAAGAGCACCTTCAACAACACCATCGTCTCGATCACTGACACCACCGGTGCGGTCATCAGCTGGGCGTCCTCGGGTGGAGTCGGCTTCAAGGGTTCGCGCAAGTCAACCCCGTTCGCCGCGCAGCTGGCTGCCGAGTCGGCTGCCCGCCAGGCGCAGGAGCACGGCATGAAGAAGGTTGACGTCTTCGTCAAGGGACCGGGATCGGGCCGCGAGACCGCGATCCGTTCGCTCCAGGCCGCCGGCCTCGAGGTCGGTTCGATCAACGACGTCACCCCCCAGGCGCACAACGGATGCCGTCCGCCCAAGCGTCGTCGCGTCTAACCAACCGGCATCTCGCCATCGGCCGGGCCCGTCACAAGACGGGCCCGGCTGTGGCGGGTCGTGGGGCATCACCCCTCCCTCGTTCGACGATGTGCTCGATTGTCGGGCTTGTCGAGAGACACACAACTCAAAACCTCGCCACGCAAGTGTCATATAGCGGACACTTAGCCGAAAGGAATCAACAGTGCTCATTGCACAGCGCCCCACGCTCACCGAAGAGAACATCTCGGAGTTCCGATCCAGGTTCGTCATCGAACCTCTTGAGCCTGGTTTCGGTTACACCCTCGGCAACTCGATGCGCCGCACCCTCCTGTCATCGATCCCTGGAGCCGCTGTCACCAGCATCCGGATCGACGGTGTGCTGCACGAGTTCAGCACCGTTCCCGGTGTCAAGGAAGACGTCACCGAGATCATCCTCAACATCAAGGGCCTCGTCATCTCCAGCGAGCACGACGAGCCCATCACCGCGTACCTGCGCAAGCAGGGTGCCGGCCAGGTCACGGCCGCCGACATCTCGGCTCCGGCCGGTGTCGAGGTGCACAACCCCGAGCTGGTCATCGCCACGCTGAACGACAAGGCCAAGTTCGAACTCGAACTGACCATCGAACGCGGCCGCGGCTACGTGTCGGCCACCCAGAACCGCAACGAGTACTCTGAGGCCGGCCAGATTCCGGTTGACTCGATCTACTCGCCCGTGCTCAAGGTGACCTACCGTGTCGAGGCAACTCGTGCCGGTGAGCGCACCGACTTCGACCGCCTCGTCGTTGACGTGGAGACCAAGTCGGCCATTTCGCCTCGCGACGCCATCGCATCCGCCGGTCGTACGCTGACCGAGTTGTTCGGTCTGGCCCGTGAGCTGAACACCGCCGCCGAGGGCATCGAAATCGGCCCCGCGCCGGTCGATGTCGTGCTGTCGACCGAGCTGTCGATTCCGATCGAAGACCTCGATCTGTCGGTTCGCTCGTACAACTGCCTCAAGCGCGAGGGCATCAACAACGTCAGCGAACTGGTCGCCCTCTCGGAGACCCAGCTGATGAACATCCGCAACTTCGGACAGAAGTCGGTGGATGAGGTCAAGGACAAGCTCGTTGAGCTCGGCCTGTCCCTGAAGGACTCGGTGCCCGGATTCGACGGCGCCCACTTCTACAGCGGCTACGACGAAGAAACCATCTAAAGCAGTCGTTCAGACTGACTTTCGACTTTGATACTGGAGATAACCAATGCCTACCCCCACTAAGGGAGCCCGCCTCGGAGGCGGACCGGCCCACGAGCGCCTCATGCTCGCCAACCTGGCCGCATCCCTATTCACCCACAAGTCCATCAAGACGACCGAGACGCGCGCCAAGCGCCTGCGTCCGGTCGCCGAGCGACTGATCACCTTCGCAAAGAAGGGTGACCTGCACGCCCGTCGTCGCGTGCTTGCCACTATCGGCGACAAGACCGTCGTGCACGAGCTCTTCACCGAGATCGCACCTCAGGTCGCCCTTCGCGAGGGCGGTTACACCCGCATTACGAAGCTCGGTTTCCGCAAGGGCGACAACGCTTCGATGGTACAGATGGAGCTCGTTCTCGAGCCCGTCACCCCGAAGGTCAAGCGCTCCTTCGCCAAGGCTGCTTCCAAGCCCGCCGCGGCAGCACCCGTTGCCGAGGCTCCGGCCGAAGTCGTCGTCGAGGATGCTGCTGTCGAAGCTGACGTCGTCGAGGATGATGTCGCTGCCGCTGAGGAATCCAAGTAAGCACTCTGCGCTGTATCGGCTCAGCTGAATCGCTGTGTTGAATTGAGAGGGGCCCGACTTCGGTCGGGCCCCTCTCTCTGTGCCCCGGCGACGGGCTAGCACCCTCGCGGGGCCCCGGCTACAATATTGGCCATGGAACGCCTGAGCGGAACCCAGAATCAGGGCCCGCGTCGGCGTGCAGCCCCGCCGCTCGACGCGCCGGGGCCCGCCCACCCTGAGATCGCCCGGTGGCGTCCGGCAACGGTGTCGGACGCCGACGACCTGTGGCAGTTCACCCGCGCGGTCGGCAAGGCGGACCATCCGTACCACCTGACGACGCGGGAGGGAATCGAGCGGGACTTCGGTCTGTCGTACTTCCATCCGGAGCGGGATTCCCTGATCGGGTTCGCCGCCGACGGCACCCTCGTGGCGATGGGGATGGTGATGGCGCCGCCGGGCGAGACGCTGGCCCGCGCGATCCTGGTCGGCGGGGTGCACCCCGACTACCGCGGACGCGGAATCGGCCGCGAGCTGCTCGCGTGGCAGCTGGGCCGGGCCGAGCAGCAGCTCGCCACCGACGATCCCTCGGTTCCACGCTGGATCCTCGCCTACACCGAGGAGACCGCGTACCGCAGCACCCGTCTGTTCCGGCGCCTCGGCATGGAATGCGCCCGGTACTTCCAGTCCCTCGAGCGGCGCCTCGACGAGCTGATCCCCGAGATCGACCTCCCGGTTGACATCCGCGTCATCCGGTTTACCTCGGAGCTCTCTGCGGTCGTTCACGAAGCGCGCGACTCGTCGTTCCGGGATCACTGGGCCAGCCAGCCGATGAGCGACGATGCTTGGGACTCCTTCGTGACGAGTCGCAAATTCCGCCCCGACCTCTCATACCTGGCCCTCGCAGCCGGCCCCGACGGCACCCCGAAGGTCGTGGGCTTCACCCTGGCCACGGTCAACGAGGACGACTGGCTGAACCAGGGCTACACCGGCAGCCACGTCGACCTCGTCGGCGTCATCGACGGATGGCGGGGCAAACACATCGCGCGGACCCTGCTGGGCCTGCATTTGCATGCCGCACGCACCGAGGGTCTGGCCCGGGCGACCCTGGTCGTCGACTCCGAAAGTCCGACCGGCGCGCTGAACCTGTACCTCGGCATGGGTTTCACGCCCACCACCCGCAGTCTTGCCTTCACCATTGAGCTCTAGTCCCACCCGGGACCCGCACCCGCCGACCCGGCCGACCCGGCCTTGGTCACGGCAGCAGCGGCGGCCGGAAAGAGGGTGACCCGGCAGGGTCGGGCAGGCGATACGCCTCGAGGCCCGGCTGCGGCGGCGGCTCGGCCAGCCGTTCCAGAGCGGCCCGGATGACGTCGGCATAGATCCGACCGCCGGCCGGACCGGGATGGATGTTGTCGTTTGCGAGCACATCCGTGTGCGAGGCGATCGCCGTGCTCCAATCGGCCAGCTCGACCGTGCGGTGCCGGGCAGCGTACTCGGCCAGGCTGGCGTTGACCCCGGCCGTCCAGTCACGTTCGGCGAAGGCGGTGATCAGGATCAGCTCCCGGTCCGGGCCGATTACCGCGCGGATGGCCGCCAGCTGACTCGAACGGATCGGCCCGTTGGTGCCGAGGCCCACGACGACCACCGGCCGGAGCGTGCCGGCCTCGGCTTGGGTGGCCAGGATGTCGGGGGCAGCCCCCATGCCCCGTGAGACGGTGGCATCGATCGCGATCCCCGGGAAGCCGGCCTGCAGCTCGGGGACCGAGGCGAGCATCACCGAGTCGCCCACGGCCGTGATCAGGTCCCCGGGCGCCGCGCGTTCAATGGCGCTGACGGCCGGCCGGGACGCGCGCCGTGCGTTCTGCACGGCCTGCCGCTGCGCAGCATCCAGTGCCTTCTGGCCGCGTTCGATCTCGCTCTGGGCGCTCGTCTGGGCGGGAGCGGTGAGCAGCGCCGCGGTCGTGCCGGTCGCCAGAAACAGCGCGGCGGCGCCGAACAGGCCGAACCAGACGAGCCTGCCGGGCATGCGGATCGTGCGCGCACCGCTCGTGCTCTGCCGCAGGCGACGGATGCTGCCGCGCACCCCCTTCGTGCGCACGGGAAGTTCCAGCCAGCGGTACGATCCACCGGCCGCCAGCAGCGTCAGCGCGCCCGCCAGCACCCCGACTCCGATGCTCGTCAGCACGGTCGGCGACGCGGCGGCCGCCGGCCACGCCCCCTGGGCGAGCACGAGCACCGGCCAGTGCCACAGATAGATGCCGTAGGAGCGTTCACCCAGGTAGCGCAGCGGCGCGGTATCCAGCGCCTGGCCGAAGCCTGGCCCGCGCACGGCCGCCCAGATCACGACCGCGGTCAGCAGGCTCACCAGCATCAGTCCGCCTCGATAGGTCGCCAGGCCGGTGTCGGGCAGGGCGAACGCCGCCGCCAGAACCCCGGCCAGGGCGAGCCGACCCAGCCACGGCCGCCAGCGGTCGCGCAGGGCGGCGAGGCGGGGTGCCGTGCCGCCCGGGAGGCCCGAACGGCGCAGCAGCAGCGCGAGCGCGGCACCGGTGAAGAGCCCGAAGCTGTGCGTGTCCGAGCCGTAGTACACCCGGGTGGGGTCGGCGGGGTCGTACAGTAGCCCCATCCAGACGGCAGAGGCCAGGGCCAGGCCGGCGACGAGTGCCAGGCGAAGCCGGCCGCTCCTCACCAGCAGCAGGCCGAGGAGAGCGAACGGCCAGACCAGGTAGAACTGCTCCTCCACCGCCAGCGACCACAGGTTGCGGAACAGTTCCGGCGCCGTGGCGCTGAAGTAACTCGCCGACCCGGCGATCGATACCCAGTTGTAGCCGAAGGTGATCGCGCCGAGCAGCTGCCAGCCGAGGCCCACCAGCACGTCGCCGCCGATCAGCCAGGCGGCAGTGCACAGGATCAGCACCAGCGGGACCAGTGGCGGCACCAGGCGCAGCGCCCGCCGTTTCCAGAATCGACCGAGCGCGATCCGCGAGGTTTCGTCCCGTTCGGTGATGAGGAGGCCCGTGATCAGGAACCCGCTGATCACGAAGAAGACGTCGACCCCGATGAATCCGCCGGGAAGAACCGCGGGGAAGAAGTGGAACACCACGACCAGAACGACGGCGATGCCACGCAGGCCGTCGAGACCGGCCAGGCGTTTGGTGGGCACGTTCACGGAGTCCGGATGAGCGTCAGAGGGCGGGGGCGGCAGATTTTCATGACAGGTGGGGACCGAAGTCCGGGTTCTACGATAACCCGGACCGGACCGTACACTTACCTCCGTGATTCTTCCCCCGGCGCCCGACGAGACCCAAGCAGCGGGCACCACCCGGATCAGGCTCGACATCGCCTATGACGGCACCGGCATGAGCGGCTGGGCGACGCAGCCGGGCCTCCGCACCGTGCAGGGTCAGATCGAGGCCGGGCTGGCCGGCATCCTGCACAGCCACCCGCCGACCCCGATCCTGACCGTGGCCGGGAGAACGGATGCCGGTGTGCACGCGACCGGGCAGGTCGCCCACTTCGATCTGAACCCCGACCAGGCCGACGGCCTCGTGCGCATCTCCCGCGGCAAGGGGCGGCCCCCGACGCCCCTGGCGGTCATGGTGCAGCGGCGGCTCAGCGGCATCCTCGTCACCCAGCCCGAAATCGTGATCACATCCTCCGTGCTCGCCCCGCCCGGGTTCGACGCCCGGTTCTCCGCGCTTTACCGGCGCTACGAGTACCGGATCGCCGACTCCGTCGTCGGGCACGACCCGCTGCAGCGGTTCCGCACCACCTGGCACGGCTTCGCTCTCGACGTGGACGCTATGGACGCGGCTGCCGCGACGCTGATCGGCCTGCACGACTTCGCCACCTACTGCAAGCCGCGGCCCGGGGCCACCACGATCCGCACCCTGCAGGAGTTCCGCTGGTACCGCGATCCGGATGGTGTGCTCGTCGCATCCGTTCAGGCTGACGCCTTCTGCCACAGCATGGTGCGCGCGCTGGTCGGGGCCTGCGTCGCGGTGGGGGAGGGGCGGCTGTCCGGGGACCGCCTCGTCGACCTCCGGATCGAGCGGGCCCGCACCAGCGAGTTCAAGGTGATGCCCGCCCAGGGTCTCACGCTGCTTCAGGTCGGCTATCCGGCCGACGAACTGCTCGCCGTGCGGGCCCGCGAAACGCGCGCGCGCCGGGAGCTCATCGACGACACCGAGTAATGGTTGAATTGCGCTGCCGGGCCGACGGCGTTAGTGTTATTCCTTGGTGTCTGTGCGTTGCAGCCAGACACACGAACGTGAGCCCTCCATCGATCGTGTTCCCTCTCTGGGAACACACC
This sequence comes from Cryobacterium sandaracinum, assembly GCF_004403415.1. NCBI lineage: Bacteria > Bacillati > Actinomycetota > Actinomycetes > Micrococcales > Microbacteriaceae > Cryobacterium > Cryobacterium sandaracinum. The sequence goes on from NZ_SOGO01000021.1 coordinate 124,478, forward strand.
CGGAGCGGGATTCACGAACACCTCCGTTCGAACAAGAAAGCAGCTCAATAGTGACGCGCACTTACACTCCCAAGGCAAGCGAAGTCCAGCACGACTGGGTCGTCATCGACGCCACAGATATCGTGCTCGGTCGTCTTGCCAGCCACGCCGCCATTCTCCTTCGCGGGAAGCACAAGGCAACGTTCTCTCCCCACATGGATATGGGCGACTTCGTCATCATCATCAACGCCGAGAAGATTGCCCTTACCGGCAAGAAGCTCGACCTGAAGATGGCGTACCGCCACTCCGGTTACCCGGGCGGCCTCACGGCCACCAACTACTCGGAGATGCTCGAGAAGCACCCGACCCGCGCGGTCGAGAAGGCCATCCGTGGCATGCTGCCGAAGAACACGCTCGGCCGCGCCCAGCTGGCCAAGCTCAAGGTCTACGCCGGCCCGGAGCACCCGCACGCCGCGCAGCAGCCGAAGCCGTACACCCTCGCCCAGGTCGCTCAGTAGCGCCGGCCCCCAGACTTTTCGATTCTAAGAAAAAAGGATTCACACCATCGTGGCGAAAATCGCAGATCAGATTGACCAGGCTCCGGAGAGCTACTCGACCGAGACTCCGACCGAGACTGTAACCAAGGCGCCCCGCGCCATCCTCAATGTCCCCGGCGCAGCCGTCGGACGTCGCAAGCAGGCCATCGCCCGCGTGCGCATCGTCCCCGGCTCCGGCACGATCACCGTCAACGGCCGCGAATTCGGGGACTACTTCCCGAACAAGCTGCACCAGCAGCTCATCAACGACCCGTTCAAGGTGCTCGACCTCATCGGCAGCTACGACGTCATCGCCCGCATCACCGGTGGTGGCCCCTCCGGCCAGGCCGGTGCCCTGCGTCTCGGTATCGCGCGTTCGTTGAACCAGATCGACGAAGAGAACAACCGCGCCATCCTCAAGAAGGCCGGCTTCCTCAACCGTGACGCTCGCGTCAAGGAGCGTAAGAAGGCCGGACTCAAGAAGGCCCGTAAGGCTCCTCAGTTCTCCAAGCGTTAAGTCGATTGGCACCGTAGAAAAATGCCTCGACTATTTGGCACGGACGGCGTCCGGGGTCTGGCCAACCGTGATCTCACGGCTGGCCTGGCTCTGGCCCTCGCCCAGGCCAGTGCGGCGGTCCTCACTCAGGGCCGCCGCGCGGAGTTGCGTCGCGCAGAGGGCCGTCGGCCCGTTGCGGTGCTCGCCCGGGATCCTCGGATCTCCGGTGAATTCATTTCGGCCGCGGTCGCGGCCGGACTGGCGAGCTCCGGTGTGGACGTGCTCGACGCGGGCGTCATTCCGACGCCCGCCGCGGCTTTCTTGATCGCCGATATCGGCGCAGACTTCGGCGTGATGATTTCCGCCTCGCACAACCCCGCTCCCGACAACGGCATCAAGTTCTTTGCCTTCGGGGGAACCAAACTTCCCGACGACGTTGAGGACCGCATCGAAGAGCACCTGTCGCTCGACATGCTCACGCCGATCGGCGGAGACGTCGGTCGCATCAGCCGCTTCGCGGACGCCGAGGACCGCTATGTCGTGCACCTGCTCGGAACGCTGCCGCACCGCCTGGATGGCATCCACGTCGTGCTCGACTGCGCGCACGGCGCCGCCGCCGGCGTATCGCCGCAGGTCTTCACGGATGCCGGTGCCACGCTCACGGTCATCGGAGCCGACCCCGACGGCAACAACATCAACGACGGGGTGGGCTCCACCCACCTCGACAATCTCTCCCGTGCCGTCCTCGAGGCCGGTGCCGACGTCGGAATCGCCCACGACGGCGACGCGGACCGGTGCCTGGCCGTCGACCGCGACGGCAACATCATCGACGGTGACCAGATCATGGCGATCCTCGCTGTCTCCATGGCCGAGCGCGGGGTTCTGAAGGACCGCACGCTCGTGGCCACGGTGATGAGCAATCTCGGTTTGCGTAAGGCCATGGCGGCCAACGACATCCGCATGATTGAGGCCAAGGTCGGCGATCGGTACGTGCTCGAAGAGCTCAACGTCGACGGGCTGTCCCTCGGCGGCGAACAATCCGGTCATGTGATCATGACCAAGTTCGCCACGACCGGTGACGGCATCCTGACCGGGCTGCACCTGGTCGCCGAGATGGCACGCACCGGCAAGACCCTCGCAGAGCTCGCCTCGGTGATGACGGTCTACCCGCAGATCCTGGTCAACGTGCGCGGCATCGACCATCACGGGCTGAAATCGAACGAGGTCATCGCGGAGGCTATCCGTGCCGCTGAGGCCGAGCTCGGGGACACCGGACGGGTGCTGCTGCGACCGTCGGGCACCGAGCCCATGGTGCGCGTCATGGTCGAAGCGGCTGATCAGGGCACCGCCGACCGGCTCGCGAACGAGCTGGCCGACATCGTGCGCCTGCAGCTCGCCCTCTAGAGAGTTCTCGCCGCGGCCGCACCCGCACCCGCGGCCGCACCCTCGTTCTCGGCCGCGGGCCCCGCGCCCTCGTTTTCGGCTGCGCCCCGCGCGCCCGCTCCGCCCCGCGCCCCTGACGAATTCGACGGAGATTGTGGCCGAATCGTTCCGAAACAGCCAGAGAAACCGGCTTTTCGCCAAAATCTCGGTCGAATTGGTTCACGGCCGGAGTGCCCGGACGTCGAGGGTGCCCGGACGTCGAGGGTGCCCGCACGTCGAGGGTGCCTGTGCGGTGACACCCGGCGGAGCGCACTGTGCGGTGACACACGGCGGGTCACACCTTGCGCAGCAGCACCTTGGAGACGGAGTGGTTCGGATCCTTGCGCAGCACGAGGGTCGCCCGAGATCGGGTCGGACGGATGTTGCGCAGCAGGTTCGGTTCGTTGATCTCGGTCCAGATTTCCCGGGCCCGGCTCCGCGCCTCGGCCTCGGTCATACTCGCGTACCGGTGGAAGTACGACTTCGGATTACTGAATGCGCCGCGCTGCAGCTTGAGAAAGCGCTCCTCGTACCAGCGAGCGATGTCCTGCGTGCGGGCGTCCACGTATACGGTGAAGTCGAAGAGGTCGCTGACGGCGAGGCCGTGGCCCGGTCCGGGCGGCTGCAGCACGTTGAGACCCTCGACGATCAGGATGTCCGGCTGCCGCACCACGATCTGGGCGTCGGGCACGATGTCATAGCTGAGGTGTGAGTAGAACGGCGACCGCACTTCGGCGGCACCGCTCTTGACCGCGGCCACGAAGCGTAGCAGGGCCCGCCGGTCGTAGGACTCGGGGAACCCTTTTCGGTCCATCAGGCCCCGGCGGGTGAGTTCGGCGTTGGGCAGCAGGAAACCGTCGGTGGTCACCAACTCGACCCGCGGGGTGTCCTCCCAGCGGGCCAGCAGCTCCCTCAGCAAGCGGCCGATGGTGGACTTGCCCACCGCGACCGATCCGGCGACCCCGATCACGAACGGCGTGCGCTGGGCGCGCTCCCCGAGGAAGTCGCTCGTGGCGCGGTGCAGCTGCCGTGCACCGGCGGCGTAGAGGTTGAGCAGGCGGCTGAGCGGCAGGTAGACATCCGTCACCTCACTGAGGTCGAGCGGCTCACCCAGCCCCCGCAACTGCACGATCTCCGTCTCCCGCAGCGGAAGCCGGGTGGTTGGCGCGAGGGCGGCCCAGTCAGCCCGGTCCAGTTCGACGAAAGGAGTGCTGTGGCCGTTGTTCCAGGGACTCGCAACCGGATCGGACATTTCACCGAGCTTACTCGGACTAATATCGCAGTCATGTGTGGAATCGTTGGTTACGTCGGAGATAACAAGAGCGTTCAGGTCCTGATGGGAGGTCTGCGGCGACTCGAGTACCGGGGGTACGACTCCGCGGGGATCGCTGTCATCGACAGCGAGGGTGCTCTCAATACCGCTAAGCGAGCGGGCAAGCTGGCCGTTCTGGCCGCCGAGCTTGAGGCGAACCCGATCAATAATGGGAACACCGGGATCGGACACACTCGGTGGGCCACCCACGGGGCGCCGAATGACGTGAATGCGCACCCGCACCTGGGTGACAACGGCAAGCTGGCCCTTATTCACAACGGAATTATTGAAAACTTCTCCGTGCTCAAGGACGAACTCCTCGCCGAGGGATTCACCTTCGAGAGTGAGACCGACACCGAGGTCGCCGCGATCCTGCTTGGCCGGGAATACCAGCGCGTCGGCGACCTGGGCGAAGCGTTCCGCGCTGTCGTCTCCCGCCTCGACGGTGCCTTCACCCTGCTCGCCGTCCACCAAGACCAGCCCGGCATCGTCGTCGGCGCCCGCCGCAACTCCCCGCTCGTGATCGGCCTGGGCGACGGAGAGAACTTCCTCGGCTCCGACGTCGCCGCTTTCGTCGAGTACACCCGCCGCGCGGTCGCCATCGGCCAGGACCAGATCGTCACGATCACGCCGGACCTCGTCACCGTGACCGACTTCGACGGCAACGCCGTCGAAGTGGAAGAGTTCGACATCGCCTGGGATGCCTCCGCGTCCGAGAAGGGCGGCTGGTCCAGCTTCATGGCCAAGGAGGTCTCCGAGCAGCCGGATGCCGTGCGCAACACCCTGCGCGGGCGCATCCATGAGGGCCAGGCCGTCGTTCCCGAGCTGACCGAATTCGGAGACGACGTGCTCGCCGGCATCCGTCGCATCGTGGTCGTCGCCTGCGGCACCGCGGCGAACGCCGGCTACGTCGCCAAGTACGCCATCGAGAAGTGGACCCGGGTTCCGGTCGACATCGAACTCAGCCACGAGTTCCGTTACCGCGACCCGGTGCTGAACCCCGAGACCCTGGTCATCTCGATCAGCCAGTCCGGCGAAACCATGGACACGCTGATGGCGGTCAAGTTCGCCCGGGAAGCGGGCGCGAAGGCCATCTCGATCTGCAACACGCAGGGTGCCACCATCCCCCGCGAGTCGGACGCCGTCATCTACACCCACGCCGGCCCGGAGGTCGCCGTGGCCTCAACCAAGGGCTTCACTGCCCAGATCGCCGCCCTCTACCTCTTCGGCCTGCATTTGGCCCGGGTGCGCGGCAGCCTCAGCGAAGCCGAGTGCGCCGTGCAGATCGCCGAGCTCCAGGCCATCCCGGACAAGCTGGCGACCACGCTGCTGCAGGAGTCGACCGTGCACGAGCTGGCCACCTGGATGGCCGACACGCGTGCCGTGCTCTTCCTCGGCCGCCACGTGGGCTTCCCGATTGCGCTCGAGGGTGCGCTCAAGCTCAAGGAGCTCGCGTACATCCACGCGGAGGGCTTCGCCGCCGGTGAGCTCAAGCACGGCCCGATCGCGCTGATCGAGCCCGGCCAGCCGGTCTTCGTCGTCGTGCCGAGCCCACGCGGCTCCGCGCACCTGCACCCCAAGGTGGTCTCGAACATCCAGGAGATCCGAGCCCGCGGCGCGCGCATCATCGCGATCGCCGAAGAAGGGGATGTCGCGGTGCTGCCGTTCGCGGACACCGTCATCCGCATCCCGCTGGCCTCGCCGCTGTTCGAACCGCTCCTCGCGGTCGTGCCGCTGCAGATTTTCGCCATGGAACTCGCCACGGTGAAGGGCCTCGACGTCGACCAGCCGCGCAACCTGGCGAAGTCCGTCACGGTCGAGTAGCGCCAGTCCTCGAGTCGGAGTAGCCGGAGGGTGCAGCACAGGGTGCAAGGGTTGACCGGATGATCCGGGGCATCGGGGTCGACATCGTCGACCTCGCTCGCTTCGAACGGCAGGTCTTGCGCACGCCTGGGCTTATTCCGCGGCTTTTCACGGAAGCCGAGCGCGGGTTGCCGATGCACTCCTTGGCCGCGCGCTTCGCGGCCAAGGAGGCACTGATCAAAGCGCTCGGCGACAGTGCCGGTGCCAGCTGGCAGGAGATGGACGTCGTGACCGACGCGCACGGCAACCCGGGATTCGTGCTTCACGGGGCTACCGCGGCGGCACTGACGGCCCGCGGCATTGACACAGTGCACTTGACCATGACTCACGACGCCGGGGTGGCCTGTGCGTTCGTGGTCGCGGAGGGCGGGGCATGACCGGATACCGCGAGGCCGTCGTCGACCTGGGCGCGGTCTACGCCAACGTCGCGCACCTCAGGCAAGTGGCCGGCACCCCGCACCTGATGGCCGTCGTCAAGGCGAACGCCTACGGCCATGGGGCAGTGCCGGTCGCCCGCACCGCGCTCGCCGCGGGCGCCGACTGGCTCGGGGTGGCCGACGTCGACGAGGCGCTCGAGCTGCGGGCCGCCGGCATCGACGCGCCCGTCCTGGCCTGGCTGCACGATCCGGATGCGGATTTCACCGTCGCCATCACCCGGAGCATCACCCTCGGGCTGTCCTCGGCGCGGCAGCTGCGCCAGGTCGCCGAGGCCGCCGCCGCTCTCGGTCGCGTGGCCGACGTGCACCTCAAGCTCGAGACCGGGCTCAACCGCAACGGCGTGAACGAACCGGACTGGGCCGAGACGTTCGCTCTGGCGGCCCAGCTCGAGCAGGCCGGCCGCCTGACCGTGACCGGCATTTTCAGCCACTTGTCGAATGCGTCCCCGGTCGACGACGCCGAGGCGATCGAGCGCTTCGAACGCGGTGTCGCTCTCGCCGCCGACACCGGGCTGGCCCCGTCTCTGATCCACCTGGCGTCCACCGCGGCGGCGCTGCGCGTGCCGGCCGCCCGCTTCTCGATGGTGCGGGTGGGCATCGGCATCTACGGTCTGTCGCCGTTCGCGGACCAGACGTCGCGGGATTTGGGCCTCACCCCGGCGATGACGCTGCGGGGGCGCGTCGCCGCCGTGCGCCGCGTGGCTGCGGGGGCCGGGGTGTCCTACGACTACCTGTGGCGGGCACCGGTCGACGGCTACCTCGCCCTCGTGCCACTCGGCTACGCGGACGGCGTGCCCCGCCAGGCCTCCGGAACCGCGTGGGTCGACATCTCTGGACACTCGCATCCGCTGGTCGGGCGCATCGCGATGGATCAGTTCGTCGTCAGCGTCGGCCAGGAACGCGTGACGGTCGGCGACGAGGTCGTACTGTTCGGCAACCCGGAGACCGGTGTGCCGAGCGCGACCGACTGGGCCGACGCCGCCGGCACCATCAACTACGAGATCGTTACCCGGATCGGCCGCCGGGTTACCCGCAGCTACCGGAACGCGGTCGACGGCGCGGCGGGCGGCACGCGGCCCGGCGGCGGCGTTCGGCCCGGCGGCGGTTCGCGCTGATGCGCGCCGTCATCCCCGACGCCGACAGCATGCACGAGTTCGGCCGCACGGTCGCGGGGCTGCTGCAGGCCGGCGACCTGATCGTGCTGACCGGGCCCCTCGGCGCCGGAAAGACGACCTTCACCCGCGGCCTGGGGGAGGGTCTGCAGGTGCGCGGCTCGGTCACCAGCCCCACCTTCGTGCTGGCCCGCACCCACCCCAGCACGATCGGCGGACCCCCGCTCGTGCACGTCGACGCCTACCGGCTCGGAAGCGCCCTCGAGCTGGATGACCTCGACATCGATTTCGTTCGGTCGATCGTCGTGGTCGAGTGGGGTCGCGGGATGCTCAACGGTATCGCCGACTCCTGGCTCGATATCGAGATCGAACGGCCCGTCGGGGCCTCGCAGGCGGCCGCATCCGTCGTCGCCGACGAGGCCGAGGTGCTTGACCTCGACGAGCCGCGCACGGTCACGGTCACCCCGCACGGCCCCCGCTGGCCGAACGAATTCGACGGAGATTTTGCTCCTACGGGCCCATAGTGGGCCCGATCCGGCTCCAGAGCCCAAAATCTCCGTCGAATTCGTTCAGGGCGGCCGACGAGCAGGCCTGGCGGAGCAGGATCGGCAGCACAGCGCGTCGGCGGCACAGCGCATCGGACACAGCGAATAGGCTGGTGAGGTGCTTCTCGCCATCGATACTTCCGCCGGAACGAGCGTCGCGGTCGTGGATCTCGCCCGAGGCGTCATCGCCGAACACGCCACCGACGACACTATGCGCCACGCCGAGGTGGTCGGCCGCCTGATCGCCGACTGCCTCAGCGACGCGGCCGTGCCGATCAGCGGCCTCTCCGCGGTGGTCGGCGGCATGGGTCCCGGCCCCTTCACCGGTCTCCGTGTGGGCATCGCCGCCGCGCGGGTCTTCGCGCTGGGCGCCGGGGTGCCCTTCGTGCCCGTCGTCAGCCACGATGCGCTCGCCTTCGGCCGCTACCAGGCCGGTCACACCGGCCCGCTCGTCGTCGTCACCGATGCCCGTCGCCGCGAGGTGAACTGGTCCGTGTACAGCGGGGCGGATGCCGTGGGTCTCCCGATCCGGGTCGACGGTCCTGGTGTGGCCCGGCCAGCCGTGCTGCGGGAGCCCGGCTGGGCGCACGCTGGGGTGCCCCGCTTCGACGCGGTCGCCGTGTCCGCCGGGGAGCTGGGGCAGGTTGCCGAGCTGATGTGGGCCCACCAGCGCCCGTTCGCCGCCGACACGGCGCTCTACCTGCGCTCGCCGGATGTCACCGTGTCCAACGGCCCGAAACGGGTGAGTTGATGATGTGGCAGCTGCGGCGCGCCCGAGCCGCCGATGTGGACGCCATCATGGCGCTCGAGACCCGTATCTTCGTCAACGACGCGTGGTCCGCCGAGGCGATGGCCCAGGACGTGGTCAACCCGAACTGCTACTACCTGGTGGCCTTCCCCCCCGATGAGCCCGACCGGATCGAGGGCTACGCCGGGCTGCAGGCCCTGCAGGGAGCGCGCGAGGGCGACATTCAGACCATCGCGGTCACCCAAGAGGCCCGCGGCCACGGCCTCGGCCGAACCCTGATGCTCAGCCTGATCGCCGAGGCCCGGAAGCGGGGCGTGCGCGAGGTGTTCCTCGAGGTGCGCGCCGACAACCCGCCGGCCCAGGAGCTCTACCGCCGACTCGGCTTCGAGGAGTTGGGCATCCGCCCTGGCTACTACCAGCCCGACAACGTCGACGCGATCGTGATGCGACTGCACGTGCCTGACGCCGAGATGCAGATGACACCGGCAGAGGCCGCACTGGAGGCCACCGAATGACCGCCCTGAACGCGCAGACCACCCTGAACGCGATGACCGCGCAGAACCGCGCCAACCCGCTCGTGCTCGGCATCGAGACCTCCTGCGACGAGACCGGAATCGGAATCGTGCGCGGAACCACCCTGCTCTCCAACACGATCGCGTCGTCGATGGACGAACACGCCCGCTACGGCGGAGTCGTGCCGGAGGTGGCCGCGCGCGCACACCTTGAGGAGCTCGTTCCGGCGATCCGGGCGGCCGCGCTGGAGGCCGGCATCCGTTTGAAGGACATCGATGCGGTGGCCGTGACCTGCGGCCCCGGTCTGGCCGGCGCGCTCATGGTCGGGGTCGGCGCGGCCAAGGCACTAGCCATCTCGCTCGGCAAACCGATCTACGCGGTCAACCACCTCGTCGGTCACGTCGGGGCCGATGTGCTTCGACTCGGCGCAGACGACTCCACGAAGCCGCTGGAATACCCCACCGTTGCGCTCCTCGTCAGCGGCGGTCACACCTCACTGCTGCTGGTGCGCGATCTGGTCTCCGACGTCGAACTGCTCGGCGAGACCATCGACGACGCGGCCGGCGAGGCCTTCGACAAGGTGGCCCGCCTGCTCGGCCTGCCCTACCCGGGCGGACCCCAGATCGACCGGGCCGCGCGGGAAGGCAATCCCGCGGCCATCCGTTTCCCCCGCGGTCTCAGCCAGACCAAGGACATGGCGAAACACCGGTACGACTTCTCGTTCTCCGGGCTCAAGACCTCGGTCGCGCGCTGGGTCGAGCAGAGACGCGACGCGGATGAGTCGGTGCCGCTGGCCGACGTGGCCGCCAGTTTCCGAGAGGCGGTCGTCGACATCCTCCTGACCAAGTCAGTCGCGGCCTGCGTCGACCTCGGTGTGCCGAGGCTCCTGCTCGGGGGCGGCGTGATCGCCAACGCCCGGCTGCGTCAGGTGGCCCAGGAGCGCACGGATGCCGCCGGCATCGCCCTGCGCATCCCGCCTCTGTCGCTCTGCACCGACAACGGTGCCATGATCGCGGCCCTCGGGGCGCAGCTGATCATGGCCGGACATGCGCCTTCGTCACTGGAGTTCGGGGCGGACTCCACCCTTCCGGTCTCCGAGATCCAGGTCTGAAACCCCCTCCCACCGGTATTTCGCCACCGGACGGGTATTCTGGCTTCGGCAGGCGACGTTTGTTCGTGCGATCAACACCTTGTCCGACTGGGAGCCAGATTGGCAGCTCAGATGCACCATTCCCGAAGGAGCAATCGACATGACCGACCCCAACGAGCCGCCGGTTAACCCGCCCAAGTTCCAGCCGCCGGCGGCGCAGGCCGCTCCGGCCTACGCCCAGCCGGGCTACCCTCAGTCCTACGCGCCGCAGGGCCCGTCCGAGAAGTACAACGTGCTGTCCATTGTGTCGCTCGTGACCTCGGTGCTCGGGATCTCCCTGGTCGGCATCATCACCGGCCACATCAGTCTGAGCCAGATCGGGAAGACTGGAGAAAAGGGACGGGGACTCGCGATTGCCGGCCTCATTGTCGGCTACGCCGGCCTGGCGGCTCAGCTCCTGGCCGTCGTCCTGCTGATCCCGTTGATGATCGCGATCGCGAACGACCCGACCCTGCTCAATACCTACTGACCCGGTGGCCACGGGCAGAAATTCCGCGCGTCGATGACCCGTGACCCGATATGCAATTAGCGACGCCACCCCGTTGTCCGGAAAGGAATGAATTCGCATGAGCGATTCCAACAACCCCAGCAACTCTGACGTGCCCCGCGTGCCTGACGTGCCCCAGGTGCCCGGCGTGCCGGAGGTGCCTGACGTGCCGCAGGTCCCCGATATCCCGCGCGACGAGCAGGGGGCGTCCGCCGCCCCGCCGGCGTACAACGGCCCGACCCCGCCGGCCTCCGTCCCGCCCGCCTACGGCGCCGCGACCCCGCCGCCCGGCTACGGCACCCCGGCGGTGACCCAGGCGCCTGCCCATGGCGACGCGTATTCGTCGCCCTTCGGTGCGGTCGCCGCGAAGCAGCCGATTTTCAGCATCTTGGCGCTGGTCGCCGGCGTTATCGGCGTGCTCGGCTCGCCGATCGTGTTCCTCCCGATTGTGGGTGGCATCCTCGGACTGTTCATCCCCGCCGCCGCGGTCGTCCTGGGCTTCCTCGGTAAGTCGAAGGAGCCGCAGGCGAGGGGCTTCTGGCTGACCGGGCTGATCACGGGGTTCATCGGCGTCGGTCTGGCACTGGTCAGTATCGTGATCTGGTCTGTCTTCTTCGCCACCATCCCCAACTCGTCGTACTGAGCGGAAGATAGCAGCGGGGATGGTTGGGGAGGAACGGGACTGGTCCCGCAACGATGACTTCCGGGTCGACCTCACCCGGCCTCCGGCGCCCGCTCCGGGGGAGCTGGACTACGCGTCGACCATCACAGCCCCTACCGAATGGGTGCCGTACGTCTACACCGACAGCGAGCTGACCGCGCAGGCAGGCCAGGGCGGGCTGTCCATCGCATCGCTCGTCTTCGGGCTGCTGGGGCTGCTGATCGCGGTCTTCGGCGTCTGGGGTGCGGCGCTCTCCCTGGCCGCGGTCGTGCTGGCCGTGATGGCCCGCGTGACCGAGCGCCGTGCCGGCACCGCGTGGGCCTACGGGCTGTGGACCGGGCTGGCCGGGCTGGTCCTCGCGGTCGGGTGGGTGTTGATCGTCACACAGGTGCTGACGGTCGTGCCCGGCTGAGCCATGCTGTCCTTCGCCGCTGGCCTCAGTCGAGTGGCGGAATCCGCTCCACCAGCAGAGCCACCCGGTGGCCGGCGGCCCGGGTGAGCACGAGCGTCGCCGACTCGGGGCCTTTGAGCTTCAGTCGGGTGCGCAGGGTGGCCGGGTCGACGTCCACGCCGCGTTTCTTGATCTCGAGAGTGCCGATGCGGCGTTCTTGTAGGCCCAGCCGCAGCTTCTTCTCGTCGACCGGCAGCACCTCGAGCACCCGGAATGCGGTGGCGAAGGGCGTGCGTTGCAGGGTCTCGGAGGTGAAATACGCGATCCCCTCGCTCAGCATCGACGCGTCGAGCGACCGGGCCAGGTCCCCGATCAGACGGGCACGGATGATCGCGCCGTCCGGCTCGTACAGGTAGTCGCCCAGCACTCCCACCGGGGCATCCGTGCTGTCGTGGGGCGCGGTCAGTTCGTGGATCCCGGTCCGGCCGAGCAGCAGGGCGGAGCGACGGATGCCGGCGCGCGCCAGTGCTCCGAACCACAGCCCCATCTCCACGAGCTTGCCGTCCACGGAGACCCACTGCGACTCGGCTTCCGCGGGGATCAGCTCGCGGTCGTGGCCCGGCCCGAGCTTGACGCCGACGGGCATCCGCTCACTGAGACCGAAGACAAAATCGAGGTGCGGGGAGTAGTCCTCCGGCCGGGTCAGGCGCGAGGTGTTGGAGTGCCCGGCGGTGCGCCGGGCCGGGTCGAGCCAGGCGGCGTCGAAGCCGGCCAGGTCGACGTCTTCCGCGGACGAGTGCAGAACGCTCGCGTTCTCGAACGGAGCCAGGTTGTAGCTGGCGACGGTCGCGGTCACCTCGTCGGCGTCCACCCCCGTCACCGTGAGGTCCATGGCGGCCAGGGCCATGGCGTCGCCTCCGATGCCGCAGCCGAGGTCGACGACCCGGTTCAGGGACGCGCCCGCGAAGCGGCCGGCGTGCAGCGCCGCCACCCGCAGCCGGGTGGCCTGCTCGAGGCCGGCCTCCGTAAACAGCATGCGGCCGGCGAACTCGCCGAACTTGGGCACGGCCCTGGCTCGGAGCCGGGACTGGCTGAGCACCGCGGTGACCAGCTCGGGGCTGTGTCCGGCCTTGCGCAGTTCGCTCACCACCCGCACGACGTCGGCGGCCGCGTCGTACGGCGGCAACGAGTCCAGCAGGCGCAAACCGCCCGGCGATAACAGCTCGACGAGCTCTGAGCGTTCCATCGTGTAAACCTATCAACACGACGCATCTGGCACTCACGTTGCGTGAGTGCCAGATGCGCCCTAAACTCGTCTTGGCACTCTCGCTGTGAGTCTGCTAACTATGTCTTAGCTAAGAAAGAGGTCAACCGTGTCGGTCTCCATCAAGCCGCTCGAGGATCGCATCGTCATCAAGCAGGTCGACGCAGAGCAGACCACCGCATCAGGTCTGGTCATTCCTGACACCGCCAAGGAAAAGCCCCAGGAGGGCGAAGTTGTCGCAGTCGGCCCCGGCCGCATTGACGACAACGGCAACCGCATTCCACTCGACGTCGCCGTCGGCGACAAGGTGATCTACTCCAAGTACGGTGGAACCGAAGTCAAGTTCGGTGGTGAGGACCTCCTCGTCCTGTCGGCCCGCGACGTGCTCGCAGTCGTCGTTCGCTAGCCACACCCACGCAACGGTAGAATCCCGGATGGCCCTGGCCATCCGGGATTCGTCGTTAAGAAAGGTCCGCTGTGGCGCAAGACGCTCTTCCACCCGGGAAAATCCGCGCGGCCCGCCCGGCGCGGTCGGAGCAGAGCAAGGGACTGATCTACGCGGTCCTCGCCTACGCCCTCTGGGGCACGCTGCCGCTCTACTTTCTGCTCCTCGCGCCCAGTGGTGCCTTCGAGATCGTGGCCTGGCGGGTTCTCTTCTCCCTGGTGTTCTGCGCACTGCTGATCACGGTCACGCGCAAGTGGAAGTCCTTCCTCGCGCTGCTGCGGAGGCCTCGCATCGTGTTCACCATGGGTCTGGCCGGCCTGCTGATCTTCGTCAACTGGCAGACCTACGTCTTCGCCGCCCTCAGCGGCCACGTGGTCGAGGCAGCCCTCGGCTACTTCATCAACCCGATCGTGACCGTGTTCCTCGGCGTCATTCTGCTGCGCGAGAGGCTGCGCCTGCTGCAGTGGGTGGCCGTGGGAATCAGCCTCGGGGCCGTCGTCGTGCTCACCGTCGGCTACGGCTCGCTGCCGTGGGTGTCGCTCATCCTCGCGTTCTCGTTCGGATTCTACGGATTGATCAAGAAAAGGGTCGGCCGCGACGTCGATGCCGTCGCCGGACTCACCCTCGAAACGGTCTGGCTCGCACCCATCGCCGTGGTGCAGCTGATCGTGGTGGCCTCTGTCTCCGGTCTTACCTTCGGAAGCGTGTCCATCTGGCATACCGTGGGGCTGCTGGCAGCAGGTGTTGTGACCGCTGTGCCGCTGTTGTTCTTCGCCGCCGCGGCCCGGCGCCTGCCTCTGACATACATGGGTCTGATCCAGTACTTCGCTCCGATCCTGCAGTTCCTGGTCGGCGTCTTCGTGCTGCTCGAGCCCATGCCGCCCGAGCGCTGGGTCGGTTTCGCACTGGTCTGGGTGGCGCTGGTCGTTCTCACGACCGACATGGTCCTCACCGGACGCGCGCCCCGGCGTGCGTCCCTTGAACCGGTCTGAGCCCCGCTACGCTCGGGGACGCACCTCGTATGTGAAAGGACACCGGATGCGCACTGCGTCGACTTCCCTGCCCGTCATCCTCGTCGGGGCGCTGGCCTGCGTGCTCCTGCTGTCCGGATGTAGGGCTGAGGTCGCGCCGCCCTCAGTCGAGCCCGCTGCCGCCGCGTCCGTCGTGGTGGCTCCGTCCGGTGACGGGACCGTGCGCCTCGGAACTCTGTTCCCCATGACGGGCCCGGCGGCGGCCAGTGGTGCGGCACAGGTGGCCGGCTCCGAACTGGCCGCCCGGGAGATCACCGAGCAGGGCCGAATTCTCGGGACTCCGATCGAGATCATCCACCGCGACTCCGCCGTCGACCCGGCGACGTCGCTGACCGACTTGTTGGCTCGTGGCGTCGACGTCGTGCTGTGGGACGCCACCGTTCCGATGCCGGGCGATCTGGCGGCCGCCGTCGCGGCGGCGCCGGTGGTACTGCTGTGGCTCGGCGACTTCGCGAACGGAGGCACGCCGCTGGCCGCCAGTGACGGCTTCGCAGCGCGCCTGCGCACCCTCGATCCAGGGCTGGTCGACACTGCCGGCGGCGGTGAAGCCTATGACGGAGTCGTCTTGAGCGCCCTGGCCGCAGCACGGGCCGGAGACGACGGTGCGGCGTCGATCAGGCCCGCTCTCGACCAGGTCAGTACCGGGGCGTTCGCCTGCGCATCCTGGGGAGAATGTGCGGCCGCGCTGGCCGATGCGCAACAGATCGCTTATCAGGGCGTCACCGGCCGCCGATCGTAACGATTTGGTCTGCGTTACACGGATGTAACCCGGTTGCCTTGTTTCGCGCGATTCCTGTCAATAATGTGACAGAACGGCAGTCAATCGACCGCTGTCATTTCTCATTCCTAGTCCCAAGGAGCAACATGAGCGTATTCGCGAAGGCCTCGGCCTCCCGCTCAGTTCGGGCAGTCGTCACTGGAGTCGCCTTGGTCGGCGTCAGTGCACTTCTGCTCACCGGCTGCAGCAGCAACACCACTGAGCCGGCTGCATCGGAAGCCCCCGCCGCGAGCGGAGACGCCCAGGCCATCACGGCCGGCGACCGTGACCTGACCCTGAAGGTCGGCACCATCCTTCCCCAGAGTGGCGCCCTGGCCTTCCTCGGCCCGCCCGAAGAAGCCGGCGTCGCCCTGGCCGTCAAGGACATCAACGACGCGAACCTCGGATTGACCGTTGAGGCCATCTTCCGTGACTCCGGCGACACCACGACGGACACCGCGACCGGTTCGGTGACCGACCTTCTCTCGCAGAAGGTTTCCGCCATCATCGGCGCGGCATCCTCCGGCGTCTCCAAGACCGTGATCGACCAGATCACCGGCGCGGGCGTCGTGCAGTTCTCCCCGGCCAACACCTCGGCGGACTTCACGAAGTACGCCGACAAGGACCTCTACTGGCGCACCGCCCCGTCCGACCTGCTGCAGGGTGAAGTCCTGGGCACCCAGATCGCCGACGACGGCAACAGCACCCTCGGCCTGATCGTGCTCAACGACTCTTACGGCACCGGCCTGGCCGAGTCCACGACGACCGCCTTCGAGGCTGCGGGCGGCGAGGTCGTCGCCACGTCCCTGTTCAACGAGGGTGACTCCAACTTCGCCGCTCAGATCTCCGAAGTGACCGCCGCCAACCCCGACGCGATCGCCCTGATCACGTTCGACCAGGCCAAGGTCATCACCCCCGCACTGGTCGGCTCCGGCTTCCCCGGTGGCAACCTGTACTTCGTGGACGGCAACCTGTCCGACTACAGCAAGGACTTCGACGCCGGCATCATCACCGGTGCCAAGGGCACGCTGCCCGGCCTCGACGTAGGAACCCTCGGCGACTTCACCGATCGTCTCAAGGAGATCGACCCCACCCTGACCGACTTCAGCTACGCGGCAGAATCTTACGACGCCGTCATGCTCGTCGCGCTGGCCGCCTACGCGGCCAACGACGTCTCGGGTGAGGCCATCTCCAAGCACCTCCGCCAGGTCTCTGGGGGAACCGGCGACGGCACCACGGTCTCCGACTTCACCGCGGCGGCTAAAGCCCTCGCGGCCGGCGACCAGGTCGACTACGAGGGCTTCTCCGGCCCGGTCACGTTCGATGAGAACGGCGACCCGACCGAGGCAACCATCGGCGTCTACGAGTACCTCGAAGACAACACGTACAAGCGCATCAACTAGTCACGATTCGTCGCTGACCGGCGTTCGATCTGGAAGGGCCCCGACTTCGGTCGGGGTCCTTCTTCGTGCGCCCGGTGACGGCCGTCACCCGGTGACGCCCCTCTCCCGGACACGATCGGCGTCACCGGACACGGAGCACCGGACACACGGAAGCGGCGCCCGAAGATCTCGGGCGCCGCTTCGTCGTGCGGGGCGTGCAGTCGGTGCTGGCGGCTCCGGCTAGTCGTCCTGGCCGAGGGTGCCGAGGTAGAGGCCGATCACCTTGGGATCGTTCAGCAGCTCGCGGCCGGTGCCCGTGTAGGCGTCACGGCCCTGGTCGAGCACGTAACCGCGGTCGCAGATCTGCAGGCACCGGCGCGCATTCTGCTCCACCATGATCGTGGTCACGCCGGCCTTGTTGATCTCCTTGACACGCAGGAACGCCTCGTCCTGGCGCACGGGGGAGAGGCCTGCGCTCGGCTCGTCGAGCAGCAGTACGTGCGGGCCCATCATCAGCGCCCGCGACATGGCCACCATCTGGCGTTCCCCGCCGGACAGCGATCCGGCGCGCTGCTGCAGACGCTTCCCGAGCTCCGGGAAGATCTCCGTGACGAACTCGAGGCGTTCGGTCAGGCCTTTCGGCTTCAGGAACATGCCCATCTCCAGGTTTTCCTGGATCGTGAGCGTGGGGAAGACGTTGTTCGTCTGGGGCACGAAACCGACGCCCTTGGCCACGAGCTTGTTCGCCTTGAGGTTGGTGATGTTCTCGCCGCGAAGCAGGATCTCACCCTCCCGGACCTTGACCTGGCCGAAGATCGACTTGAGCAGCGTGGACTTGCCGGCGCCGTTCGGGCCGATGATCCCGATCAGCTCGCCGTCGTAGGCGGTCAGGGAGCAGGCGTTGAGGATGTTGACGCCCGGCAGGTAGCCGGCCGTCACCGTCTTGACCTCGACGACGGGCTGCCCGGTGGGCGTGTAAGCCGGCGCGGCGGCAGGGCTGGTGTTCGTCAATCGAGCAACTCCTTAATGGCTTCCACACGTTCTGTTTCGGCGGCCGGATCCTCGCCGAGGTCCTCGTCGTGGTGCTGACCCAGGTAGGCGTCGATCACGGCGGGGTTACGCATCACCTCGTGCGGGTCGCCCTCGGCGACCACGCGGCCTTCGGCCATCACGATGACCCAGTCGGCGATGTGGCGCACCATATGCATGTCGTGTTCGACGAACAGAACCGTCATGCCCTCCGCCTTCAGGTTGAGGATGTGGTCCAGTAGCGACTGCGTCAGTGCCGGGTTCACCCCGGCCATCGGCTCGTCGAGCATCACCAGGCTCGGCTCGCTCATCAGCGCCCGTGCCATCTCGAGCAGCTTGCGCTGCCCGCCGGAGAGGCTTGCGGCGTAGTCGTCCTTCTTGGTGTCGAGCTTGAACCGTTCGAGGATATCGAGGGCCTGCACCCTGTTCGCCTCCTCCTGTTTGGCCCAGAAGAAGGGGAAGATCGCCCGGAACAGGTTCTCGCCGGCCTGGCCCTTGGCGCCGAGCAGCATGTTGTCCATGACGGTCAGCAGGCCGAGCGCCTTGGTGAGCTGGAAAGTGCGCACCTGGCCCATCCGGGCCACCTTGAACGCGGGCATCCCCGACAGGGGGCGACCTTCGAAGGTCCACGACCCGGTGTCAGGCTTGTCAAAGCCCGTCAGCAGGTTGAACAGGGTGGTCTTGCCGGCTCCGTTGGGCCCGATCAGCGCCGTGATGGCGCCGCGCGGGATCTCGACGTGGTCGACGTCGACGGCCTTGAGACCGCCGAAGGTTCGACTCACGCCGTCGGCAACCAGGATCGGGTCGCGCTTCTTGCAGCCCGGTTCGGCCTCGCCGATGTGCAGGTCGGTCGACTTGACCGGCTTGTTGCTGGGAACGGTGTTATTTGACAAAGGCCAACTCCTTCTTGTTTCCGAAGATGCCTTGCGGTCTGAAGATGACTATAAGCATGATCGCCACTCCGACCAGGATGAAGCGCAGCTGGCCGGCCTGAATGCTGGTGATGAAAGGGATCCAGCCTGCCTCCACCGCTCGGGCGATGAACCCGGAGAAGAAGGAGAGCAGAACCCAGAAGACCATCGAGCCGATGACCGGCCCGAGAATCGTCGACGCGCCGCCGAGCAGGAGGATCGCGTAGATGAAGAACGTCAGGGACGTCTGATAATTCGAGGGCACCACCGCACGGGGAAGCACAAAGATCATTCCGGCGATCGTGCCGAACACGCCACCGAGAATCAGAGACTGCATCTTGTAGGAGTAGACGTTCTTGCCGAGCGCGCGCACAGCATCCTCGTCTTCACGGATTCCCTTGATCACGCGACCCCACGGGCTGCGCATGATCTGCCAGGTGAACAGGCAGGCGAGGGCCACGATCGACCAGGCCACGATGCGCAGCCACCAGTCGTACTCGTTGTACTCGAAGGGGCCGAAGCCGTAGCGCCCCTCCGGGATCGGGTTGAGGCCGGCGAAACCGCCCTTGTAGCCGCTCAGGCCGTTCGCGGAACCCGTGATGGACTGGAACGTGTTCGTCGTGAACAGGAGGCGCACGATCTCGGCCGCCGCGATCGTCACGATCGCGAGGTAGTCCGCGCGCAGGCGGAGCGTCGGGATGCCCAGGACCAGGGCGAAAACGACGGATGCGCCGACCCCCACCAGCACGGCACCCCAGACGGGGAAACCGAAGCTGAGGGTGGAGATGGCGAACCCGTAGGCTCCGAGGGCCATGAAGCCGGCCTGGCCGAAGTTCAGGAGGCCGGTGTATCCGAAGTGGATCGCCAGCCCGAGAGCCGCGAGGGCGTAGGCGGCGGTGGTCGGGCTGATCAGCTCGACGGCTGCGTTGCTAAAGATTGCTCCCCAGTCGATCATCGGATGCCCTTCTAGCCAATTCTCTCTTTGCGACCCAGGATGCCTTGCGGCCGAAGCAGCAGCACCAGGATCAACACGACAAGTGCACCGACGTATTTAAGGTCGGAGGGAAGCAACAGCGTCGACAGTTCGACGAACAGGCCGACGATGATCGAACCGATCAGGGCGCCGAAAGCGGTGCCAAGACCGCCGAGGGTCACGGCCGCGAAGACGAGCAGCAGGATCTGGAAACCCATATCCCAGCTGACGCCCGGTCGGAAGTAGGCCCACAGAATTCCGCTGAGGCCGGCGAGGGCCCCACCGAGCACCCAGACGATCCGGATGACGCCGTCGACGTCGATCCCGCTGGCCGAGGCCAGGCTGGGATTGTCGGAGACCGCGCGGGTGGCCTTGCCGATGCGGGTGCGCAACAGGAAGTAGGAAACGGCCAACAGCACCACGATGCTGATGCCCATGCTGGCCACGTCGATCATCGAGAGCCGGATCGGACCCAGCTGCATGTCGGCGAGGCCGGATCCCGGAAGCTGGCTCGTTCCGCCGCCGACGAAGATCTGGAACAGGTAGCGCAGGGCGAGCGAGAGGCCGATGCTCACGATCATCAGTGGGATCAGACCGACGCCCTTGCGGCGCAGCGGCTTCCAGATCACCGCGTCCAGGCTCCAGCCGAAGCCCGCGCTCAGCGCGACGGCGATGATGATCGCCAGCCAGATCGGCAGGCCGAGCGTGACCGAGAAGAGGAGGGACATCAGCGCGCCGAAGGTGATCATCTCCGCATGCGCGAAGTTGCTCAGCCCGGTGGTGCCGAAGATCAGGGACAGCCCGATCGCGGCGAGGGCCAGGAGCAGACCGAAGTTCAGCCCGTTGACGAACCGATTGATGAACTGGTCAAAGAAGCTCACCGTCGTGCGCGTGCCCTCACCGAGGAAGAAGTTGACCGACTTCACCTTCGTGAGCGCGAATTCCGCCTCGATCACGCTGCCGCCCTTGGCGACGACGACGCCCTCGGGGAGGGTCTCCTCATCGAGGGTGACGGTGTAGGCGGCCTTCTCGGGCACGCCGACCTTCCACTTGCCGTCGGCACCCGTTTCCACGGATGCTTCATAGCCGGCCCCCTCGACGGTGATCAGCACATTGTCGAGCGGTTTCTGGTCGAACTGCACATTGCCGGTGAGTACGAACTCGTACTGATCGGTTCCGACCTCATCGGCATGAGCCGGACTGGCCGAGACGGTGGCGAATGTGGACATAGTCAGGGCTGCGAAGAGCAGGCCGAAAAAGATCACCAGCATTCTGGGTGAGAATCTGCGAACAGCTTCAGGGGAATTCACTGCACCTCCATGGCGGCACCGTTGGGTCTGTGACCGAGCGTGCCCCGGGTCTCACCTACCAACATCTTTGTTGACAGTAAGTGAAGATTATGTCGCATATGTTCCGACGACGGCCGACACTCCCTAGATTCTCTGCTGAGGAATGCGCAGAGCGCAACGTCGCTTAACATTGAGAAGCCGGTAATCGAGTTGGATGGCCGCGTTTTCTCCACTTTCCTGCATTGTTAAAAGGGGTTTCATGGATCAGCCAGATCCGTTCGGTTTCACCGGGCTTACGTACGACGACGTCCTTCTTCTTCCGGGGCACACCGACGTCATTCCCAGTGAAGCCGGGACAATGTCTCGGTTGACGCGCCGGATCAGCGTGGCCACGCCGCTGCTGTCCAGCGCGATGGACACCGTCACCGAGACCCGGATGGCCATCGCGATGGCCCGTGAGGGTGGCCTCGGCGTGCTGCACCGCAACCTCTCGATCGCGGACCAGGCCGAGCAGGTCGACCTCGTCAAACGCAGCGAATCCGGCATGATTACCAATCCGGTAACAACTTCGCCCGACGCCACCGTTGCGGAGGTCGACGCCCTCTGCGGGCAGTACCGGATCAGCGGTCTTCCCGTCGTCGACGCCGACGGCGTGCTCGTGGGCATCATCACAAACCGGGACATGCGGTTCGTCTCCACCACCAAAAAGCACACGACCCGGGTGCGCGAGGTGATGACGACGGCACCGCTGATCACGGGCAAGGTCGGCATGGCCCCGATGGACGCCGTCGCCATCTTCGCCACCCACAAGATCGAGAAGCTTCCCCTCGTGGACGACCACGGCCGCCTGACGGGCCTGATCACGGTCAAGGACTTCGACAAGAGCGAGGAATACCCCTTCGCCACCAAGGACGATGCCGGACGACTGCGCGTCGGCGCGGCTATCGGCTTCTTCGGCGACGCCTGGCAGCGCGCCACCGCACTTCTCGAGGCAGGCGTCGACGTGCTCGTGGTCGACACCGCCAACGGCGACAGCGCCGGGGTGCTCGAGATCATCCGTCGCCTGAAGTCCGACCCTGCCTTCGAGGAGGTCGACGTGATTGGCGGCAACGTGGCCACCCGCTCCGGCGCCCAGGCCCTCATCGACGCCGGCGCCGACGCGATCAAGGTCGGGGTCGGCCCCGGCTCGATCTGCACCACCCGCATCGTCGCCGGCGTCGGCGTGCCGCAGATCACCGCCGTCTACCAGGCGTCGCTCGCGGCCCGGGAGACCGGCATCCCGGTCATCGCCGACGGCGGGCTGCAGTATTCCGGCGACATCGCCAAGGCACTGGTCGCCGGCGCGGACACCGTCATGCTCGGCTCCCTGCTCGCCGGCTGTGACGAGAGCCCCGGCGAGCTCGTCTTCGTCAACGGCAAGCAGTTCAAGACCTACCGCGGCATGGGCTCGCTCGGCGCGCTGCAGAGCCGTGGCACGAAGACCTCCTACTCCAAGGACCGCTACTTCCAGTCGGATGTCCCCTCCGACGACAAACTCATCCCGGAAGGCATCGAGGGCCAGGTCCCGTATCGCGGACCGGTATCCGCCGTGGCCTACCAGCTGATCGGCGGCCTGCGCCAGTCCATGTTCTACGTGGGCGCGCGCACGATCGACGAGCTCAAACAGAAAGGTAAGTTCGTTCGGATCACGTCCGCCGGGCTCAAGGAGTCGCACCCGCACGACGTGCAGATCGTGGTCGAGGCGCCCAACTACCGCCGCTGACAGTACTCGAGGGCGACTAGGCGGCCGCGGCCAGCCGGGAGACCGCTTCCGCGAGCACCTCAGGTGAACACCCGAAGTTGAGACGCGCGAAGCCCCGGCCCGGTTCGCCGAACATCGGGCCGGGGCTGAGCGCGACCCGGGCCTGCTCGAGTGCGACCAGCGCCGGGTCGTCACCCCAGCCGAGGCTCCGCAGGTCAAGCCAGGCCAGGTAGCCGGCCCCTGGCTGCCGGTAGCCGACCCCGGGCAGTTGCGCGTCGAGCAGCGCGGCGAGCTCGTGCCGATTGTCGTCGAGGGCCGCGATCACCCCGTCCAGCCACGGCTCCCCGTCGCGGAACGCCGCGATGCCGGCGATCAGCCCGAACTGGCTTGTGCGCCAGGACACCTCCTGGGGCAGGGCGGCGAGCTCGGCGCGCATCCGTTCGCCGGCGGTGACGAGAAGCGCGCATTTGAGGCCGGCCAGGTTCCAGGCCTTGCTCGCGCTCGTCACGCAGACGCCGTGGTCGGCGGCCTCGGTGGAGACCGTGAGGTAGGGCGTGAAAGCGGCGTCGGTGTAGGTCAGCGGGGCGTGGACCTCGTCGCTGACGACCGTGACGCCGTAATGGGCGGCGAGCTCGGACAGCGCCGTAAGGTCCTGGACGGTGTGCGGATGCCCGATCGGGTTGTGCGGGTTGCAGAGCAGCACGCAGCGCACGCCCGATCGGAAGGCGCGCTCGAGGCCGTCCAGGTCGAGGGTCCAGCCGGTCTGACCGGCGAGGAGTGGCACGGCGTGCGGCACCCCGCCGGCCTCGGGCACGAGGTCGAAGAACGGCGGGTAGACCGGGGGAGTGATCACAACCCGGTCGCCGGGCCTGATCAGCATTCGCAGGGTCTCCACGATGGCCACGCTGACATCTGTCGTCGTGGTCACCTGCTCCGGGTCGACCTGCCAGCCCCAGCGGCGACCGGCGAACCCCGCGAAGGCCGCGCCAAGCCCGTTGACCGGTGCGACATACCCGGTGTCGCTGCGCCGCACCGCCGCTGTCAACGCGTCCCGGATAGGTTCGGCGAGCGGAAAGTCGGACTCGGCGACGAAGAGCGGCAGCACATCGGCGGGAAAACTGCGCCATTTCATGCTGGTGCGCTCGCGCAGGAAGGACAGAGGGTCGGCGGTGACGTCCATCACCTCAGGATGCACCCCGCGGCATCCGTCGTCGAGGAGCGCCGCGGCACCTAAACTGAAATCATGGAAATCGAGATCGGCCGCTCCAAGCGCGCCCGCCGCGTGTACGCCTTCGACGACATCGCGATTGTGCCCAGCCGGCGCACCCGCGACCCGGAGGATGTGTCGGTCGACTGGACCATCGACGCGTATCAATTCTCGATCCCGTTCCTCGCGGCGCCGATGGACTCCGTGGTCTCCCCGCAGACGGCCATCATGATGGGTCAGCTCGGCGGCGTCGGCGTGCTCGACCTCGAGGGCCTCTGGACCCGCTATGACAAACCCGAGCCGCTCCTCGCCGAGATCCGCGAGCTGCCCGCCGACCGGGCCACCGCGCGCATGCAGGAGATGTACTCCGAGCCGATCAAGCCTGAGCTCGTCACCGCCCGCCTCGCGGAGATCCGCGCGGCCGGCGTGACTGTGGCCGGCGCCCTGTCGCCGCAGCGCACGCAGGAATTGTACGAGACCGTCGTCGCCGCCGGCGTCGACCTGTTCGTCATCCGCGGAACCACCGTTTCTGCCGAGCACGTCTCGCAGAACCAGGAACCCCTCAACCTCAAGAAGTTCATCTACGAACTCGACGTACCCGTGATCGTGGGCGGGGCGGCGACCTACACCGCGGCCCTGCACCTCATGCGCACGGGTGCGGCCGGCGTGCTCGTCGGCTTCGGCGGCGGCGCGGCCTCGACCACGCGCGCCTCCCTCGGCATCCACGCGCCCATGGCCACGGCCGTGGCCGATGTCGCCGGTGCCCGTCGGGACTACATGGACGAGTCCGGTGGACGCTACGTGCACGTCATCGCTGACGGCGGCCTCAACACCTCCGGCGACATCGTCAAGGCCATCGCCTGCGGCGCCGACGCCGTCATGCTCGGCACCGCGCTGGCCCGGGCGACGGATGCCCCCGGCGGCGGCTTCCACTGGGGTGCCGAGGTGCACCACTCGAAGCTGCCCCGCGGCAAGCGGGTCGAGGTGGGCGCCCTGGCGCCGCTCGAGACCATCCTGTATGGCCCGACGCCGATCGCCGACGGCACCGCGAACCTCGTCGGCGCGCTGCGCCGGTCGATGGCGACCACCGGTTACTCCGACCTGAAGGAATTCCAGCGCGTCGAGGTGGTCGTCGCCCCGTACCGGGGGAATTAGACGGTTGTCGCGCCGCACCGAGTGAACTAGCGTCGGTATGAATTAGCGTCAGGTAAGCACCACACCATCCGGAATGGGAGTGAGCACATGGCACCAGGTAATTCGGCGTCGCGATCCACGAAACTGGGTCCGGAGGAACGAGCTGCGGCCCTCGAACGGCTGAAGGGCAAAGAGCTCGACATCCTCGTGGTCGGCGGCGGCATCGTCGGCACCGGAGCCGCCCTGGACGCGGTCACCCGCGGCCTGAGCGTGGGAATCCTCGAGGCCAGGGACTGGGCGTCGGGAACGTCGAGCCGGTCGTCCAAGCTGGTGCACGGCGGCATCCGCTACCTGGAACAGGCCGACTTCCGGTTGGTGCGCGAGGCTCTGACGGAGCGTGGCCTGCTCCTGCAGCGCATCGCCCCGCACCTGGTGAAGCCGGTGCGGTTCCTGTACCCGCTCAGGAAGCGCGTCACCGAGCGCTTCTACGTGGGCGCCGGCATGCTCCTCTACGACCTGTTTTCATATACCGGCGGGCGCGCCCCCGGTGTGCCGCACCACCGCCACCTGTCCAAGCGGCAGGTGAAGGGGCTTCTGCCCAGCCTGAACACCGACACGATCGTCGGCGGCATCACCTACTACGACGGGCAGGTCGACGACGCGCTCTACGTGGCCTCGCTCGTGCGCACCGCGTCGTTCTACGGGGCGCACGCGGCCAGCCGGGTGCGGGTCGAAGGATTCATCAAGGTGGGTGAGCGGGTGGTCGGCGTGCACGCCCACGACCTGCAGACCGATGAACGGTTCGAGGTGCGGGCCCGGCAGGTCGTGAACGCCACCGGGGTCTGGACCGACGACACGCAGCGCATGGTCGGCGAACGCGGCACGTTCAAGGTGCGCGCGTCGAAAGGCATCCACCTGGTCGTGCCCCGGGACCGGTTCCAGTCGGCCATGGGGCTGCTGCTGCGCACCGAGAAGAGCGTCCTGTTCGTGATCCCCTGGGGACGACACTGGCTGATCGGCACGACCGACACGGACTGGCATCTGGACAAGGCGCACCCGGCCGCCACCGCCGCCGACATCGACTACCTGCTCGAACACGTGAACGCCGTGCTCCGGGTGCCGCTGACCCGGGAGGACGTCGAGGGAGTCTACGCCGGCCTGCGGCCGCTCCTGGCCGGGGAGTCGGAGAGCACCTCGAAGCTGTCCCGCGAACACCTCGTCGGACACTCCGTGCCCGGCCTGGTGGTGATCGCGGGCGGAAAGTGGACCACGTACCGGGTG
Organism: Cryobacterium sandaracinum; assembly: GCF_004403415.1. Taxonomy (NCBI): domain Bacteria; kingdom Bacillati; phylum Actinomycetota; class Actinomycetes; order Micrococcales; family Microbacteriaceae; genus Cryobacterium; species Cryobacterium sandaracinum. The sequence continues at coordinate 150,574 of NZ_SOGO01000021.1, forward strand.
ATGGCGAAGGATGCGATCGATGCGGCCGTCGACGCCTTCGACGAACGGGTCCCGGCCTCCACCACGGCGGAGATCCCGCTGCTCGGCGCCGAGGGCTACCAGGCCGCCTGGAACAAGCGCGGCCGGATCGCGCGGGCGTTCGGCCTGCACACCGTCCGCGTCGAGCACCTGCTGAACCGCTACGGCACCCTGACCGACGAGCTTCTCGACCTGATCCGCAAGACCCCGTCACTGGCGGACCCGCTGCCGGGGGCCGACGACTACATCGAGGCGGAGGTCGTGTACGCGGCCACGCATCTGGGCGCCCTGCACCTCGAGGACGTGCTGGCTCGCCGCACTCGCATCTCGATCGAGGCCTGGGACCGCGGCGTCTCGGCGGCGCCCGTGGCCGCGCGGCTGATGGCCGGGGTGCTTGGCTGGGACGAAGCCCGGGAGACGCGCGAAGTGGGCACCTACCTCAAGCGGGTGGCGGCGGAACGCGCGTCGCAGCAGCAGCCCGACGATGAGTCCGCCGACCGCGTGCGGCTCGAGGCTCCGGACATCGCCGCCACGAAATAGGAGCGAGCCTCTCCTGCCGCCACCCTCGCCCGGCGTCCACTCCCTGCCTCCGCTTGTCCGCTCGCACCCCGCCGGTGCGTGAACGAATTCGACGGAGATTCTGCCCTGTGGGGCCTGAAAAATGCCCGACAGCGCCGTTCAGGGCCAAATCTCCGTCGAATTGGTTAGGCCGGCCGAGCGCACGCGTGTGGCCAACTCAGGACATCCGTCGCCTGGGCTGCCCGCCCGACACGGACCAGAGCAGAACTCGTGCGGGTGCCCGGGCCCGGCCGGACGGATCTCCTGCGTTAGCCGCAACACCGAGCGGATGTGCCGCAGCGCCTTTGTGGTTCGGGCATCCGCCAGACACTCAGCCCCAGCCCGTACCAATTCGACGGAGATTTTGGCCCGTGCGGTGCAGAAAGCGCCCGACAGCGCCGTTCAGAGCCAAATCTCCGTCGAATTGGTGAGAGCAGTGGGCGGCGCGGCGGCGCGGCGGCGGGCGGCGGGCTGCGGGGCTGCGGGGCCGCGGGGCTGGCG